>JBKQWH010000084.1:0-17254 GCA_052139635.1 Capsulimonadaceae bacterium
AAGAACAAGCTGGGTTACGACGATTCCCTCGACGTCTTCGCGGTGCACGGTTGTTCCGGAATGTGGGGCATGCTCGCCACCGGCCTCTTTGCAACCCTGGCCGTGAATCCTGCCGCGGCCAACGGGCTCTTGAACGGCAATCCCGCGCAGTTCGGACGTCAGGCCATCGCGGTTGTCACCGCGATTGCGTGGGCCGCCATCTTCACGTTCATCGTCGCCCGGGTCACCGCATGGCTTGCCGGCGGATTACGCGCCACCCCGGACCAGGAGGAGTTCGGTCTCGACGTCACTGAGCACGGCGAGGTCGGTTACTCGCATGACGAATCTGGCGCACCCGCCTTAGCCGGGTTGAAATAGCGGAGAAAGGAGTCAGTACAATATGGTACGAATCGAGGCGATCATCCGTCCCGGCAAGCTGGAGGACGTTCGACTGGCGCTTGAGGATGCCGGCCACAGCGGCATCACTGTCATGGAGATATCCGGGGCCGGTAAGCAGAAGGGGTTCACCCAGCACTACCGCGGCTCGGAATATGAGATCAACCTGCTGCCCAAGATCCTGGTGATCGTGGTAGCCCCCGACAACGAGTGGGAACGTCTGGTCTCGGCCATCGAGACGGCGGCACACACCGGCGAAATCGGCGACGGCAAAATATTCGTCACCCCCGTCATCGAAGCCGTCCGCATCCGCACCGGCGACCGGGGTGACACCGCCGTCATGTAAGCAAGGGTCTGCGTCGCTCCTCCGCGCATTGAGTTGCCCTCGGGATCAACGAGGCCGTTGTTCGCAAAAAAATAAGGCGCCGCCCGCGCAATTCGTCGTACCAGGGCGGCGTCTAATCCATAATGAGCATGGTCTTACAAAGATACCGAGGGAGGAAAGTGCTTTGCGTACTGGAAACTGGATAAATGGCTTGTGCATTGCCGCGGCGTTGTCAATGCCGGCTGCCGCGCGGGCCGATCAGGCGGTTGTCGTTGGCGTCGACAACTATACGAACCTTGCCGCCGAAGACAGCCTGCATGGGTGCGTCAACGACGCCCAGGCAATGGCCGACAAACTCAAGAGCTTCGGCTTCGATGTCAAATTGCTGACCAACGATCAGGCGACCCGTCAAGGCATTCTCGACGCGATTGCGGCCGCCAGGAACGACTCGGGCGGAAATCACCGATTTGCGTTCTATTTCGCGGGCCACGGCACGCAGCTTACGGATGGCAAGGCCGCTATCCTGCCGTCGGACACGCTGGATGGCGCCGAGACCAACGATATCACCGCGGATGACCTCAAGACCGCGGTACAGGAAGTCGGAGCCGCGAATACATCGGTCATCCTCGACTCCTGTTTCTCGGGCGGCATGACGCGGTCGCTCAAAGGGCTCGGCCGGCGCACGCTTCGCTCGCGCTACTACCACCATCACCTGCATGCGCGCGGCACGAAAGACCTTGTCGTTGCCGTCGACAATCAGGATGATATGCACGCGCTGAACACGAACCAGACGTCCGGTAGCAACATCTGCTACTTCGCCGCGGCGCGAGACAATGAGGAAGCGCTGGAAGACGATATCAATGGCAAGCCCGACGGCGTCTTCACGTACTACCTGACCTCGCAGCTCAGCAGCGCGAACGACACCTGGGGACACTTGCAGGAGCGGGTGAGCGCACCGGTCCTCGACTATTCGGACGATCGGCAGCACCCAACTCTTTCACCGAGTTGCGTAACCCGGGGACTGTTCGGGCAAGACGAACCCGCACCGGCCCCAACGCCGGCCGTAACGCCAGCCAATGTCACGCCGCCGACGCCGGTTACTCCGCCGCCACCAGTCGCGCCGGCCATCGTCACACCACCCGCACCAACTCCGGCCCACACGCTCTGGGACGACTTCAACGGAGACCATGCCGACTCGTCTCAAGTCGACGTGATACTGACCCCGAACCGCAATCCGATCAAGGTCGGCGAGCACTGCACGCTGAAAATCACCGCTCCCAATGGGGGTTACCTGGCCGTCCTGGAATATGGGACGAGCGGAAAGATCTACCTTCGCTATCCCGCGACCCGTGACGTCGAGGCCGCCCACGTAACGTCCGATAACCCCACCGTGCAGCTTCCTGCCGCGGGTAGCTATTTTTGGGCGGATAGAGCGGGCATAGAACGGCTGAAGGCAATTCTCTTCACCTCGGCCGACGCGGCACAGACCCTGCTGTCGCATTTCCCGGACGGCAACGTGTCGGACTCCCGTGAGCTGAAGCGTGTCTTTTCGAAGGTCGCCACGCGGGACTTCGTGGTGGCATCGGACAACGATGCGCCCGCGCCGGCGCCCGCACCTTCATCTCCCTCGTTTTACACCTCGGACATCATCTTCGAGGTCGTGGAGGCGGGCAAATGAGAGCCCAGGCAGACGCTCCTTGCGGAGGGCGTAATGTCCGCCCCCGTCGCTTCGTTCCGGCGCGGACACCGCGATTTTGCCGGGCCGCTCCGATAGCGTGTGTCGCGCTCGCCGGCTGCCTGCAGATATGCTGCTCGGCCCAAAATGCGACAGGGAGCCGGCCGGTAGTTGCAGTCGCGGAGATCACGGACGCCGGAGGGTTGGGGACCGGCGCGGACGGCCGCCGGCTGAACGTGCGATTTACCGAGGCGGTTCGCTCCACCCTTGAGAGCAAATCCGGCGGGCGGTTCATATTGACCGACCCGCCGGCGCCCGGAGACACTTCCGGAACGGCGCCGCAGATGATTGTCGAAGGAGACCTCTCGCACATCGCATCGACGGCGCGCGACGGCGGCGCCTACGTCTGCGCCCTGCGCCTCTACCTGGCGGGCAAGCCGCGCGTTCTTCTCGCGGATTGGGTCGCGGAAGCGGATACGCTGCGCTACCTCACCGGCAACCTTTCGGACAATCGCGGCGTAGACCCGCAGGGAGCAGTCGCGGAACTGTGCGACCGCCTGATCGTGGCCATTCTCGGCGGCGAGTCGGCGGTCGACCGCGACACGCTCGGCGCCCTGGTCGCAAAAAGTGCATCGGTTAGCCACTTGAACGTGACGCTCCAGCAGGATGCCGCATCGACACCCGGGCAGGTTCCGGCCGGCCAACCGTATCGCCTGAACATCGACAGCGGGGATCCCGGCGTAGTCTACGTTCTCGGCATCGACCCGGATGGCGCCACTCGAGAGATCGTGGCGCCCGACGCCGGCCACCAGTCGGTAATCGCCCCGGGCCACCCGGTTCTCGTCCCGGAATCGAGTCCGCTCGTCGCCGATTCCACCACGGTTCCGGTGGACCGCGACTACATTGTCCTGGTGCACCGGACCGTTTCCGATTCGGCGATGCCGGCTTCGGATCTGTCGATGGACCCGTCCGTCCCGGTCAAGCTCATCGGAAGAGGCCCCACCGACCCGTCGCCGGACGATCCCGCGGTAGCCTCGCTCTGCTCGGCGATATCGAACGCCCCGGAAGGATCGTGGCTGGCAACCCGAGTCGCAGTCCACATCGTCCCTGCCCCGCCGGCGCCGACGGTACCGCCCGCACCGGCCCCAGCCGTGAAGTAGGTGGTCTCTATGTCGTCTGTCATCCACGTCACTTTGGTGGAAGCGGCGCCTGTCCCAACACCGGCCCTGCCCCAGGGGGAGTTGGGACACGCCGCTTCACCGCGTGGCTCGTGTAATCTCAGAATCGGAAAGGGATCTCCCCATGACCGTTGTCCGTCTCCTGCTCTTTAGCGATCTCCACTGCAGCCGCGAAGCTGCAGAGGCCCTGGTTGTCAGGGCGGCCGATGTGGACGTAGTGATTGGCGCCGGCGACTTCGCCCAGGCGCGGCGCAACATTGGGACCTGCATCGAAATCCTGCGGAAGATCGAGCGGCCGTCGATCCTCGTTCCCGGCAACAATGAGTCGCTTGAGGAGCTTCGGCATGCTTGCCGGGACTGGCCGTCGGCCCTTGTGCTCCATGGCACATCCGCGCAGATCGGGCCAGTCACCTTCTTCGGAATCGGCGGCGGCATACCCGTCACGCCCTTCGGTCCGTGGAGCTGGGATTTCTCCGAGCACCACGCGGCAGAAATGCTGTCGAATTGCCCGCCTTCGTGCGTCCTCATCTCCCATTCCCCGCCGAAGGGAGCCGTCGACACGTCCGGAAGCGGCCAGAGCAACGGCAGCACGGCCGTACGGGACGCCGTCCTGGAAACACACCCGCTGCTTGTGGTCTGCGGCCACATTCACGCCTGCGGCGGCAAGCAAGCGGTCCTTGGCTCAACTCCGGTGGTCAACGCAGGTCCGGATGGTGTCCTCTGGTCGGTAACATGTTGAACGACCTTCCCACGGAACCGATTGGGCGTGCCGTGGCGCAACTGCGGCCGCGATCCCATGATGGTGGTGGCGCCGCCAGAGCATTTTCTGGCGCGCGCTGATAAACGCGGGGGCAAGCACCAGGAAGAAGGTAAAGACGATGGCAATCGGCACGAAGGCGTTCATCATTCTCATGACTTGCGGCAGTCCCTCGTCCCACGGCGCCCACCACTCGGGATGGCGCACCTGCCAGTGGAGATAGGTTATCCACGCGCACACCAGCAAGCCATAACCCAGCGCGCCCGCAACCCACCAGGGCCCGTGGCACACTCCTACCACGAGCGTGATGTCCACACCCAGCAACCCGCCCAGCACGATATACACCTGCGTGATCCCCACGACGCAACCCCTTCCGACGGCACATGACACACCCCTAAACGCGTCAGACGAGGATGTCGTTTCGCGCGGATATGCCAGGTGGGATGCCCCCGATCGCCTCCCCATGTGTTATGGAGCGCCGCGGCGATCCTCCTTCTCCGATGCGAATCGGCCTCATCAGGTATAATCACGCCAACATTCAGATGAAGGCAGCCAGACAATGTCGTTGGACGAGAAATATAACTATCGTGAGATCGAGAAGAAGTGGCAGGCGCGCTGGAGCGAGGCCAGGCTTTACCGGGCGGAGCCGGACCCCGCAAAGCCGAAGTTCTACGGACTCGAGTTCTTCCCCTACCCCTCCGGCGCCGGACTTTCGGTGGGACACTTCAAGAACTACGCCCCGAACGACGCCTTTCTGCGCTACAAATCGATGCGCGGCTACAACGTGCTGCACCCGATGGGGTGGGACGCCTTCGGGCTTCCGGCCGAGAACGAGGCGATCAAGCGGGCGCGCCATCCGGGCCCCATGGTCAAGGAGTACGCGTCGACGTACCGTCGACAACTCGGCCTGATTGGGATGGCGTACGACTGGGACCGCGAGATCAACTCGAGCGACCCGGACTATTACCGCTGGACCCAGTGGCTGTTCCTGCTGCTCTACCACCGGGGACTGGCGTTCCGCAAGAACGCACCGGTTAACTGGTGCCCGTTCGACAAGACCGCGCTCGCCAACGAGGAAGTGGTCAACGGACGGTGCGAGCGCTGCAAGACACCGGTCGAGAAAAAGCCGATGCCTCAGTGGTACTTCCGCATCACCGAGTACGCCGACCGGCTCCTCAAAGACCTCGACGATATCGACTGGCCCGACGGCATCAAGATGATGCAGCGCGACTGGATCGGCCGCAGCGAGGGCGCCGAGGTCCACTTTCAAGCGGGCGACCACACCATCACCGTTTTCACGACCCGCCCCGACACGCTCTGGGGCGCCACATTCATGGTGCTGGCGCCGGAGCATCCGCTGGTCGCGGAGCTGGTGACACCCGGCCAGCAGGACTCGGTCACCGAGTACGTGGCGCGGGCAGGCAAGGCGTCCGAGATGGACCGCAAGGCGGAAGGCCGCGAAAAAACGGGGGTGTTTCTCGGCGCCACCGCCACCAACCCGGTCAATGGAGAGCAGATTCCCATCTGGATTGCCGACTATGTCCTGATGGGCTACGGCACCGGCGCCATCATGGCCGTGCCGGCGCACGACCAGCGCGACTTCGAATTTGCCCGCACCTTCGCCCTGCCGATCGTGCCCATCTATCAGCAGCCCGGCGAGGAATTGACCGGCGAGAGCATGACGCACGCGACCATCGACCAGGGCGTCCTCGTGCACTCGGGTCCGTTCGACGGCCTCCCGTACAAGAAGGAAACCGTCCGGTGCGTGGCGCAATGGCTTTCGGAGAAAGGAATCGGGCGTGCGACAGTCACCTACAAGCTGCGCGACTGGCTGATCTCCCGCCAGCGCTTCTGGGGCGCCCCGATCCCGATCGTACACTGCCCCGTCGATGGGGAGGTCCCTGTCCCCGTGGACCAGTTGCCGGTGCGGCTGCCCGATGTTCCGAGCTACAAGCCGACCGAGACCGGCGAGAGCCCCCTGGCCGGAATCCGGGAGTTCGTGGAGACGACCTGCCCGAAGTGCGGAGGCCCGGCGCGGCGTGAGACCGACTCCATGGGCGGCTTCGCCTGTTCGAGCTGGTACTTCCTGCGCTTCGCCGATCCCCATAACAAGGAGGCCCCATTTTCGCGCGAAACGGCCGATTACTGGCTCCCCGTGGACATGTATGTCGGCGGCGCCGAACACGCGGTCATGCACCTTCTCTATGCGCGGTTCTGGACGAAGGTGATGTACGACGCCGGACTGATCGGCTTCGTCGAGCCATTCACGCGGCTGCGCAACCAGGGGATGATGCTGGCGTGGACGCCCGGGATCGCCACGAAATCCGGCGAGGCCGAAGACGATGATGGGGGCATCCCCGGATGGAAGGCGCTGAAGCCCGACGAGGTTCCGCACTATCCCGCCGATTCGATCGTGTCTCGCTGGTCCAAGATGTCGAAAAGCGCCGGTAACGTGGTGACGCCCGACGACGCGTCCGAGCGGTTCGGCGCCGACGCCCTCCGGGTCTATGAGGCGTTCGTCGCCCCGTTCGAGGAGACCGTGCAGTGGAAGGAGGCGACCATCTTCGGGTCGGCCAAGTTCCTGGGACGTGTCTACCGCCTGGTGGCCCAGGTTTCCGCGGATTGGAAGGGCGACTGGCGAGACTGCCTCGACGGCCTCGGCCCGAAGGAATTGGCCCTCCGCCGCAAGACGCACCAGTCGATCCTCAAGGTGCAGGATGACATTGAGGCCTTCCGATTTAACACGGCGGTTGCGGCGCTGATGGAGTGGGTGAACTCGTGCTACGACGTCTTCAACGATCTGGGCGCCGGCGCCCGCTCGGCCGCCCTCGATGAGGCCGTCGAGATGCTCGTCCCGGCCATCGCCCCGTTCGCCCCGCACCTGGCCGACGAGCTCTGGACGGAGGGTCTGGGCCGCCCGGGCTTCCTGTACGGCTATCCGTGGCCTAGCGCGGACCCGGAGATCGCAAGAAGCGACGAGATCACGCTCGTGGTCCAGGTGAACGGCAAGGTGCGCGACAAACTAACGGCGCCCGCCGACGCGGACAACGAGACCCTGAAAGCGATGGCCCTCGCCAGCGACCGCCTCGCCGAGTTTACTGCCGGAAAGACCATCCGCAACGTGATTGTCGTTCCCGGCCGGCTGGTCAACATCGTGGCGTCGTGAAGTCCGACCAGTCGGACCAGTCCGATTCCGGGCGCCACGCCGGTCGCTCTGGACGGGCGTGACGTTCGAATACAGGCCAAAGGAAGGCATCGATGCAGGACATACGCGTGCGAATCGCGATCGCCGCACTGGCGCTCGTCCTCGTGATAGGCAGCGCTGTCGCGATCTTCAAGGCGAGGCAGCCAGTAAACGTCGTCATAACGGGCGCCGTGGACACCACCCCGTCCGGCGACACCGGCGCCCCACCGACATCGACCGCCGACCTCGGCGACATGGGCGACGTCACCCGGAAGCACAAGTCGCACACCTTCGACGAAGGCCCTGCGCCCGGCGCCGCGGATGTGCCGCAGGCGCCGGTGGGCACAGGCTCCGCAGCCGAGGCTCCCATCGCTATCGATGTCGCCGGGGCGGTCAAAAATCCGGGAGTGTGGACCATCCCGCCCGGAGCCCGCGTCCAGGACGCGATCCGGGCGGCCGGAGGGGCCAAACCCGACGCCGACCTCGACGCCGTCAACCTCGCCGAGAGACTCACCGACGGCGAGAAGGTCTACCTCCCCCACAAGAGCGAACATGTCTCGGCCGCCCCGCCCGGCAACTCGATCGGCCCTCCGACGCCGGGAGTCCAGGCAACCGGCGGCGTCGAAGATTCCGGCGGCCACTCGTCAAGCTCCGGCCGATCGGACAAACTGACCGACCCGAGTCAGGGCCGCATCGACATCAACTCCGCCGGCCTCGACCAGCTTCAGCGTCTCCCCGGCGTCGGCCCCGCCATGGCCGCCCGCATCCTCGCCTACCGCCAGCAGAACGGCGGCTTCAAGAGCCCCCAGGAGCTCATGGACGTCGGCGGCATCGGCGAGAAGCGCATGGCCCGCCTGGCGCCGTTTGTGGTTGTGCACTGACCGGATTGACACGGATAATCGTCTCAAGCGCGAGCTCCACGGCGCTATTCGACGCGCGCGACGTACCTCCTCATAACGAGGACGTTACTAATCGCGACCAGCCCAGCGTAAACTGATGGTGGTCCGGGCCCGGCCACGGGTCGACAATGCGAACGGTGACGGTGAAGTTGTTTGCGTCGCTCGGCTGCTGGACGATGGCCACGCTTCCTTGCCCGCTCGCACTGGCGAGCCGCACGGTCGACGGGCTCTTTGGAAGCGCGCCATGGAATACCGCGGTCGCGTTCATAACCCACGGCCTCGTCGCCTTGTCGATCCAGACTCTGGTTCCATGAACCATCACCGTCGCCACTTCGACGACATCGCCGCTCCACGTCAACTGCTGCGACTGCACAACGACTGCCGGCTGCCGCACAACGACAGCATCGTGACTCATGCGGCCCGCTGTACCCATCCACGCCAGTAGCAGCGCGGACGCGACCGGAGGATAGATGGATTTCGCTGCAAGTATCATTGCTTCGCCCTCCCTCGACAGAGCCTGCCCGACTGAGGGCAAACTCCCGTTCTACGCTTTGCTCCACTACGTATTTACCCCCGAGCCACGCAGACGCAACATTTCGGGTATCGTCGTGTCGAATTACGGAGGGCGTCGTCGAAGGAGGGCCCGAGCATGTTGACGTTGTTTTTCACTTATCTGGGAACCGGCATTCTCTCGATTATCGTCGGCATTCCGCTGATGCAGCGCCGGATCAAGCGAAATCCATGGTACGGCGTCCGTCTGCCCAAAACGCTGGCCGACGACCGAATCTGGTACGAGGCGAACGCATACGGCGGCCGGGCTCTCTGTATCGCCGGCATAATTCAGACCGCGGCTTCGATAGCCTTCTACCTGTTTTGCCAGCACACCGGAAGTGTCCTCCTTTACGTCACAGCCTGCCCGATCATCGTGCTTGTCGTCTGGGTTGTGTGCGTATCATCCATGATGAAGTACGTGAACAGGCTGTAACAACGGCCAGGCGACGCTTGGACGAGCCGTGTGGAAACGTTACGCGATAAATGGTTGAGGGGGTAAACTAAGGGGGGCTAACACATCGCCACGCGTCCGCTGAGATGCAGTGCTGAGCCATGACCGGTCGCCACGGCATTTCCCGAATCCCGATGTCAAAACGTGCGACGGTGTCGAAGGAGATCTCGATCATGATGACGCTGGTGTATATTCTTGTGGGAACCGGCCTGCTTGCCGCCGTCCTCGGCGTGCCGCTGGCGCTTCGCCGGGTGAAGCGAAATCCGTTCTTCGGCGTGCGCCGGCAAAAGACGCTCTCGAGTGACCGGATCTGGTACAAGGCCAACGCTTATGCCGGGGGTGCGATCTGCATCACCGGCACGCTCCAGGCTATCCTGACGGCGGTGTTCTACGCGGTATGCCTGAAGGCATCCGGTCAGTCGCTCTTTATCACGGCCTGCTCGATCACCGTCGTCGGGATCTGGATGGTGTGCATCATCGCCGTGCTTTCCTACGTGGACACTTTGAAATAGGAAACGGCCGCGAAGCCAGTAACTTCGCGGCCGTCCTGGAGCCGGCATCATCGGCGGCATCCCGGGGAGACCCCTTCGTCTCCCGCGCAATCCCGGCCCGCTACTGAACTCGGTCGTTGTGCTTCAGCCGGTAGATCGCGCGGCCGTCGCGGTTTTCCTGGCGCTCCAGCCTGCGGCGCTCGAACCCGGTCAAGCGACCGTCGTGGCGGCTCCGGTCGATCGCCTCGTCAACCCGCACCCGATTCTCCCGTCCCTGAAGGCGGTCGTACTCGCCCCCGGTCAGTTCGCCGGACCGCGCTCCCTGGTAGATCCTCTGCTCCTGATGGCGCCACCGGGCATTGACACCCGGGTGGACTGGGTCGGCCTGCGCAGCCAACGGCGCGGCAAAAGCGGCGATTACGACCAGTGAACCAGTGATTCTGCTGAATGCGTTACCCATTGTCTTTGATGCTCCTTTGATCTCTCATTTACGCTTCGATACTACGTTTCCACTTCATAAGCGGTATGCCTTTATGGACGTGGCCGCACGAAAATGGTTCACACAGTTTTTTTCAGAGAGATGGAAGGAGGCTTGCCGGACAAGCCTGACCCGACCGGCAACGTCTCGCCCGAATACGCTGACCGAGCCATACACTCTTGGTCTGAGGCGTTTGGCAGACGATAACCATTTGTGCGAAATCTTGCAGAAGCGATTATACTATTCCTGCAATGGTTACAGTCGAGTCAATCAGACAGGAGGAGTTCGTAGTATGCCAACCGAGAAACCGGATTCGGCAAGTGGACCGGAGGTCTGTGATATCTGGCCGCGCGAGACGGGAATCACTGACCTTCTCAAGGACTGGAAGGCGCTGTCTGTTACGGCGATTGCGGACATTATCCCGGTCTGGGCGGCCAGCCGAAAAAAGCTGGAGAACAGCGACCAGCTTCGAACGTTCAACGAGCGGCTGGCGCGAGAATGGGCGATTGAAACCGGTGTCATCGAAGACGTATTCCATATCGACCGCGGCACGACAGTCACACTGATCGAGCAAGGGTTGAGTTCCGCCCTCATCGAGCACGGTTCGACCAACAAGCCTGCCGATTATGTGATTAACATCCTGCGGGATCATGTCGACGCCCTGGATTGGCTTCTACAGTCCTTCGTAATTGCGAGGCAGCCGATGACGCCCGGACGTATCAAAGAGCTCCAGTCGCTCCTGACTGCGCACCAATCCACGGTCGATGCATACGTTCTCGTTCCCGGATCCGGCACGCTGGCCCCGACCAAAGTCCCGTTGTTACGCGGGACATGGAAGCAACATCCTAATAACGTGGACCGGGACGGACGTCAGTACTGCTATTGTCCGCCCCTGCATGTCGATGAGGAAATGACTAAACTGGTCGACTGGCATAATCGCCATCAATCGGAGGGAGTGTCGCCCGAGGTCGAAGCCGCCTGGCTGCACCACCGATTTACGCAAATCCACCCGTTCCACGATGGCAACGGCCGGGTAGCCCGTGCCCTCGCATCGCTTGTGTTCATTCAGGCGGGCCTCTTCCCCCTCGTGATTGACCGGGGTAAAATGTGCGATCGTTATATTACGGCGTTGGAAGCAGCGGACGAGGGCGATTTGCGACCTCTGGTACACGTGTTCGCTGAAGCCCAGCAAATACGATTTGACCGAGCCCTGAACATCAGTTAGCATTATCGCAGCTACAGAGAAACCTGTAGTCGAAATCCCGCCTGCGTGCCGGTAGCCGGAGATGCGCGGCGAGCTCACGCTGAAAGTAACCCGCCCCGTCGATGAAGCGGAAGCTCGATCGTCAGCTTCCCGACCCCGCGGCCAGGAAACCACGATCGACGGCGTCGGCGAGGATGCCTTTCGCCAGTGTCCACAGGTCGGCGGAGCCGTCCTCGATGTGGTGGTTGCGGTCGACGACCTGGCCGATGCGGATGCCGTGCTCCTGCCAGGCGCGGCCTCCGGTGCAATAATTGTGCAGAAGCGGCATCAAACGGTCGACGGCGGCCGCAAACTGCGCCTCGGGGGTCCGGCGAGCCTCGAACTCTTCCCAGAGGCCGCGAAATTCGTCGCGCTGGTCATCGGGGAGGATCGAGAACAGCCGGTCTGCCGCCGCGTGCTCTCGCTCGCTCTGGGTAAGCGCGCCGGCTTCATCGTAGCAGTATGTGTCACCGGCGTCGACCTCGACCGTGTCGTGGAGGAGCAGCATGCGCAGAACCCGCCCGGTGTCGAATGGGACGTTGCTGTGTTCGGCCAGCACCATCACCATCACCGCAATGTGCCAACTGTGTTCCGCGGAGTTTTCAAATCGCTCCTCGCTAAGCAGATAGGTACGTCGGAAGACACTCTTCAAACGGTCGATCTCGAGGATAAAGCGGATCTGGCGTGCGAGACGCTCATCCGCGATCCATTCCGTTACCGGATAGTCCACTGTGTTAACCCCCAGCCCTGGTGTCACAAGCATTATACCTGCTCGACATAACCGGGATGGGACGTCCCGCATCAAGTGCAGCCGCAACCGTGTTAGTATCCGCGGGATCTTGCACACCCTGCTGCTGCACGGATGATAGCCAATCCGGACGGTCCTGAGGTATTCTTCTTGCGCAACCGGGCGCGCGTGATGCCTCAGCGCAACAGGCGGGACTTCAACCCGGCGCGATGCGGGCATCGCATCACCATGTCTATGTTTCGAAGGAGCCCTCATGAACCAGCCACAGCGCCAGCCACCGCACGCTATCCTGCAGTTTTGCGTTCACCTGATTAACGGGCGAATGACCGTGCTCAGCCAGTTCGACATCAATACGATCGACCACACGCTGGCGCGCTTTGGCGAGCCGGAGCGGGTCTTCGCACACCAGGACCTGATCATCGGCCATGACAGGAAGACGACGATGTTCCGGCGCCAGCATATCACCCACATCGACGTGATCGGCGCTTGTGTCCCCGATTGGCCGTTTCCGCTCGATGCCGCCTCGATCATCGAGATTACGGAGGAGCAGTTCCATGTCCGGTTCGAGGCGCCGACCGGCTTCGATCCGCTGCACGGCGACCGCTGGTCGTCAAAGCCGGGTCACGTTTACACGGTGGTCGAAATCGAATTCCTGAACGGAAAGCGGATGTACTGGCAGATCGAGCGAAGTCCCCAGCATCTCATGGGCGCGGACGTTGTCCCGCTCGAGCACAATATGTTCGTCGCCGGCGGCCTGCACGCAAAGCGGGCGGGGGGCGGAGGAGTGGTGATTATCAACCCCACCAACGTCTCCCGGTACACATTCCATCCCGGGATGACCGACCTGCCGATAACTGCAATCTCGGCCGCCCACGCCGAATCCCAATAAGAGGAAACCCATGAAGTTCATCGCAATCGCCGCACTCGGCGCCGCACTCGTCTACCCGGCCGCCCAGGCCGCCGCAGCGCCCACTGCATCCGCATACCATGTCATCAAATCGTTCACCCCGGGCGGCGACGGCCGCTGGGACTACCTCAACATCGATTCCGGCGCGCATCGACTATACGTTTCCCGCAGTTCCTATGTCCAGGTGATCGACCTCGACACCGACAAAGTCGTCGGGACGATCCCTAACACGGCGGGCGTGCACGGAATAGCGCTTGCGCCGGAGTTCAACCGCGGATATACCAGCAACGGGGAAGACGATTCGGTCACGATCTTCGACCTCACCACGCTCGATGTTGTCGACACCGTTCAGGTTGGCGACGGCCCCGACTGCATTATCTACGACCCGTCGTCCAAGCGTGTGTTCACTTTTAACGGGCGCGCAGGGACGTCGACAGCGATCGATGCGCAATCGGGCAAGGTCGTTGGAACGGTTACGCTCGACGGACGGCCGGAGTACGCGGTGTCCGACGGCAAAGGCAGCGTTTACGTCAATATCGAGGACAAGAGCGAGATCCAGCAGATCGACGCGCACGCGCTCACCGCCGGCAAGCCCTGGCCGCTCGCACCGGGCGAGAGTCCGAGCGGCCTCTCGATGGACCGCCACAGCCGCCGACTCTTCTCGACCTGCCACAATAACCATTTCGTGGTGATGAACGCCGACACCGGGGCCGTTATCGCGGCTCCCCCAATCGGCGACGGCCCCGACGCGGCTGCGTTCGATCCCGGACCGGCGTACGCCTTCAGCTCGAACGGGCGAGACGCGACACTGACGATTGTCGCGGAGAAAGACGCGAATACGTTTAGCGTTGCGGCGAACGTGCCCACGGAGTCGGGCGCCCGCACGATGGCCCTCGACCCGCGAACCCACCGTATCTACCTTGTGACTGCGAAGTTCACCCCACCTCCCGCCGGCGCCACAGGATGGCAGCGCCGCGGTTCGATGATTCCGGGCACGTTCAAGGTTATTGTCGTAGGCCCTTAGGCCAGGCGAATATGGACACGGCGCGGACGCGAAAGGCAGCGCCATGTCCATCGCGTCCACAGGCGGACGACTTGCAGATCAAACAACTCGAAGAGGCCAATCCATGCAGAAACGACAACTGGGAAACAGCGACCTGAATATCACCGTCCTCGGCTTTGGGGCCTGGGCGATCGGCGGGGGCGACTGGGAGTTCGGCTGGGGACCGCAGGACGATGTCGATTCGGTCCGTGCCATCCACGAGGCCCTCGACGCCGGCATGAACTGGATCGACACGGCCGCGGTCTACGGGCTCGGGCGGTCCGAGGAAGTCGTCGCGCGAGCGCTGGCGGAGTACTCCGGTCCAAAGCCGTATGTATTTACCAAGTGCTCCATGCGATGGGATACGAACCGGCAGATCGTGCGGACGCTAAAAGGCGTGCGTCAGGAAATCGAGGAAAGCCTGCGACGGCTCAAAGTCGACACCATCGACCTCTACCAGGTGCACTGGCCGTTCCCGGACGCCCAGATCGAGGAAGGCTGGACGACTCTGGCCGAGCTGAAAGCGGAGGGTAAGGTGCGCCATATCGGCGTGTCGAACTTCAACGTCGACCAGATGCGCCGCGCGCAGGCCATCGCACCGATCACATCGCTGCAGCCGCCTTACTCGATGCTTTCACGAGAGATCGAGCGCGACATACTGCCGTTCTGCCGGGAAAGCGCGATCGGAGTCATCGTCTACTCTCCGATGCGGTCCGGCCTGCTGACCGGGGCGATGACCCGGGAGCGTGTCGCGGCCTTTGGAACCGACGATTGGCGGCGCATGAACCCGGATTTCCAGGAACCGAAGCTGACCCGGAACCTGGAGTTAGTCGAGGTCTTGCGCCGGATGGGAGACCGTCATGGAGTCACTCCCGGTGAGGTCTCGATCGCCTGGACCCTGCGCCATCCGGCCGTCACCGCCGCTATCGTCGGGCTCCGGAAGCCCGGCCAGACCGCCGGTATTATCAAGGCCGCCGGCTTCACGCTCAGCGTCGAAGACGCCGCCGAAATCGAGCGATTCTTCGTGGATCATCCGGCATAAACCCGCCGGGGCCGCAGGATCGAACGCCGGCGTGTCGTCACTCCGTCCGTCTTGTCGGAACTCGGCTATAATGGTTATGGAGCGAAGGGAGCAGACATGAAACCACTCGGTGTCGACAACTATTCACGGATCGTGATCCTGACCGGAGCCGGGGTCTCGGCGGCGTCGGGATTGCCGACATTCCGAGGAAAGAATGGCCTGCTGACGGACGACGTTGCCTGGCTGTCCGACGCGCACAACCTGCCGGACAGCCTGCCACAGGTATGGCAGTTCTATGGGCGGCTGCGCACCCCCATTCGTGACGCGAAACCGAACGCGGCGCATGCGGCCGTCGCCGAGTTGCAGCAGCGCCGCCAGGCCGGGGCGGTGACCGTGATCACGCAGAACATCGACGGCCTCCATCAGCGCGCCGGCTGTGTCGACGTCGTCGAGATGCACGGCTCACTGCTGCGAACCCGGTGCACCGGTGAATCCTGCCCGTCCGACCCGTTCGAGGACTGGCGCACCCCGGACATGCCCCCACCCTGCACGATCTGCGGGTGTCCCCTGCGTCTCGACGTCGTCCTCTTCAACGAGGAGATCCCTGCCCTGGCGGACTGGACCGCCAGGCGCGCGCTTCGCGAGTGCGACCTGTTCATCGCCACGGGCACGTCGGGGACGGTCTGGCCTGCCGCCAACTTCGTCAACAGCGCCGCCTACGCAGGCGCACGTACGGTGTTCGTCAATAAGGACCCCATGGAGCCGCCGAACCCGGCGTTTCAGGAAGAGTACATCGGCCCCGCGGAGGAATTGCTCCCGGTGTTGCTACAGAAATAACATCGTGCTGGCAACCGGAATTGCCCGGCCGAACAGGACGAGGGGCAAACGCCGCGGACCGTCTGCCCCGTCAGCGTCGACATCACCGTGGGACCGGTACCTGGTCGACCGCGTCATCGATGATCTGGCTGTTGCGGACGCCGCCGTATTTCGCCTTGGTGTCGAGGAGGATGCGGTGGGCCAGAACCGGGACCGCCATCGCACGGACATCGTCGGGGAGGACGAAGTCGCGGCCGAGGATCGCGGCGCGGGCCTGGGCCGTGCGGTACAGCAGAAGCGATCCACGCGGCGAGATGGGAAGTCTCAGGCGGGTGTCCTGGCGGGTGAACTCGACCAGACGCACCACATACTGCGCCACCGACCGGTCGAACCGAACCGTTTTGACCAGGGCCTGCATGGCAAGAATATCGTCGCAGTCGACAACCGCTTCGAGGGCGTCGTACGGCTCTCCGTCGTTGTGCGAATAGAGGATCTCGATCTCCTCCTCGAAGTCCGGATACCCGAGCGACACCATGACGGCGAACCGGTCAAGCTGGGCCTCCGGCAGCGGGTACGTGCCGTGGAACTCGGCGGGGTTCTGCGTGGCGATGACGAAAAACGGCTGCGGGAGGCTGCGCCGGCGGCCCTCGATCGTGATCTGGTTCTCGCTCATGACCTCGAGCAGGGCCGCCTGCGTGCGCGGCGAAGTCCGATTGATCTCGTCGGCCAGCAGGACATTGGTAAAAACCGGGCCTTCCCGGAACTCGAACGTGCCGTCCGCCGGATGGTAGATGCTGCTGCCGGTGATATCGGCGGGCAGCAGATCCGGGGTGAACTGGACGCGCTGAAATATGCCGTTGACCGACCGTGCGAGCGACTTCGCGAGCGTGGTCTTACCGGTTCCGGGGACGTCCTCCAGCAGCATATGGCCGCCGGCAAGCATCGACGTGATGACAAGCTCGATGGCCTCCGGCTTGCCCCGAATGACCGTCTCGAGGTTTCTCTGCATGCGCTGGGCCATTTGCGCAAACTCGTCATGCGCCATTGCCCGGCGAGCGGTGCGCGTTTCCAGGTTCATCTTGCGTCCTTCTTTCGTTGATCGAGTTTTCCAT
>JBKQWH010000085.1:0-5879 GCA_052139635.1 Capsulimonadaceae bacterium
CTCCAGAGGCGCCCCTCCGATCGTTACATATGTCACGCGCTCGGCCCCGTGCAGCATCCCCATCTGCGCCGCAGCGGAAGCCACCAGGGCAGGGCTTGCCGCCGCGGCGCACGCCGCGCGCAGTTCCTCGGTTTCGGCCCGTTTCTCGCGCAGGGCAATCCGGGCATGGGATTGCTGAATGCCGAGCGTAGCCACCTGAGCATAGGCGGCAAGGTACACAATCAGCAGCCCGCAAACGATGCAGGTACCGGTCACGAGGATCGCCAGCAGACGCGCTTCGGACTGGGCAACCCGATCGGCGGCCTTGACGCGCTTTCGACGCGTCGTGCTCGGTGCTTCGGCAGGACTCGGGCGAACGGCCGGGATCTGGGCCAGTGCGCGTTCGACGACGCGGGCCGGAGTAACCCGGACTCCGCCGGGCGCGGCGTAGCGGAACTGGCCTGACTCAAACTTTTCGCGATCTCTTGCCACAGCCGGGCGGCGACGCGCCCGTTCAGGCGTCTTGACTTCGACCATCACTTGCCCCGATCTTCCTGCTCAATAAAAGGACTTGGATTTCATTCCGAATCGAACGCCAAACGCGGCGGCGCCCGGTCAAACACGAACACACCGTGTCATAAGAGGAGAAGGAACTAATCTGTCGAGGCAATTGCAAAAGTCCGGAAGATCCGGATCGACTCCTTGCCGGAGGACCTGAAGTCCTCCCCTGCCGCCAGGAGAGGACTCCTCGCTTGGAGCGCAGCGACAATCGAGGACACTACCCCAGTCCGGGGCGGACTCCGAAATCGCTCCACCGTAGGTCACGGAGGCAACTTTTGCAACGGGCTCTGTTATCTTCCTCTTATCACCGCAAAACTCCGGACGAGGTGCGCATGTCCTCGTTTCACCGGATGCCGTACGTCTGCTCAAACCGTCTTTCTCACCGCGCGCAGTTTCGCACTTCTTGCCCGGGGATTCGCAGCAACTTCCGCCGCACCCGGACCGATCGGCTTCTTGTTAAGCAACTCAATAAGAGCGGGGGGGCGCGTTCCGTAAGGTCCTTCCCCCCCCAAACGCCCGGCAAGGCGGGCAAAGTTTAACTTAACGATCCGATCTTCTATTGAGTGATACGAGAGCACAACGAGTCGACCGCCCCGGTTGAGGCGGTCGACGGCGCTCTCTAGCGCGTGTCCGAGAACGGTCAATTCCTGGTTAACAGCGATGCGCAGTGCCTGAAAAGTGCGCGTCGCAGCATGAATGTCCGGTGGACGCGCCGCAACCGGAATCGCGGCGTGCACAATATCCACAAGTTGACCGACGGTGGAGATGGGCTCCGTACGCCTTCGATCCACTACAAATCGGGCGATGCGTAAAGCCCAGTGCTCGTCGGAGTTCTCTCGCAGCAGCGTCGCCAGTTCCCGCTCCGCGAGCGAGTTCAGCAGGTCCGCGGCCGTAGTCTCCCCCGCGTCCGCGGGGTTCATCCTCATGTCCAGCGGTGCTCCCGGGTCCTTGAAGGAAAACCCGCGGGACGGTGTGTCCAACTGGTGCGACGATACCCCAAGGTCGAAGAGGACGCCGTCGACACCAGTTATATCGGCCTCGTCGAGCACGCGTGCAAGGCTATCGAATCGCGCGTGCGTTAAAGAAACAGTCGCCGCATATACGGATAGCCGCCGAGCCGCCTCGGCAATAGCCTCCGGGTCGCGGTCGATGCCGATCAGCCGGCCCTCCGGACCGATCCGCGCCAGTATATCGGCCGAATGTCCGCCTCCGCCGACGGTGGCGTCGACGAATACCTCGCCTGGCCGTGGGTCGAGGTACTCCAGGACCTCCCGGATCATTACCGGAAGGTGATACGCGTTTGCGTGAGAAGGTAGAAAATAGGAGTTAGGAAATAGTTCGGACTCCTTGCGGAGGGCGTCATGTCCGCCCCCGTCGCTTCGCTCCCGCGCGGACTCCGCACTATCTCCGTCCATCTTGCGTTGAAAATAGCAAATAGAGGATAGAAAATAGGGGGATTACCGCCGGTGCGATTTCCTGCTATTTCCTAACTTCTACCTTCTATTTCCTCTCCTCCTAGATTCCTGCTACCCGCGCCGCTTTACTGATCATGGTCGCGGTGATCGACTCGTTGTACTTGTCCCACTCCGGTGTCGACCAGATCTCCACACGGTTGCCTGTTCCGACAATGGTCACCGCGCCGGGCTCGGTCATTTGCGCATGGCTGCGAAGCTTGACCGGGATCGCCACCCTCCCTTGGGTGTCGACACTGACCTCGGTGGCCGTAAAGAACCTCTTCAGTGTTACCGTGTCCTCGTCGAGTTGTGGACGCTTGTCCAGTGCGTCGCTGAACGCCTGCCAATCCTCAACCGTGTAAATCCACAAGCATGGACCGATGTGGGACTTGGTTATGTAGAATCGATCACCCAGCAAAGATCGGATCTTGGTTGGGATAATAACCCTCCATTTATCGTCTAGGCTGTGATCGTATTCGCCCGAAAACCCTGCCATCCCCCCACCAAGTCCCTAATCAGACCCCACAGGAACTCCACAGAGGCTCCATTTGCCTCCACTACGCTCACATGATACGACCTTTCCGCTTATTTGTCAACAGAAATTTCTGTCCGCGGGAGATTATTTTTGAGCCTGAAACGGGCGGAATTCGATGGCAACGAATGTTCGTGGCCGGGCCGGCCGACGACGATTCACTTTCGCGGGCGCACGGTTGAGTTACGTAGCCGGGCGGAGGTGGACGCTGTGGTATTTGTCCTGTTTCGGGCCATTTTAAGACCCGTCATTAGGGTAGACATATGAGTTTCGCCGGATTCTGTGCTTCGCGGCGACGTCCTGGTGCTGACCGATTAGCGGGAACTCGCGCGGCCGCCGCCCGAACTGCGCACCGCAGTTGCTCGCTGGGACGATTCTCCACCAGGCTCCACGGGTGCTGTTCAGCCGTGGCACGCATGATTTACGGATGGGCCACGGCCGCCTGAGCGCGCTCGATCTGGCGACGGCGCTGGCGCTGGACTTGCAGAGGTTGCAGGTCGACACAGCGAACGACGTACTGGAGGCCGCAGTCACGGAGAACGCCGCTGATCCCCGGAATGAGCTTGTGCTCGATATAGTCGGCATACAGTTCGCTGTAACCGTCGGTGCGGACAGGCTCCGACCACTTCACGCCAAAGGCTCGCTCGCCTTCCGGGAAGTAGTAAATGGAAGGCCCGATTCCCGTGCTCCACTCGACACAGACCCGCTTCGCCCCGCGCTTGCCCCATTCCTCGGCCTTCGCGCGCAGCGCCTCGAGGTCAAACACGGGCTCATGATGCAGTTTATGCTCCATCCGGACTCATTTCTCCTGACTTTATTGGGAACAACCTTCCTATTATAGCACAGGCGACGCAAGCCGGCCGATATTACTCATTCTCGGAAGGCCATCCGGGTTCGGCACGCACCGGGCAGGCCCCTGCCGGATTTGCACAACCGGCAGGAGCACGACAGCCGTGTCCAGGCTAATGGGCGACGGCAATCACACCTCAGCGATTTCTACTTGCCGGTCGACCCGGTGATCGGCGTCGGGGTCGGCATCGGCCCGTTGGTCGGTGCGGTCGAAACGTTGATGGGCGACGTCGGCGGGCGACCGATCATGCCAAAACCGTCGAACTCCAGTTTCGGGTCCGGAAGGTAGAAGATCGACTGCCCCGTCATGTAATCGTTGGAACCGCCGGGGTTACCTACCTCTACGATCTGCGGGTATTGGGCCACCAACGGCGCCAGGGTCAGCGGAATCGTTTCGTTGATCGCGCCATCGTACATTTCGAGCGGGCCCATCGCAACGCCGCCGCTGTTCTTCATGCCGGTGTAGATGGCGTTGAGTATCCATCCATTGCGCTTGGCCTCGTAGACCTCGACATGAATCGTCGGCTTGACAGTCCAGTCGCCCGTCATCGGATGCTGCGAGGCGAACTGGGTGATGACTGCGCTGACCACCCAATCGGCGTGCGACTGCTTCGCGATCGCCTTCAGGTTGTCCAGGGTGCGGCCGTCCGCGCTGGTCAGGTCGATCGCGGATACGGATGCAGCCACTTTGGCGAGCTCGGGCCCGGCGACCTTGAAGTCGCGGGTCAGGAACTCGTACTCAATCTGGTGCGTGGCGATCGCCTCGTGAAGCTCGTGAACACGAGCAAGCGTCGATTGATCGATACTGGGAAGGACCAGTATGGAGGTCTTGGTAGGCTTGACATTCTTAGGCGATAGGGTCGTCACCGGCAAGATGGGCGGAGGTAGCGGCGCTGGGGCGGGAGGCTGCGCGGAAGGACCCGGCGCAGCGGGAGCCGCGGGTGGGGCGGCGAGCGACTGATACTGGGCAAACGCGCGCGAACCGGCCAGTGCGGCCAGCACCACGGCGACGGCGGCGCAGCGGACAAGATAGCGGCAATGCATAGGCTCACTTCCTAAATGGTGAAAGGTTTCTTAGGTCCTATACGACGCCGGACGGTTCAATTCCTCCCGATACCGTCGCGCATCGCGAACGTTCTGGATCGGGATTGCCTTGGCGCAATTCGCCGGTATCGTTCTGTACCTGTTCAACGACTGGCTGGTGAACGGGCACTACTCACCGGAGCGCGCCACACAGCGGAACCCGTACATGAAGTTCCCACCTCCGGGTGCGTCGTGAAACCGGGTGGTGCAACGGAACTCGTTCGTGTCAATCTCGTGCCACGAGCCGCCCCGCAGCGAGTGGTCCATTCCACTGGCGGCGCCGGTCGGGTTTCGCTCGGGAGAGTGCGCGTAATAGAGGTCATCGTACCAGTCCTCACACCATTCCCAAACGTTTCCCGCCATGTCCATCACGCCGTAAGGACTTGCTCCCGCCGAAAAGCTTCCTACCTCCGATGGACCTTTATTGGGATCGCTGTAGCTTCTTAAATACCGGCAGTTCTCCGGGTTCCACGAATCCCCCCATGGATATGTCCTCGCGTCTCCGCCGCGAGCTGCCTTCTCCCACTGCGCCTCGGTGGGTAAACTCGTCCCTGCCCAGCGACAGTAGTCCTTAGCATCGTCCCAGGACACGTTTACAATGGGATAGCTCGTGTCGTCCCATCCCCAGGAGGGAGGGTCGGGCATGGGACGGTGCATCGCATCACAGAACTTCTTGTACATCGCAACCGTCACCAGATTCTTGTAGATGTAGTAACCGTCGAGCATCACCTTATGGGCCGGAGCCTCGTCTCCATGCCCAACCGGAGGGTGTACGTTGCCCATCGTGAATTCACCTTCCGGGATGTAGACCATCTCGGCGCCGTCCACCGGGTTCATCTTAGTCGATGCGGGAGGCGTGGGAACGGCTGAGGCGTCAGGGCCGCCAGTTGGTGCGGGGATGGGGGGGACGAGCGGACCGGCGGATGGCGCCGGGACGACCGGAACGACCGGTTCTATGTTCGGTGGCGGTGTATCGTTTGCGGTCGTTGGGCGGTCCATTTGGACAGGTTGCACGGATTGCGGCCCGGGGACCGGCGGCTCAGGGACCAGCTTGATCTGCAGGTCCGTCTCTGCGCCGGCCTGCAACGACACCGTGGCCATGTAAGTCTCGTACTGATCCGCAAGCACCACGAGCTCCACGGACCTGGAGAGATCGCCGCGGAGATCGAGGTCGATATTGGGTCCCGGGTAAACGACGCGGTCCAGCTTGATCGTTGCGCCCTCAGGCACTCCCGTGAGATGCAGGTGCGCCTTTGGATCGACATTGACGACCGGCGCGTCACGATTTGTGATAAACAGGAAGTCACCGTCCGTGTCGAAGCTGCCGAGCTGGGGCACCTGTGCTCCGTTTGTCTCGTTAGCTACGCTGTTGTGCAGCGATTCATACAAGTCGGTCGCAGTAAATACGGTGCCGCCAACAG
>JBKQWH010000086.1:0-8736 GCA_052139635.1 Capsulimonadaceae bacterium
TAAAGCTTCCCATCATAACGAGTTTTCATCCTCTTCATCCGAAGAATCCCCAGAATCCCATTAAAGATCTTCTCCAAATTTGGGTCGATCTATTCCGGCCGGAATGCCTGTTTCCGTCTGTTCCGTCTTTTCGGTTGTTAAACTCATATTTACGAATTCTGTTAGAGTATGGCACAAAGTCCGGACTTCACCATTATTCTCATGCGAAAATGATCGGCTGCGATGGAGACGGTTGGACCGAGTGGCCGGCAAAGTCGTAATCGAAGGCGTTGCTGACCCCGGCAGTGTGCGCGATGACTCGTATGAATACCTCGACCAGGAACTTGTGGTTGGCCTGCATTTGCTCCTCCACGTCCTCGTGCGAAAGAGGTGTGCCCGTAACCAGGCCGCAGGCGTGGTTTGTGATCACGGCGATAGCAGCGTATGGGATCCCCGCCTCGCGGCAGAGGATAGCCTCGGGTGCGCTGGTCATACCCACGATGTCGCACCCCCATAACGCGAACAGGCGAACCTCGGCGGCTGTTTCGTAACGCGGGCCGGAGAGGCAAACGTACGTACCGGCCGGGTGAACCATGGCGTGCCCGCCGTCGGCCGCCTGGGCGCAGTTGCTGAGGACGCCGCGCTGGTGCTGGTTGTATGGCTCGCTCATGTCGAAATGGCGGACGTCGCCCGGCTGATCGTAAAAGGTGACCGGCTCACCACGGGTGAGATCGACAAAGTCGTCTACGATTACGAATTGTCCGGGAGCCATGTCGGTCCGGAGAGAGCCGACGGCCGCGGTTGCATAGATGCCGTCCACGCCCAGATCCCGAAGTGCCGCGATGTTCGCCCGGTGGTTGATCGCGCTCGGGGGGATGGAGTGACCCGTGCCGTGACGCGCCAGGAAGAACACGTCGCAGCCCGGATATTGCGTGCGCGTGATCGACGCCGCCCCGTATTTCGTTTCGACTGTGTCCGGTTCGCCGTCGAGAAAGGCCTTCCCAAATCCGCTGCCGCCGATGATCGCAATGCGCGGCGTTTTTGTGACACCGTTTTCGATGATTGACAAAGCGTTCGCCTCCGTGATAGACTCCCAGCCGTGCATGTGACGCCCAGGAAGAGCGATTCCGTACTGAATGCTACCCGACAATACGACATCGCCGCACCCTTCCTCCTCTTAATTCTGACACTATTTTTTTTCGGGCCGCAGTTATTCTGCGGTCGCACACTGTATTGGGGTGACACCGGCAACTACTTTTTGCCGATGCTCGGTTTTCTGCGCGGGAATATCCTGGCGGGGCGAATCCCGCTCTGGAACCCGTACATGTTTTGCGGCGCTCCTTTTGCAGGCAATCCACAGGTCTGGGCCCTTTATCCGTCAAGCCTCCTGCTCTTGTTCTTTCGGCCCGGCACAGCGCTCAGCGGCATGGTCGCCGTGCACGTCTGGTTGGCCGGGTGGGGTATGTACGTCTTTTTGCGCCGCGGTGCGGGCCTTCGGACTCCGGCCTCAGTCTTTGGGGCGATTGTGTTCATGTTCGGCGGCCAGCTTGTCTCGAAAGAACAGTTTCCGAACATGGTTCAGGCGGCCGCGTATTGTCCCTGGGTCCTTTTTGGCGTGGGGCGCCTGGTGCAGCGCCCGAAGGTGAGAACGGGGACGGGGCTCGGCGTTATCCTGGGTCTACAGCTTCTGGCAGGGCACGCCCAAATGGTCCTGCTTACACTGTATTTGGGTTTGTTTCAGGGCGTGTTTTGCCTGATACGGGGTCACTTCCGGCTGCGAAATGTCGCGTACCTTCGCGATCTGGCGCGCTCGCTCGTCGTAGTTGCGGTTACGGCGGCCGGACTGTCGGCCGGCGAACTCCTGCCGATCCTGGAATGCCTCCGAAATGCGACTCACGGGGACCTGACCTTTAAGGACGTTAACCGATTTTTCTTGCCGGCCAACCAGTTGCTCAACTTCGTCGTCCCCGCGCTGCACGGCCATCCGATCGACGGAAACTTCCGTGCGCGCGGAAACTTCTGGGAGACGTGCTGCTATATCGGGTGGCTGCCGGCGTTCTGCGCCGCTTTTGCCGTGGCGATCCGGCTGGCGCGATTTGTTCGCGTTCGAATTCCGCAACTCCCTCTCCGCTTGCGGGGAGGGCCGGGGAGGGGTCGAAGTCCGTCCACCCATCCATCGACAGATTCGAAACCAGCTCCGGATGATGGGGACGCTTCAGAATTATCTCCCTGTGCGGAACGTTCCGCACTACGCGTCGTCGAGAGAGGCGCCTTGCCTGAGCGATCCGGCGGAGGGACTTCGCGCGATGATCATCTGGGCGCTGTTCGTCTTTGGGTAGCGGTATTCGCAGCCGGAGTCGGGTTGGCCATGGGAGGCCGAACGGGGCTTTACCGGGCTGCCTACGCCGTGCTGCCCGGTTTTCGGTCCTTCCATGACCCCGCGCGGTGCCTGCTGTGGGCGGCCGTCGCCGTCTCGGTTCTGTCCGCGATCGGTCTCCAGAACGTCCTACGGAAGGTTGCCGGCGAAGCCGGCCGGAAATCGACGATCCGCAGGCGCCTGTTGGCGGCCGCTGCCCTGATCCTTGCGTTTGCCGATCTGTGCCATTTCGGCCGTTCAGTATATCCGGTTAAGGCGGTGGCGGATATTGACGCGGTGATGGCCGCGGGGACTGCGGCCCACGCCGCCGCCGATCCCGCAATATCGGCCGGAACCGCGCGTGTTCTCGCGCCGGACACCGCGCGGGACTGGGTTCGATTCACGGCGTACCGATCGTACCGGCAGGGTATCCTCGACTTTAATGCCCGCTGGAAGGAGACGATGACGCCTAACCTGCCGATGACGTACGGAGTTCGCCAGGCATTCGGCTATGATCCGGTGGGATTGCGAGATCCGCTTGCGGTCCTGACCGACGTCGACGGCGATTTCGATTCGAGCGCCCCTCCCGTACGCCGCGGTTGCGCCACGATGGCCGCCGGCGTCTACAGCGTACGCTACGTTGTGACGGATCGGGTTTGCCCGCCTGAGGGCGACGCGGGGGATGCCGTGATCCCCGGACTGGTGCCGGTAATGCGCGAGGCAACGATCCCGCTTCTTCGCGGCCAGAACCGCGACGGATGGATCTCCCTTTCGCGGAACATGTCCTGGCAGCCTCGCGCGCGACTTGTCTCGGACGCGATTGCCTGCCCGACCGTCGCGGCCGGTCTCCTCGCCGTTCGTGCTGCCATTGTCGGGAGCGCGCCCCTGAACTTGCGTCGGGTAGTCGTTCTGGCCGGTCCGGGTTCGGCGCACGCAGCCGCCGTGCTGCGCTCGGTACCTCGGTCGATTGCCCGTCGCGCTGCACGGGGTAAAGTACGAATCGTGGACGACGGTCCGGACAGAGTCGCGGTCGACGTCACCACCTCGAGCCCTGGCGTTCTGTTGCTCGCCGACACGCTTGCGCCGGGCTGGTCGGCCACGCTCGACGGCCGCAGGGCACATATCATTGTCGCGGACGGCTTTGTCCGTGCCGTCCTCCTGCCGCGGGGCGGTGCGAATCGAGTCATCTTTACCTATCGCCCCGAGAGTTTCGCGCTGGGCCTGTACATATCACTCCTCACGCTGGCCGTGCTCGCCGGCGTTGCCGCTCGCCTCCGGTTTGCTGGACGGCTACGGCCGGTGTAGAGAAATATCCGGATCGAGTATTTCGTAACCCAGCGGTGCAGGAACCAAACGCGGTTCGCGGCGATAAACGCCGCGGCTGAGCGGCATTCTGCCAGATGTCCGTCCCGAACGGAAGAACAATGCGACACGTGCTCGTTATGCGCGCGACTGTATAGCGGTTCGTAGTCGCACTTCTGGGGAAGAATGTATCCGAAAGCCGATGTAAACCGCGCGTTGTGGGGTGTACAATAAAGGAATAACTGCCCCGTCGAAGCCAGCCAGGATTGTCCGGGTCTCCCGAGTGATGAGGTGGTCGCCCGCATTGTAGCAATTTAGCCGCGATTTCAATCGCCGGGCGCCGGCTTTGGTCAGGAGGATGAACTCAATGGCCGAATTCGAGATCGATTGTCAGGTTGTGTCCGAAGTGCCGACGGTCTATCTGAGCGGCGAGCTGGATTCGTACAGTTCACCAAGAATACGGCTTGTCCTGGAGAAGGTCATCGACGGTGCTCGGCCGAGCGTAGTCGTACATCTTGGCGCGCTCGAATATATAGACAGTGCCGGCCTTGCTGTTCTGGTGGCAGCGCAAAACGCTGCAAAAGACCGCGGCGGGCGCCTCCTCCTCGTTGGGCCGTCGCCCGGCGTCGCCCGCGTGTTTCGCGTAACGGGCCTGGACAGTATCTTTGTTATTTTCGAGACCGAAGAATGCGCGCACGAGCATCTTCGACTCATGCAGGCCACTGCTCCGCCACGGGCCCAAACGCCGGCGACGGCGCCGCCGCCGTGAGGATTGGGACTTAAGAACGGAAAAGATGGAAACCACGGACACGGATTTTGGCGAGCGCAAGCGGGGTTTGGATCAGGGCTGCCGAGCTGTCCGGTCTAAGTCGCCGGCGTTGCTCCCGTACGTCTGCCTCGCAGCGTCGCGACACCGTTCCACAATGATAGCACCTACTCCGGGGTAGCCGCGGAGTTCTCCGCGATATTGCGATTTCGACCGGTCCACATACCATTGAAACCTCTCCCTTCGGGGCCGGAGTTCAAAGGTCTGGAAGCCCAAATTGGCGGCGTGTGTGTGCAATGGCGGACCGCCATCGTTAGTACATATCTCGCGAACGCATCGGACACTCACTCTCCGCCCAGGAGACAGGCCTCGTTCGCGGGCAAACGGAACTTACTAAGGAGGATAATCTGAACATGCGTAAGAACGAGCAATTTCTATCAATTCCGCGTCTGATGGCTGCGGCGGTGGTCGTCGCGCTGGTTGGCGGTTGTGCAAACCAGGCCCCGGCTCCCGGCACAGGCTCTAGCCCGGGCGCAGGTGCGGGAACCGGGCAGACCTCGCAAACGCCGCCGCCGGGCTCGATCGTGATCGGCGAGTACGGATCGATGACCGGCGCCCAGTCGACATTCGGCGTGTCGACAGACAACGGCATCCGCCTGGCTGTCGAGGACGCGAACAAGGCGGGAGGCGTTTTTACCCACCCGCTTTTTGTGGTCCTCCATGACGACGAGGGCAAACCGGACGCAACTCAGACCGTGGCGAACCTGCTTGCGACCGAGGACCATCCCACTGCTGTGCTCGGGGAGGTTGCGTCCGGGCGGTCGACAATCGCCGCGCCGGTCTTTAATACGGCCAAGATTCCAATGATCTCTCCGTCTTCCACTAACCCGAAGGTCACGCAGATCGGGCCATACATCTTTCGCGTCTGCTTCCTGGACTCGTTCCAGGGCAAGGCGGCCGCGGAGTTCGCCGTCAAGAACCTGCACGCCAAAACGGCGGCCGTCTTTACCGACCCGACGAACCAGTACAGTATCGGCCTGGGCGGCTTCTTCTCGAAAGCCTTCACCGATCTGGGCGGGAAGGTAGTGGCCGACAAGCACTACACGTCCACCGACGCGTCCTTCCAATCACAGCTCTCCGAGATCAAGGCCGCCAATCCGGACATACTCTACGTGCCCGGCTACTATGACACGGTCGGTCCAATCGCGAAGCAGGCTCGTTCTGTGGGCTTGACAGTTCCCCTGATGGGGGGAGACGGCTGGGATTCCGACAAGCTGGTTGCGGGGGCCGGGGGACCTGGCGGTGCAATGGAAGGCTGCTATTTGACCGACCACTACTCCGTTAACAGCCAGGCGCCGGCAATCAAGGCCTTTGTCGCCGAATACAATACCGCGTACAAGGGTAATCCGGATTCTCTGGCCGCACTGGGATACGATGCCGCCGGCGTGCTCATCGCTGCCATGAAGTCGCTCGGCGCGCCTGCCGACGGCAACTATGACTCCGACGCCTATCGGATTAAGCTCCGGGATGCGATTGCCAAAACCAAGAACTATCCTGGCATCACAGGAACGATCTCGCTTGGTCCTGACCGCAACGCCGTGAAGCCTGCAACGATTCTCCAGGTCAAGGGCGACCAATTTGTCCAGGTAGGGACCATAAACCCGTAGCCCATGCACCAGTTTCTAGAACAACTACTGATCGGCATCCAACTTGGCAGCATGTATGCGCTGATCGCTCTCGGGTATACCATGGTCTACGGCGTGCTCAAGCTGATCAACTTCGCGCACGGCGATGTCTACATGGTGGGCGCTTATGCCGGGCTCGGTATGTCCGTGGTGCTGGGCACCTGGCTGCCGGGCCATTTGCATATCGCCGCGATGCTGCCGTCTCCGTTCGGCTTCATTCTGGTGATGCTGGCGTCGATGCTGGCGTGCGGCGTCCTCGGCCTGGTCATCGACCAGGCCGCCTACCGCCCGCTGCGGTCCCGCACGTGGGTTACGCCCACGATTTTCATCGGCGCGGCGGTCGGTTATATCGCCTATTGCATCGCTGTGAACGAGAACCGCACTCCGCTGAGCTGCCAGTTGATCGGCGTCGGCGCATGGATCGCCATCGGTATCCTTCTTCGCACCACCCAGCGCCGTAAGGAGTCCGCCGTCTCCAGCCGCCTCACCGCGCTTATCACCGCTATCGGCGTGTCTCTCTTCCTCGAGAACTTCTGCGTCCTGCCGCAGGTGTTCACGTCGGAGCCACAGTTCTATCCGTATCTGCTCAAGCTGCCGGTGAATCAAATGGACACGCCCACCTTCATAATGCTCGGGGTGGCGCTGGTGCTGATGGGATTGTTGACCTTTGTGGTAACGCGTACTAAGATCGGCAAAGCCATCCGCGCCGTGTCCTTCGATCCCGATGCAGCCGCACTGATGGGCATCAACACCGACCGAGTCATTGCGTTCACGTTTGCACTGGGCGCCGCGCTGGCGGGCGCCGCCGGCGTTATGGTGACGTCGTTCTCCGGGACGGGGTTCAACCCGTACGTCGGCGTCCAGCCGGGAATCAAGGCGTTTGTGGCCGCCGTCCTCGGCGGCATCGGTAATATCCCGGGCGCAGCCCTGGGTGGGCTGATCATGGGAATTGCCGAGACAATGGTCGTGGCCTACGGCAGCTACATCCACGTGCCCGACACGTACCGCGACGCAGTCGCCTTCCTTCTTCTGATCGTTATTCTCCTCGTTCGCCCGTCGGGCCTGCTTGGGAAGGTCGCTCCGGAGAAGGTTTAGCAGTCAGAATTCCGGAGTTCTGTACTACCGAATAGATGAATCAGACCGAAAGCACGGGAAGAGAATCCCCGTGCTTTCCGTGATTAGTATCCTTCTCTTCTTCTCATGATTTCGGCTGTGGTAAGCACCAGCATAAGGATGATTGAAGCTACGTTATCGGCATCGCTCACGTTGGCGTGGTAAGCGGCCGAAGGACAGTACTCGTGGAGATTTGGAAAAGAAATGTAGTGGTTTGCTGGTTCGGCATGTTTGTAACAGCGATCGGCATGAGTCAGATTGCACCGGTGTTACCACTGTTTATCAAACAACTTGGGGTTCGCGATACCGGGATGATTGAGCAATACTCCGGGATTGCATTTGGTGTTACTTTCATTGTTTCCGCGATTTTTTCACCAATCTGGGGTTATGCGGCCGATAAATATGGGCGAAAGCCGATGCTGCTCAGGGCCAGTCTGGGGATGGCGCTTATTGTCGCCTGTACCGGATTCTCACAAAACGTCTATCAATTGATTGCTTTGCGCCTGTTGATGGGCGTGATTACCGGCTATAGTACAGCGTGTATTACGTTGATTGCGACACAGACGGACAAAGAGCACGCCGGCTGGGCGTTAGGCACGCTGTCAACTTCGGGCATTTCAGGGTCGTTGTTGGGGCCGATTATCGGCGGCTACATCGAGGAAAACCTGGGTTTGCCAAACGTCTTTTTCATCACCGGCGCTTTGATGATGGTTGCGTTCATTACGACATATCTCTTTGTCAAAGAGCATTTTGTGCGTTCCGAGTTGAAGACGCCGACGATGAAGGAGGTATGGAAATGCATTCCGGACCCAGGGCTAACAATGACCGTAATCAGCACATTTCTTGGCTTAATGTTGGCAATCTATGCAATCGAACCAATTGTCACGGTGTATGTCAGCCAACTCTCCCGCCATACAAGGCATCTCGCGTTGCTATCCGGATTGGCCTTCTCAGCGCCCGGATTGGCAAGTATCCTGCTTGCCTCACGCCTGGGGACAGTTGCCGACAGGATCGGCCCGCACAAGGTAATACTCGCGTCTCTCCTCGCCGGAGCGGTCATCTCTGTCCCGCAGGCATTTGTGAAGAATAGCTGGGAGCTGATCGGGCTGCGGTTTATGTTAGGATTGGCGACGGCTGGATTAGTTCCCTCTATCAATACCATGGTTAAACGCATTACCCCCGACGCAATTACCGGGCGAATCTTTGGCGTGAGTATGTCCGCACAGTATTTAGGCATCTTCGGCGGGGCAATAATCGGCGGCCAGGTGGCAGCATACATTGGTATAAGAGCGGTATTTGTTTTCTCCAGCGTTTTGCTGCTGCTTAATGCTTTGCTGGTTTATCATAAAGTGTATAAAAAGCTATCTGCAAGCACGGAAGTCATTATCGATCGACAGGAAACCGTCTGCGAATCAGAGTAACGAGTGAAAAGTCGGAATGTTTTTGGATTTGTGTTATCAAGACAATGTTTCCCACAAAAAACGATGCCTGACCTATTAACCAGTCCGTATGTCGTGCCGGCCCTGCGGCGTGGG
>JBKQWH010000087.1:0-6632 GCA_052139635.1 Capsulimonadaceae bacterium
CCACCGTTCAAAAACAATTTGTGACTTCCTATTCGACAAAGAAGGAAGTGGGCGCAGGGATGTCTAAATAGCAAGGGAATCGACCGAACCCGAGGATGCCATCGTCCTATGTCCAGCATCATCGACTATGTCAGCGACAATACACGTTTGCGGAATCTGCAGGTCGTGAGCAACAGCGGCCGCGTGCTGCAAATTGCCACCGACTTCTTCTCCCTCGACGCACTCATGATGCTCGCGGACTGAACCATGAAGGACACCGAAACAAGTTTGCGTCCCATGGACGACAATCACGGACACCGCCGAAGGCTCCGAGAGCGGTTTCTGAAGGCCGGCTTCGACGGGTTTGCCGATCACGAGATTGTCGAACTGCTCCTCACCCTGGCCATTCCCAGGGGTGACGTGAAGCCGATGGCAAAGGCCCTTCTGTCGCAATTCGGGAGCGTGCGCGGGGTCCTCGATGCCCCGGTCGCGGAGCTACAGGCGGTGCGTGGGATCGGAGAGGTGACCCCGATCGCTCTCCGCGTCATCCGGGAGGCTGCGTCGCTCTACCTGCAGCAACAGGTAGAGGAGGGAACGTCGCTCGGGACACAGGATACGCTGGAAAAGTTCTGGCGCCACCGGCTTGGTGGACTGCAGCATGAGGTGTTCGAGGTTGTGTACCTGGATTCGGCGGCCAGGATGTTGAAGAACGGCGTGGAGCGGCTGGAAGAAGGTACGATCGATCGGGCGGCTGTCTACCCGAGGCGCGTGATGGAGGCGGCCTTGCGGCGCAGCGCGTCGGCGCTCGTATTTGCACACAACCATCCCAACGGTAACGTGCAGCCGTCAGAGATGGACAAGACATTGACGCGCGCGCTTGTTCTTGCCGCCGCCACGCTTCAGGTCAAGGTGCTCGACCACCTGATTATTTCCCCGGACGACGTCTTCAGCTTCCGAAAGGCGGGCCTGCTTTGACCATTGCTCCCGCCATTCTCCAGCACTACCCGGACCTGAGCAGCGCCCAGCGCGAAGTCGTCGCTCACGGCGATGGTCCCCTGCTCGTCGTGGCCGGGCCCGGTTCGGGTAAGACCTACAGCATCGTTTTGCGAGCGCTTAACCTTCTTCTGCTGGATAAGGCTGGACCGCGTGAGATCGTTTTATGCACGTTCACCGAGAAAGCCGCTTTCGAAATGCGCGACCGGCTGTCCGCGGCGGCGCAGAAAGTCGGCCATCACGGCGATCTCTCCGAGCTTCGTATTTCCACGATCCACGGCCTTTGCAATCAAATCCTGACCCACCACCGCCACCGGACCGCGCTCGGGAACAGCTATGAGACGCTGGACGAACTGACGCAGTTGCTCTTCGTCTTCGAGCACTTCGCGGAGATAATCGGGCCCGAGCAAAACGGTCTCTTCCTCGCGCGCTGGAAGTCGAAGTGGACGGCTATCCAGGGCGCGCGCGGCTACCTCGATAAGATCGCCGAGGAATGCATCGACGTCAACCGACTCCTCTCCGCGTCCGATCCCTTCCTTCAGGCCATTGGCGGGGCGTACCGAGCATACAAGTCCGCACTTCTCAACAGTAACCGCATCGACTTCGCGCATCTCCAGAGCCTTGTGCACGAGCTTCTCCAGGACTCGGACCGGCGCCGGATGGTCGCGAAAGACATCCGGTACATGCTGGTCGACGAGTACCAGGATACGAACTACATCCAGGAGCAGATCCTGCTCCAGTTGACGGAGGACACCGGGAATATCTGTGTCGTGGGTGACGAGGACCAGAGCCTGTATCGATTTCGGGGCGTAACGGTCCGAAACATCCTCGAATTTCCGAGCCGATTTCCGAATTGCCGGACGATTCCACTCACGACGAACTACCGCTCCCATCGCGCCATTGTGGAGCAATATGACCGCTGGATGGCGTCGGTCGACTGGTCCAACCCGAACGGGTCCCCATTTCGCCACGACAAGACCATTCAGGCCGATCCGAGCACAACCCATCCGGACTACGCTGCGGTGGTCGCGATTTGGGGACAGAGCCAGCGCGATGAGACGGAGCGGTTTGCGGATCTGGTTGCGTTCCTCAAGAAGAACGGGGTGATCGAAGACTACAATCAGGTGGCCCTCTTGCTCCGAAGCGTCCGGGAGGATCACAGCGGACCGTACATCGCGGCCCTGGAGGCCGCGGGGATACCCGCGTTCTGCCCCCGCGCCCGTGCCTATTTTGACAATGAGTTGGTCCGGCTTCTGGTGGCGTCCTTCGCCCTTATCTTTGGCTGGCACGGGGACGGGCGCGGCACGGTCGCCGGCTCGGTGGCCGAACTTGCCACGTATGTCGATCAGGGCATGGTGGAGTTAGCGCGCGCCTGCGCCCCGCCGCACCCCCTGGCAACAGCGCTGCAGGCGTATGTCCGTGAGATTGCCGCACTGAGCCCGGGCGAATCCCTCGATACGCGTCCGGCGGACTACCTCTACCGGCTTCTGGCGATCGAGCCATTCGCGCGGGCATCCAAATCGGAGTCCGACGCGCGCAACCTCGCGATCTTCTCGCAGCTTCTGAACGTGTTTCAGAGCTACTACCATTATTCGGTCGTGACCCACCGCAACCGCGAATTTCTCCGGTTCCACCTCTTCAACAGCTTCCTCCGGCTCTTGTACGACGGCGGGATCAATGAGTATGAGAACCCGGACCAGCCCTTCCCGAAGGGGCACGTTCAAATCATGACCATCCACCAGGCGAAGGGACTGGAGTTCCCGGTTGTGGCGGTTGGATCGCTTTGCACGCAGACGTCTTCTCCCAAGGAACTGGACCGCACACTCGGGCCGTACTATCACCGGCCTGCATTCGAGCCGGAGGCCCGGATCACCATGTTCGACCGTATGCGCCTGCACTACGTCGCCTTCTCGCGGCCGCAGAAGGTCCTGGTGCTCACGGCCCATGAGACGCCAAAGTCTCATTTCACGCAGATCTGGCAGGGGCTGCCGCAGTGGCCATACGCGAAGCCGGAGCTACTCGCAGGTCAGCGCTTCACACCGCGTGAACGGATGCCGGTCAAGCGCTCGTACAGCTTCACGGGCGACCTTCGGATCTACGAAACGTGCCCGCGCCAGTATCAATTCTTCCGGGAATACGACTTCACGCCGTCCCGCTCGTCGGTCATCTTCTTCGGCCTGCTCGTTCACCAGACCATCGAAGAGGTGCACCGGATCGTCCTTGACGGGAAGCTCGACACGCTAACCGATGCGCGGATTCGGGAGATGTTCGACCGGACCTTCCGCTTCTTGTGCATGAGCGACGTCCGCCCCATCGACGACGCGTCGCGCGAGGCTGCGTTCCACCAGGTCACGAACTACGTACGCCAGAACCGCGAGGAGATGAAGCGCGTGATCCAGACCGAAGTCGACGTATCCCTGGAGAAGGACACCTACATCCTCTCCGGCAAGGTCGACCTTCTTATGGGTGGGGACGGAAAGCTGGAATTGCTCGACTTCAAGACCTCCCCGCGCCCGATCGGCAGCCCCGCGCTGCTCCAGGCTTATGAGCGCCAACTCTGCACATATGCGCATATCCTCGAACGCCGGCATGGCCGGCGAGTCGAGCGCATGTACCTCTACTGGACGGCGGAGCACGAGAAGCGAAACGCGCTGATGGCCTTTCACTACCGTCCCGAGCAGATCGACATCGCGGGCCAGCACTTCGACGACGTCGTCCGCCGCATCCAGGCCGCCGAGTTTCAGGTCTCAAGCCCGCCCGAAGCAACAATCTGCCGAGAATGCGACCTGCGCCTCCTGTGCCGGGCGGATAAGACGATTCCGGCGGGAATTTTGCGATGATCGAATTGTTGCCACACTGTGGAAACAATCCGCCGACATGCATCAGCACCGGCTACAATTTCGACATTGGAACATTATTATGAGAGAAGCCAACACCGGCGACGGCGACCTCGCCAACCTCAACGGCTCGTTACTATCCGAGATCCGCGGCCTCATCGAGGGAGCACGAGGGCGCGTCGCCCAGGCCGTCAATACGGAGCTTGTTCTGCTTTACTGGCACATCGGCGACCGCATCCATATGGATATTCTTCGTCAGGGGCGCGCAAACTACGGGAAGCATGTGATCAGCGATCTTGCGGCCGCCCTCACCAGTGAGTATGGCCGCGGGTTCGATCGATTTTCTCTTTCCCGGATGGTCCAATTCGCCGACCGATTTCCGAACGTTGAAATTGTTGCCACACTGTGGCAACAATTGAGCTGGAGCCATTGGCGTCTAATAATCGCCATCGACGACCCACTCAAGCGCGAATTCTACGCGCAGATGTGCCGCATCGAGCGATGGAGCGTGCGCACCCTCCAAAGCAAAATCCAGGGTATGCTCTTCGAACGCACCGCCTTGTCGAAAAAGCCGGAGGAACTTGCACGTCAAGAGCTTGCGATCCTGTCCACACAGGACCAACTCACTCCGGACCTCGTCTTCCGCGACCCGTATTTCCTCGATTTTCTGGGCCTGGCCGACACCTACAGCGAGCGCGACCTGGAAACCGCGATTCTCCGGGAGATGGAGCGTTTCTTGTTGGAGTTGGGCGCGGGCTTCGCCTTCGTCGCACGTCAAAAGCGGATATCCATCGGAAAGAAGGATTACTATCTCGACCTCCTCTTCTATCACCGCGGATTAAAGAGGCTGGTTGCCGTGGAGCTAAAACAGGGAGCATTTGAAGCCGCCCACAAGGGCCAGATGGAACTCTACCTTCGGTGGCTCGACAAGCACGAGAGACAGGAAGGCGAAGAAGCGCCGATCGGCCTCATCCTTTGCGCCGAGAAGGATCATGAGGTCATCGAGCTGCTTCAACTCGATGCCGGCGAGATCCGTGTCGCCGAATACCTGACTTCCATTCTGCCACGCACACTTCTGGAGCAGAAACTACGGCGCATGGTCGAAGCCGCCCAGGTAGTCCAAAATTTCGGCGAGGGAGAGAACAACCTTCCTAACGTCGGGCAGCCCGACACCGGTTGGGAGGGATCGAGCGTATGAACGAGAGGAATCATTATGGAATGGAAGAGGAAGACGGGTCGTTTACGATCGATAAGGATTTCGAGACAATACCGGTTTACATCCCGATTTGCGTCTATTGCCGACATCTTGAACTCGGGTCCGGTCGCCGGCCCAGGAGATGTCCGGCATTTCCGGGCGGCATTCCGATGCTGATCCGGACCGGCGAGAACGATCACCGTCAGCCGTATCCTGGCGATCACGGGATACGATTCGAGGATGCTCGAACGCCGCATCAAGGCAGCAGAGTTTCAAGTTTTGAGCCCGCCTGAGGCAAATATCTGTAAGGAATGCGGACTTCGCCTCCTGTTCCGGGCGGATGGGACGATTTCCGTGGGAGTATTACGATGATCGAACCGCCCGACTATTTTGAACCGGTACGTCGCGATACCGCCCAGATGTGGGATGGGTTTGAAGCAAACCCTCGAATGGCGGGGCCATGGCGGCAGCTCTTTATGATGGTTCGAAACCCTCGGTACGTACTTTCCGAGCTCCTCCAGAATGCAGATGACGTGATGGCGACCGAGGCCGACGTGCGCGTAGAAGACAGTCGTTTCGTCTTCACGCATAATGGGCTAGATTTTACGAGGGACCATTTCGAGTCTCTGTGTAGCTTTGGGTATTCAAGCAAGCGGACGCTGCATACGATCGGTTTCCGCGGCATCGGGTTTAAGAGCACATTCGGCCTGGGTGACACAGTGGAGTTGCGGACGCCTACGCTATCAGTGGCGTTCGATCACACTAGGTTTACGGAGCCAAGATGGCTCGACGACTTACCAAACCAGGGCAGTCGAACGGAAATTCGGGTTGCCATTACTGACGAGCACATCCTGAAGAGAGTCGGCGAGAATTTGGAAGACTGGCTGCGCAACCCAGTATCGCTCCTATTCCTAAAGCATCTACATAGTCTTCGTATCAACGGCAGCCTAATCCAGTGGGTACCCGCAGGGCCTGGTCCCGTTAGCAGTAGCGAGTGGGTGACGCTAGCGAGCGATGCAGATCTCCGCTGCCTGGTAATTCGATCGAAGGACGAGCCCTTTCCCGATGAAGCAATCGCTGAAATCGCCACGGAACACCTGCTTAGCCACGGGCAAGACTTGCAACTCCCACCCTGCAAAGTGGAAATTGTGCTTGGAACTACGCCAAAGCTTTATGCTATTCTGCCAACCGGCGTCGAGACAAAGCTTCCGTTTGCGTGTAATGCACCGTTTGTCCAGGACCCCGCACGACAGAAAATTAAAGAGCCGGCGTCATCGATTACAAACCGATGGTTGCTTGAGCGTGTTGGAGCACTCGCTGCGTCGGCGATGCTGGAGTGGCTGGAAAATGAGTCGCTCGATATTCGCGAGCGGTCGCGCGCATACGAACTGTTTTCTGGCGTAAATCGCAGCGACACATCGCTTGAAGGCACCTGTGCAACTGCCGTTGAGATGGCAATTGAGGCTGGATTAGCCGAGACGTCCTTCCTGTTGTCCGACTTAGGCACGCTCACTCCATCGCTCGGCTGCGTTGCAACGCCGATCGAGTTGTTCGAAGTTTGGTCCCCTCAGCAAACTACTGAACTCTTGGGCGCAGGTATTCGCCCACCGTTATGTCGGTCAGTGAGC
>JBKQWH010000088.1:0-28137 GCA_052139635.1 Capsulimonadaceae bacterium
CTGCTCATGCTGGCTTTTGCCTGTGCTGCGGCCAAGGGTGCGCAAAATCGCATTGGCGGGGACAACAACGGTTTGCCCAAGGGGACGGCCTGACGCAAGTTTGACGAGCTGCATAAAATTGTCGTGGTCGTCTTGGTTCAACTGCTCGCCAGTAAAAGAGATTTCGATTCCCTCCTGACTGGCAACAATCTCATGGCGCATCTGCCGCCGGTCGTTGCTTTTGACGGCGGCAAACAAGGCGCTGCGGGCGATAACGTTCGAAACGGGCGGGGTTTCTTCGGGAAAGGGCAGGGGAAACTGAACGATCTTCGCGGGCGGGCGCGGCGCGGCGGCGTCCGCCTTGGCGCGGGCCTCAAAGGCTTGTTGTAACCGCCGAATGGTTCCGACATCCCGTTTCAAGCTCGTCCCGGAGTTGCAGGAAGACAAATACCAGAGTATTCTGAGCGTTCCGCTGATCTATCGCGGTGATGTCATCGGCGTCATCAATGTTCGAACCATCAAGCCGCACGATTATACGCAGACCCAGGTCCGGCTACTGCAGTCGATTGCAGCCCAGATCGCCGGCGCAATCGAGAATTCCCGCCAGTATCGCAAACTCGAGCGGCGCGCCTCCCAACTGTCCACCCTGTCCGAAGTCAGCAAGACCATCACAAGTGACCTTTACCTGGAAGAGATCCTGCAACTGATCGTCGCGGCCACGGCAAAGACGATGTCATTCAAGATCTGCACGCTGATGCTGCTGGACGAGGACAAGAAGGAACTCGTGATCAAGGCGACACAGACCAGCAGCCGCGAGTACATGAAACGGCCCAATATCAAGCTGGGCGAGAGCATCGCCGGAGTTGCGCTGGAGGAGATGCGCACCATCAGCGTCTATGACTTGAAACACTCGGAGACACCGGGTCTCGCGGACCTTGCGAAGCGCGAAGGCGTCTCGTCGATGGCGTCGGTGCCGCTGGCGGTCAAGAGCAAGAAGATCGGTGTGCTCAACTGCTACACCGAGCGCTCGCATCATTTTACGGACGAAGAAATCTCCGTGTTAACCGCACTCGGCAACCATGCGGCAATTGCCATCGAGCACGCCAAGCTCCTGGTCAAGTCGGCGATCATCCAGGAAATGCACCATCGGGTGAAGAACAACCTTCAGCAGATCGCTTCGCTCCTGCGCCTTCAAATGCACTACGTGGGCGAACGAAACGTCGAGCAGGTACTTACGGAAAGCCTCAACCGAATTCTCGCGATCGCATCCGTGCACGAACTGCTATCGCGCGAAGACCTCGACATCATCAGCGTCAAGAAAATCGCTGAGAGCATCGTAGCGGCCACCAGCCAGGGCGTGGTGGCGCCGGGCAAGCACATCCGGATGTCCATTTCCGGACCGGATATCCTCCTCCCTTCGTCCCAGGCGACGTCCGTTGCCCTGATCCTCAACGAACTCCTTCAGAACGCCGTCGAACATGGCTTCGGACCGGGCTTCGACGAAGGCATCATCGCGGTTTCCCTTGCCGAGACGCCGCGCGATGTTCGCCTGACCGTCAAGAACAATGGCGAGCCGCTCCCGTCGAACTTCGATTTTCGCAAACAGGACTCGCTCGGACTACAAATCGTCGACTCGCTCGTACGAGGCGACCTGCAGGGCAGATTCAGCCTCACTCAAGACGGAGACCACACGATCGCGGCGGTGACATTCGTGAAGTAGAGCCTGGCCCATCGATGCTCGGCGATGGGCCGGCAATACTCTGATGTCCGGCATTCGTGTCGATGAGTGTTATCCATTATCAACAACGTATCCAATTCGGGAGTGCCGGCCGTGACTGGCGTTCGGCACGACGGATGAGTTGGGGTAGAATGGAAGCAACGTTCCCGGTTAGAACCACAATATGTTGCACTTAAAACAGCCCGATAGTCTTGCGAGCCGCCCAAGATTAGATCGTATTACGGTCCGCGGATGGAAGTCCGTCCAATCGCTGAACGATTTCCCTCTGGGCAGGATGAATGTGCTGATCGGGGCCAATGGCGCTGGAAAATCGAATTTCGTCTCGCTTTTTCGGATGCTCGGTTGGATGACGCAGGGTAACTTGCAACTCCATATTGGATTGCTGGGCGGAGCCAACGGACTGCTGTATCAAGGTGCCGCCGTCACGCCCCAGTTGGTCACCGAGATGCGGTTTACAACCGACGTCGGCATTAACGACTATCACGCGAGGCTATTTCACGCCGCAGGTGATACGTTCGTCTTCGCCGACGAACAGTTCAGGCGGTTTAAACACGGAAGCCCGGAGCCCGACTAGACCTCCCTTGGCGCGGGACACAGGGAAAGCCGCCTCGAGGCCACCGGACGATCGGAAGAAGATTCGGTTGCACAAACGGCCAGATTCATGCTGGGCACTCTTAAGCGGTGCGTTGTCTACCAATTCCATAACACATCCGAAACTTCGCGAATGCGACAGAAGTGGGACATCAACGACAGCTACTTTCTTAAGGAAGACGCCGCAAATCTCGCACCCTTCCTTATGCGTCTACAAAACAAGGCATCGAGGCATTACGGCTTGATCGTCGATACTCTTCGACAGATTCTGCCATTTTTCAACGATTTCGAATTGAACCCAAATGAGAATACGCTTCTACTGCAATGGCGTGAAAAGGGCTCGGACATGGTGTTTGGCGCGCACCAGGCGTCAGATGGGATGCTGCGAACAATGGCACTCATCTCTCTTCTACTACAGCCGTCGACCGAGTTGCCGAGTGTCCTCATCCTCGACGAGCCTGAACTGGGCCTGCACCCATTTGCGATCAGCACGATTGCCGGACTCCTGAAGGCCGCATCATTGACGTCGCAGGTTATCGTCGCCACACAATCAGCAACCTTTATCGACTATTGTGAGCCTAATGACATTGTGGTCGTAGATCGGAAGGGCACGGTTTCCGAGTTCAAGCGCTTGAGTTCCGTTGACCTCGAAGAATGGCTGCAAGACTATTCCCTCTCGGAATTATGGGAGAAGAACGTCATCGGCGGGAGGCCCTGAATGCGTCTTCACATTGTCGTTGAAGGCCAAACCGAGGAGACATTCGTGCAGGACGTTCTCTGCGCGCATCTGGGACATCCACGACTACGCCGCTTCGGCGGCGGCTTTGTGGCTCTTGGCGAGCTGGACGAGGCTGCTCGTCTCGACGTAGTAGACGCGTTCCGCGATGTTAACGATGTGGTCGGCGATCCGCTCGAGGTAGTGCGCGACGAAAAGGAGGTACGACGCCTGCACCACCAGGCTCGAGTTCCGCTCCATCGTCGCGTGCAATTCCGACCTTAGCTGGTGGAAGAGATCATCCACTTCGTCGTCCGCACGCACAACGCGGTCCACCAGGGACAGATCGTGCGCCACAAACGCGGCAAGCGCATCGTGCAGCATGCCGCGTACAAGTGTGTTCATCCTCGGAAGATCCACCAGCGGCTTGTAGAAGCTGTCCCGTGCGAGCTTGCGGGCCACTTTGGCAATATCGACGGCGTGGTCCCCGATGCGCTCCAGGTCCGTGATCACCTTGAGCGCCGTTCCAATAAGACGCAAGTCACGCGCCATGGGCTGCTGCAGCGCGATCAGCACCATGCACTGGCTCTCAATCTGCACGTCCAGGTTGTCGACAATGTCGTCCATGCGCATGACAGACTCGGCAAGCGCAATGTCCTGCTGTGTCAGCGCTTCCATGGCCTGTGCCACCATCTGGTCGACGTGACTGCCCATTTTGAGCAGTAAATGCCGCAGCTTGTCGAGTTCTTCCTCGTAGTGAGTGCGCGTCATTGTCATTCCTGCACGATTCTCAACGTGCCGCGATATCTAGAATTCATGAACCTGAGTTACACCCGAGCTGTCGGGTTTTATTGAGCTAATATACCCAACTTTTTATCACTTTCATCGAGGCCGGCAGGCAGCGTAACCGTAAATCTTGATCCCCGGTTATACTCGCTTTCCACGGCAACCCGTCCGCCGTGGGCCTCGACAATGTGTTTGACGATCGACAGTCCCAATCCGGTTCCACCGGTCTCGCGAGACCGCGCTTTATCGACACGATAGAACCGCTCGAAGATCCGGGGGATATCCTCGAGGAGTATCCCAATCCCGTTGTCGGTCACGGTGACAATCACGTCTGCTTCCACTTTCGATACGTTCACCCACACGGAACCGCCGGTCCGAGTATACTTGACGGCGTTGTCGACCAGGTTTACAACAACCTGCTCGATTTGATCGGCGCTACCCATCACCATAACGTCCGGCGAAACCTCCCCGGTGAGCGTCACTCCCGCGGTTCCTGCAAGACGCTGGGCACGATGCACGACCGAGTTCACCAATGCGCCAAGGTCAAGCGGCTTCTTCGTCGGAGGACGCGATTCCGCCGAAGAAAGAATCAGCAGGTCGTCCGAGATTCGCGTTAAGCGCTCCGCTTCGCGAATAATGAGGCCAAGGAATCGATCCACTGTCGACCGGTCTTGCGGCGATGCCTGCAGCAGCGTCTCCGCAACCGCACGGATGCTGGTGAGCGGCGTACGCAGTTCATGCGATACGTTTGCCACAAAGTCGCGCCGCATGACCTCGAGCCGTCTCAGTTGCGTGACGTTCTGAGCGATTAACAGATACCGGTCCGGATGCGATGGGGTTCGGACCGCGGTAATGGTCACCGCCAATTCGGTCTGGGCGGCACGCGCGGACAAACGCACCTCCGAGGTGGCTACACCGTCCCGCACAGCGGCAGCAAACACAGCCTCCAGATCGACCGAGAGTGACGCTTCAAGAACAGTTCTTCCCGGGATGGCCTCCGCCGGCACGGCAAGCCATCCGCAGATCGTCGAGTTCGCCATCACAACTGTCCCGGCCCCGTCGAGCAGCATGATACCGTCGACGCAGTTCTCCACCAGCGTGTCGTAGAGCGCCGAGATCAACACGTATTCCTGCTCCTTGGCGCGGACCCGGCGTTCCGCCAGAGCCTTCTCGGCTGCCAGTGTCGCCCTTGCAGCCGCTAGCGCGCGCAGTGCCACAACACAGCACGCGACCGCGGCCACGCAAATCACGATACCGAACACATGCAATGTCACCAACCCGGCCTTTATTCGTGGCGAAATTGATACCCAACCCCGCGCACGGTCAGCAGGCGCTTGGGTATCGACGGATCTACTTCGATCTTCTCGCGCAGCCAGCGCACGTGAACATCCACGGTCCGCTCGCCGACGCACATATCCTTGCCCCAGACCTCATCCAGAAGCGCATCCCTCGACATCGTCCGGTTCACGTTTCTCACAAAATGCAGCAGAAGCTCGAATTCCTTTCGGGACAATTCAAGCGTGTTGCCATCAAACGTGACTTCATGGCGGAACGCGTCGACAACGAGGTTACCGAGACGTATCTGTGTCTCAGGCACCGCCGACGCCAAGGCGGACGTACGACGCCGCAGAACCGACTTGACACGGGCCATCAGCTCGCGCATACTGAACGGCTTGGTGACATAGTCGTCGGCCCCGATTTCGAGGCCCACCACGCGGTCCGTTTCATCGGTCCGGGCCGTCAGCATGATCACCGGCACGTCGCTAAACTGTCGCAAACGCCGGCAAACGTCAAATCCGCTTGCCGACGGAAGCATCACATCCAGGAGGATCAGGTCCGGGCGCTCGCTGCGTGCAAGATCCAGGCAGTCTTCGGCATTAGTCGCCGACATAGTCTGGAAGTTCTCCAGACGCAGGTTATAGGATACGGTTTCGACGATCGTTGGTTCGTCGTCGACCACGAGGACTTTCATAATGCTTCCGTTCTCTGAAGAACCCAGGATTCAGGACTCAGGTTTCCTCCAAGACTTCGCTTGGTGGTAATGGCCGGGCAGTAATTCGTGAGCACCCGGGTACTCGGCGGGCGGCTGCTGGTCCAGGTTTGTGTCTATGCCGCTCTCAACCCGGATCCCTAGCCGAACCGTCCGCTCACATAGTCTTCCGTTTGCTTCTGCTTGGGCTTCGTGAAGATGTTCGACGTCGTGTCGAATTCCCGCATTTCACCCGTAATAAAGAAGCCCGTGTATTGGGAGACGCGCGCCGCTTGCTGCATGTTATGCGTCACAATGACGATCGTGTACTCCTTCCGCAGGTCTTCAATCAACTGCTCAATGCGGAACGTGCTGTTCGGGTCGAGCGCGGAGCAGGGCTCGTCCATCAGGATCACCTCGGGCTCAACGGCCAGAACACGTGCAATACAAAGCCGCTGCTGCTGCCCGCCGGAGAGCGCGAAGGCCGACTCCTTGAGTTTGTCCTTCACCTCGTTCAAGAGCGCTGCCCCATCGAGGGTTTTCTCGACAATCTCACTGAGGACGCGCCGATTCTTTACGCCGTGAATGCGCGGGCCGTAGGCGATGTTGTCGTAAATGCTCATGGGAAATGGGTTCGGTTTCTGGAAAACCATTCCGACACGTTTTCGGAGCGAGACGACATCGACTTTCCGGTCGTAGATATCCGCGTTGTCGAGCATCACCTGTCCGGTCAAGCGCGTCCGGTCAATCAGGTCGTTCATCCGGTTCAACGTGCGCAGGAACGTCGACTTTCCGCAGCCCGACGGTCCGATGAGCGCGGTCACCTGCCTGTGGGCAATGGTAATCGAGACGTTCTTGAGCGCCCGGAAGCTTCCGTAATAAAAGTCCATATTCTCCGTGCGCATCTTCGCCACGACCGGCGAATCGTCCTGCGGCAGTGAAACGGTTAATGGTGTCAAGGCTGCCCTATCCTGAATCGCACTATTGAGTGATCTGATCGAGGGCGTCCCAGCGGCGCCCGAACCGGTGTCCGGCATAAGTTCCTGCTACTTTTCTTCCATATAAGCATTTCGCGTCGCATAGCGGGCGGCAATGCTGAAGACGAGGATCATGGTAATGAGCACAACGGCGCCGGCCCAGGCGAGCTTCTGCTGGTCCGGATTGACGCTCGTCGCGTAATTGTAGATTCGCAGTGGCAGAGCGTCGATCGGCTTGTCCAGCGTGGGCACCTGAATATGCGTGCCGGGAAGCCGAGTTGTGTCGAAGTACTCGCTGCCCAGAATGGTGAACAGCAGCGGAGCGGTTTCGCCGGCAATACGCGCCAGCGCCAGCATGATTCCCGTGATGATACCGCCGCGAGCGGCCGGCAGCACCACACTCCACATGGTGCGCCACCGGGATGCGCCCAATCCCAGGGATGCCTCACGCATCGAAAACGGGACAAGCCGCAGAATCTCCTCGGTCGTCCGCATCACTGTCGGGATCATCATAATCCCGAGCGCCAGCCCACCGGCATAGGCCGAAAACCCCTCGCCCGGATGCGCCTTCGCAAGCGGGGCGACGGCAATGGCATAGACGAATATGCCGATGACGATCGACGGGATTCCATTCAGGACGTCGGTGAAGAACCGCACCAGCGCCGCGAACCGCCCGCGGTTCTCGACCTGGTAAATCCCTCCCAGGATACCCAGCGGCAACCCGATCAGCGACGCAATGCCGAGCAATACGAGTGTGCCGAAAATCGACTGCACCATACCACCCTTCAGCTCGTCATCGTGGTTGGGCACGCGGGTGAAGAAGTTCCAGTTCAGAAAGTGAAATCCCTGCGATAGCAAAAAGAAGAGTACGAATCCAAGCACCATGACGGCCAGGAGCGCGCACAGAGTCGAAAGGCCGAGCATCACCATGTTCGTGATACTGCGCGTGATATCCAGTCCGCTTCGAGTTGTCGTCATCTACTTGCTACCCTGGACATCCCTGGCCGTGTAATGCACCAGCAGTCGCGCGAAGGAGTTAACCACAATGGCAACCCCGAACAGCACCAGGCCGATCTCGATGAGGGCGGACACGTTCAAGTCCGACTGTGCCTCGTTAAACTTGTTTGCCAGGACACTGGCCATCGTGTATCCGGGATTGAGGAGCGACCACGAGATTCCGTTGCCGCTCGAGCTGTTCCCAATCACCATCGTCACCGCCATCGTCTCGCCCAGCGCTCTCCCCAGCCCCAGGATCACCGCACCGACGATGCCGGACCTGGCGTACGGCAGAACAACCTGAGATACCGTTTCCCACTGCGTGGCGCCCAGCGCGAGCGAGCCTTCCCGCTGCGACCGGGGAATCGCCTTCAGGATGTCGCGCGCGACAGCGGTAATGAACGGTGTCACCATGATCGCCAGAATCACCCCGGCCGCCAGCATGCTGGCGCCGATTGGCGTGCCGACAAACAACGGAATCTTCAACGTATGACCGAACGCATGGATTGCCAGCCGGTCCCCCACCCGCGCCATGGGTTTCATGACGAAATCTCGGAGCCAGGGGATCATCACAAAAATGCCCCACAGCCCGTAGACCACGCTCGGGATAGCCGCCAGCAACTCGATCAGGAAGGTAAGCGGCATCCTGATCCACGACGGACACAACTCGGAAAGGAAGATCGCGGACCCCAGGCTGATGGGAACGGCGATCAGGAGGGCGATGAAGGACGAGTACACTGTGCCGAATATGAACGGGAGGACATGGTAAATGTCGCGCGTCTCATCCCACTGCGATCCGGTCACAAAGCTCCAGCCGAAACGGTGGATCGATTGGCCGCTGGCAAAGGTCAGATCTACCGCTATGGCGGCGATGATCACGAAAATGCTCAGGGCGGCCGTAAACGTCAGGAACCGGTAGACGCGGTCCGGCCAGCGAGATGACGTAGCGGCTAGCCCCGCGGGAGGCGCTCCCGCCGGGCGGCTCGACGGCTGGTTGCTGGGACTGAGGCTTTGTGCCATGTTGACTATTCGATACGATCACAAGCCGGTGCGCGCCCGCGAGGGGCGCACACCGGCCGGGTTCGGGACATTCCGCCTACCTGAGAGAGTCGACCACCTTGAGCGCGCGCTTCTGCACATTCTTGGGCAGCGGCGCATAATAGAGCGGCGCCGCATACGACTGACCATCCGTCAAGGCCCAGCGCAGGAATTGCTTGAGCTCGGGGTTGGTACCGGTCTGGTAAACCAGAAGGAACGTGAAGCCGGTGATCGGGTAGCCGTTCTTCGCGGAAGTGTTGGTAATAACCTTCCGGAAGTCCGCCGGAAGAATCGATCCCGCGGCGGCATCCGTCGTGGACTTGACGCTGGGATAGATGAACTTGCCGCGGGCATTCTGAACCGCCGCGTACGAGATGTTGTTCTGCACAGCGTAGGCAAGCTCGATGTATCCGATTCCGCCCTCGTTCTGCTGGATATAGGCGGCCACGCCCTGATTCCCCTTGCCGCCATCACCCACCGGCCAGTTCACGGCCTTGCCGGCGCCAACGGTGCTTTGCCAGGCCGGGCTGACCTCGCTCAGGTAAGTCGTGAAGATGTTTGTCGTTCCAGAGCCGTCGGAGCGATGGAATGTCGCAATCGGTATGCTCGGGAACTTCGTGCCGGGGCTCTCGCTCGTAATGCGGGGGTCGTCCCACTTTGTGATTTTGCCAAGGAAGATGTCCGCAATCACATCGCCGGTCAGGTGGATGCCCGGCCCAACGCCCGGGATGTTGTAGGCGATGACCGCCGCGCCCGCTACGGTGGGGATATGGACGATCCCCGGGGCGGCCGCCAGCTCGGTGTCATTCATCGGGGCGTCGGAGGCGCCGAAGTCCACTGTCTTGGCGGTGATGGCCTTGATGCCGCCGCCGGAACCGATGCCCTGATAGTTAATGTCGACGTTGAACTTGTCGTGATAGACCTGGAACCACTTCTGGTAAAGCAACTGCGGGAACGTGGCTCCGGCGCCGTTGAGCGAATCCGCACGCGCCGGAAGCGCCATCGCGGTAAGCATTCCTGCGATGGCGGCCAGCGCGGCTAATGAACGAAGTTTCATAATGTCTCTTGCCTCTTGTAAGTTTGGCGGCCGTTGAAAACCTTCCGGCCGCAGTGTTGGTATTTGAAGTGGACACAGACCCGTGCCGCAGGCGTTACTCCAAATCTGAGAGTGCTTTCGGTCGTCTCCGGGTCTCGGTCAAGCCAGTTGATACCCGTGGAGACTGTTGTAACCGACAATTCCCCCGCCGACACGCTACGATCAGGACTCCTTGCGGAGGGCGTTATGTCCGCCCCCGTCGCTTCGCTCCCGCGCGGACTCCCTGTCGCACCGATCGGAAATACTGGTAAGTCACGAGCCGGGATGGGTTTCGATGCGGACTCCTAGCGGAAGGCGAAATGTCCGGCGCTACTGCCAGCGCTCCCGGGGAGGACACTGACCCCATTCCGCAACCAAAACGCGCGCGGCGACAATGAGCGGGAAGGAGATTGCCGGACTGTCCTGCAATTCTTATCAATATGTCATCCCTAGATGAGAAGCGCCACAAATCGTCATAATGACCGGAAAGAGTATGGCAAAAATCATGTTAAGGTCGAGTTAAGAATATTAACAACGTGTTAAATCTCGACTACGCCCCCACGTGTGAGGTCTCAGTATAACCGCACCTAACATTATTGAGAATCGTGGCTTTCAGAATGTGTCATGACACAATCGTCCTCCCCTATCACTGAGGCTCTGGTGCTCGGTCTTGCAAGCAGGCGCCGTCAGGTCAGGCGTCGTGTCGTTGCGCTGGATCCGCTATTCGCACACCCAACACTCAGTGTACCCGAGGCACTCGGCTATGAGTATCCGGTGGCAGCCGTCGAAGGAAGAATTTGGTTTGAACGTCCCTGGGGAAGGCGACGGCGAGGCCGACGCTTCCCCCGGGGATGGCTAGCTCGGATTATTCACGAACATCTCAGAGGACAGGCGGACGCCTGTCCCACGATAGGACATGAATAATGCGGGCTAGAACGCCACGCGGAAGGAAGAGATCCACGCGTTGCTGTAGGTGGGTGTGAGCGGCTCTTTGATGAGCGCCGGCGCCACTGCATGTTGATATCCGACCCCGAGAATTGCCTTCAGGCGGCCGCCAAGCTTGAACCGCCCCACGATCACACCGGGCGTGAGCAGGATCTGGTTCTTCCCGGTGCGTTCGCCGCCCGACCAGTACGTGTCGTTCACCTCGCACTCAGGCCAGAACTTGTTAAAATGGTACTGAACCGCGACGTTTGTCGAGACCGCATCTCCGATTACGTTTGCATAGCCTGTCGGGAGCGCCACGCCGACCGTCCCCTGGACGTCAACACGTCCGATCCCCTTACCTGCCGCAAGTGTAGGTGTGACCACCCACGCATGATTTGAGAACGCGTCATTTCCCGTCGGTCCGAGCACGCTGAGGAACGCTGTCACGATATAGTCGCCGTTCTGGGCGTTGGCACTGACAAGCCGCTGCTTTATCAGCAAAAACGTGTCATCGCCATAACCGCTGTCCGGTTTATGGTGTGTGCGGACTTCATACGGCGGAGCGTTGAGTATGATTTCGTTGGTTGTCGTCGGGATGAGTTCCAACCCCTTCCCACCGTCATAATTGTCGACAAACCCGCCATTGCCTTGCTGCTGCCAGAACTGGTCGTAGCGAACCTCTTCCTCCAGTCTCGGCGTGACGGTAGCCAGCGGCGTAATCCAGTTGGGCTGGCTCGCCTGCGCCTTATCGACACGAGCAAACCACCCATGCTCGGGGCTGGCGTTCACATCGAAATCCGATCGAGGCAGCGCCGTTCCAGAGACGAAAACGCCGGCCTCGCCTGACGGCAATAGCGTATTGAGCGTCACCGTCTGAGGCGGGTTCGGCAGATTGGAGTCGATAGGCGCCGCAAGTGTGCTCGCGGCCGGCAGGATTAGCATCACCGCAGCCGACAGCAGGGCACGTTTATAAAGAAATGTCGTGTTCAAAAAAACCTCCTGATACTGAAACTCCACAGTCGACCGCCGAACGAAAGCGGCGCGGGCGCCAACAGCCTAACACCATTCATCAATGATGCCGATTTCTCGCTAGTAGGCCGTCGGTCCCGCGCCGGACACAGGCAGTAATGTGTAAGTTGAGTAAGTTATACCCCAGGACGCGACGTTTCGTACACAGGCAGCAATGGATATTCCGGCGACAGGTCGGAATTCGGGAACCAATCATCGATATGCGGCGCTCGCGGGAGGGGCCGAGGCCTTGACAATTGACCTCGGCCCACAATAGATGCGTCGTGCTCGACGGGATCGATAAGATGACAGGCAGAATCGTCCGTCCCGCGATTGGACATTAACGGGTCAGAACTTCACCAGCATCTCCGCGGTATAGAGGCCATAACGCGGGGGCTGAGGAGTGCCCGGGGCATGCGAGACCGCCGTGGGCGTCTCGTACCAGAACCGAAGCCGAGTCGCCTTGTCCAGATTATACATGACCCCACCGCCGAAGTTCACGTCATCGAACGTTGAGCCGCTCGAGTAGTAAGTTCCGGCTTTCGTGGGACTGCTGGTGGAATAGTAGTTCGCCGAGCTATTGTCCGAACCCGTCGACCGGTCGAAGACATCATAGTCCAGTCCAAGCGTGAGGGGACGATTTGATGTCTGATTCCAGGTGTGACCGCCCCAAATGTAATACCCGTGCGCCTTGTTCCCCTGGACGTATGGGTCAACCTGCAGGGTATCGGCTCCAATCGGATTGCTCGTACTCGGTGTGAGAGTAGTATTGTAGTAAGCGCGCTTCTCATACGTACCACCGACGTACTCACCTTGCACAAAGGTTCCATCCTTCAAGTTCACCTCGGCATCCAGTCCTCCAAGCTGCTTCTTCGGCTCCGGAAACGATGTTTCGCCGGCAACGGGTGGCGACCGATCCACGTATCCGTCATAGTACGACGCACCAACAGTGAATTGTTTGTCGTCGCTCGAGTAGCCCAGGTGTAATACATCGTCGAGATGCCCGTCCGTATTTTCCGACTGCCGCCCGTCTCCGTTTACGAGAGCGTATACGAATCGAAAGTTGTTCGGCGCGTAGACAAATCGCACGCCCTTGTCGTAATCCTCACTGTCCCACATGCCGACATTATTGGATTCGCTGAAGGCCAGTGGCCGCTCCGGGGTAAGCCACGCGGCCGGTGAAGCCGGTAGTATCGATCCGAATGGGTTGGCAAACTCTCCAGCCGCGATTGCGGGATTTGTCGGCGTTCCGTTCCCGAAGGTGTATTGGCCGTACGCCTCGAGTACGTTGATCTGCGAATTGGCGGTTACGCCCGTCCCGGACTTGACCGGGCCGGCAACATCCAACTGCATTTTGTAGGATGTGTTGTCGGTAATACCGCCGTTCATGATAATGCGCGCACGGCGAACCTGTGCGCCGACATCGCTGCCTCCCTGGTTGTATGTGCCGTTGAACGGGCCGGCTCCGGCGGGACCATCGGAAGAAAAGCCCATCGGAAAACTATTGCGATTGTCGCTGGTTGTTCCGATCACCCGTGATTCCACCAACCCGGTAATCTAAAACTTCCGACTGAGGCTCGTACCGTACGATCGATTTGCAGTTGCCAGAGCCTGATTTGCAGTATTCTCAGCCTGATTTGCCAACGCTTTCGTATCCTGAGCGTCCTGCCGTAATTCGGCTACGTTCTGACGGAGATCGTCGATATCAGACTTCGCTTTCGATACGTCGGCCTGGATTGCGTCAAGCTCCGGTTGGAACTTGTCCACCAGAACCTGAATCTTGTCAAGGTCGTCTTGTGTGACTCCTGTAGTCGGTGTCGTCCCAGCCTTCATGTCCGAGATCGTTTGTAGCAAACGATCGATGACTGTTGCGAACTCGTAGCGAGTCATCGCCCGGCTGCCGAGAAACTGACCATTGAGGTAACCCTTCACCAGGCCCTTGTCCGCAAGATCGTGAACCTCCTGATATGCCCAGTGGTTCTGTGGCACATCCGGAAAAACAGTAGATCCCTGGGCATAAACGGCGCCGGCGGCCAGTACGACGGCAGTGGCCGCCGTCAACAAAACGGTTGCGATCTTTCCAATCACTTTGTCCAAAATTTGTCAGTCCTTTCCTGTTCCGTGCTGCCCTCTAGCCCCACCGTCGGGCGGGTGCGATTCCCGTACAGTATGGCGGCAATAGTGTTAACGGATTGTTAATGGAATGTTAAGGTGCAAGCAGGGCATTATTATAGCAGATCAATCGCCCTCAGGCAAGTACAAATATGAAGAACGTGGAACGACGATAGGTGATCTCGGATACCGATGATCCGGCCGTTCAGCACCACATCCGCTTGATCGCCGCCACGGCGATCTCGTTCTCGACCAGCAGGACGCCGATCGGACTGCGACGCCGTGCGGCTTGACATTCATCCGATGAACGGATATAATCCAGTTCAGGATATAAATGTCCTGATATCTGATGTGGCCGCGGAATCTTTTCATCGAGCGGCAAGGTCGGGTTAACAGCACGATTGCCAGCCGGAGGATTCTGTTAAGGTTACCCTCGAAACCGGCCGGAAACAATTCGCCGGTAACATGGAGCCGTGAACTTCTCGCGCCGCGATGCGCGAGGAACTTGCCGGAGGGGCGAACGTCCTCCCCTTTCGCTCCCGGCGACGATTCTCCCGGTTCTGAGTGCCCAGACCCCACCATTCGGCGACGAATTCCGGCGATGCAGCCTATCTTAACCTCTCTCACGTCTGCCGAAATCAGAAAGGAACTGAATCGTTGAGCACCCAATTCGAGAGAAGTCTGAAGACTCTCGCTGTCATTACCATGATCTGTCTTGCGGCTTCGACGGGGGCGACTGCCGACCCCGGCGTGTCGAAGCCGGCGAAGGCCCCTATCAAGAACAAGACCGTTGTGTTCGGCAGCCTGCGCGTTCGTCCCGAGGATTGGCAGTTCTTTCAGCCAGTCAAGCCGGGGACATCGGTCGACCACTACATATTTACGGGAACCCAGGCTCGCCTGGGCGTCACTGGCCCGATCCCCGCGGGAAGCTACACAGTCGAGGGGGCCGACACGCTTATGCTGAGCTTACCCCAGCATTCCGCGCTTGCCAAGCCGTACGGTAACCTGGGGGTCGGCGCCAACTACAAAGCGGCGTCCGGAACAACCATCAACAGCCTCTATCTGAAGCAGGCCTTCGTGACGTTCCATACGCCGGACCAGCAAACGTCGATCACGCCCGGCCGGTTCGAGTTCAACGACGGCACCGAGACAAAACCGTCCGATCCATCGCTCGCGTGGCTGCAGCAGAACCGGATCGCGCAGCGCTTGATTGGCACATTCGGTTACACGGACATCGGCCGCAGCTTCGACGGAGCCCGGTTTGCGAGCAACCCATCCGGCCTCAACATCACGGCCGCGGCGTTCGTCCCGACGGTCGGCGTGTTCAGCCTGAACAACGACAACAACGACATTAGCGCCGTGCATGTCGGTTATCTCGCGCTTTCCATCCCTCAGCGAAGCCCGGGCGCCCCCTCGGTTGCGCGAATCTTCGGGCTCTACTACTCCGATGACCGGTCGGGAGTGACGAAATCCGACAACAATACGCACGCGACGCTAGGGGATGTGCGCATCGGGACGATCGGCGCAGATTACACGCGGATCGTTCCGGCGCCATGCGGCAAGGCCGACGTCCTTCTCTGGGGCGCGGATCAGTCGGGACGCTGGGGAAAAGAGTACGACAGCGCCTACGCCTACGACCTCGAGGGGGGATATCAGCCGCGCAATGTCGGGTGGAATCCGTGGCTGCGCATCGGATACGACTACTCATCGGGCGACGACAATCCATCCGACAGCGACCATAACACGTTCTTTCCGGTGCTGCCGACCCCGCGGATCTACGCGCAATTCCCGTTCTACACGAACATGAACCTGGAGGACGCCTTCGTACAAGTGCTCCTTCAGCCGACCCCGAAGGCGTCGGTCCGCCTCGATGCCCACGAACTGCACCTGGCAAGCGGCAAGGATCTCTGGTATCAGGGGGGCGGCGCGTTCATGGAAACAGGCAACTTCGGCTATGCCGGGACACAAACCGGCGGAAACAGCGACCTCGGGGCGCTCTACGACGCCAGCCTGGAATACAAGCTGACCGCGAAGTCGACTCTGTCGCTTTATTACGGATACGCGGTTCCGTCGACCGCGATCGAGCATCTCTACACCAGCCATGCCGGGTCGCTAGGGTTTGTCCAGATGAATCTGGTACTGTAGGAAGTTCCGGCAGCCGTCGGATGCCCCGCCGGCTGCCGGTCTCGTGTTAGAACTTCAACTGAACCTCAGTTGTCAAAAGGCCGTCGTTCGGCGGATCGCCAGCGTGGGGGACCGAGTTATGGGCAACGCTGCTTGGCATGATGTACCAGAACCGAAGGCGCATCTGCTTGTCCAGAGCGTACAGGACCCCATACCCGAAGTTTTTGTCGTCCCAATTGGAACCGCTGCCGGAAGCGATCCCCTTCGTACCGCCGAAGCCGCTCAACGAGCGTTGCAAGACGTCATAGTCGAGAAGTACGGTGAAGGGATGGCTGCCGGTCGGTGTAAAGGTGTACCCGCCGGTCAAGTAGTATCCGTCCATTCGGTTTCCAGGCGCCTTAATCGTCAGCAACCCGGAGCCGGTTGAGAATGTATTGGCGTTTCCCTTGGTGGTGCCCAGTGCCGGGTCGCCGTTCGCGGCATCGTACGTGATCTGGTCGTATTCGCCGCCAAGAAACTCTCCGAGCACGGTCACGCTCGGTGTCGGGTTGTACTGGGCATCGACACCAAACAGTTTCCTCTGCGGATTGGTGGCCAGATCGACCGGACTGGTCAAAGATGTGCTGGCCGGAACGTTCGCGACGTTTGGTATCTCGCCATTATAATAGGAAATGCCGCCGGAGAGCTGCGAACCTCCGGAATAGGCGACGCGATAGATCTGATCGAGATGCCGGTCGGTGGACGTCCCCGGGAAGTTGCCGTTCGTACCAAACCCGGAACCGTTGACCAGGGCAGCCGTGTAGCGAGTGCGGCCCTCTGGCACCACAATCTCCGCACCTTTGTCAAAATCGTCGCCGTTAAAGATACCGGCGTTGGTCTCATTAAACGCGAGCGGACGCTCCGGGGTGAGTACGTTGGGCGCGCTCAGCGGAACCATGTACCCGAACGGGGTCGGAAATAGCCCGGCGGTCATCGTCGGTTGCTTTGCCGCGTCTCCATCGTTGAAAGTGTATCCAATGTCCCCTTCCCGAATGGAGACCGGGGTCGAGTTGCTGTTGCCGGCAGCGTCAAACTGAATCGAGTAGCGAGAATTCTGAGTGACCTGACCGAGAATGCGAAGACGGGAGCGGCGCAATTCCGCGGTTGCGTCGTTTGCGCCCGACGCATACGTGCCGTTATACGGGTTGCTGATCGCCGCCGTTCCCCGAGGGAAGACGTATCCCGTCGCCGGAATCGTCGAGGACTGCGCGCCGGAGCTTCCGTAAAGGTACCGCGCCTGAATGTATCCCGTAATTTGGAACTTGCGCGTGGTTCCAAAGCCGTAGGAGTTTTCGGCCGTCTGCTGGGCGGTTTCAGCCGTCTTCTGGGCGTGGACCGCAAGGTCCCTGGTCTCGGAGACTTCCTGCCTCAGCGCATCGATATCCTGCCGGGCCTGAGAGAGATTGACCTTGATATCGTCGAGCTCCGGCTGGAAGGTATCCACTAGAACCTGGATCTTGTTGAGATCGTCAGGAGTGACCGCAGGTCCTGCCGGGGCCGGCACAGGCTGGGCCTTCATGTCCGCGATCGTCTGCAGCAGCCGATCGATGACCGTCGCGAACTCATACCGGGTCATCGCGCGGCTGCCGAGAAACTGTCCGTTCAAGTATCCCTTCACAAGCCCTTTATCCGCCAAATCGTGGACCGCCTGGTACGCCCAGTGGTTCGCGGAGACATCGGGAAAGTCGGACGCACCCTGGGCTCGCGCGCTTCCGACGCCGACAAACGCCGCCATCAGCGCAATTACTACAATTACCAGTACCTTCCTGGCAAAACTTAACAATTTATTTTCAACCTTTCGAGTTGGATTAACACACCGCCTATTCTACCCCACCACCGCGAATAAAACAGCAAATCACTAAACTTACTAGCAAATATTCGAAGGCCCTTATTTACGCGCGGGCCGGGCTTCGGCCCAATGGAGGCAGGAGACAGATCCTCGCCCGGGAGCATCTCACGGTATGTGTCTTATGTTCGGCGGGAACATTTCATCTGGTTGATTGGGTATAGTTTCGTTAGGGCTCGACTATGAAGAATCGATCTATCCGTCTGGTGGTTTGCTTATGCTTCCTGGCCTTGTTTGCAGCGCCGGGGGTTTTCGCACGTTCACGCTGCCAGGCATATGACGGAGCCGCCTCCATCGCCGGCGTCCGGCATGCGTACCAGAGCCCGTTGCAGCAGGGCACGAATGCCATGCTTCGCGTTTGTCGCTCCACCGTTTCGTCCCGCTTTCACTCGCCGGGTCGAAGGTCTCCATACTCGTCCAGTCTTCGAAAGCAAGGAGCGTCAGGGAGCGACGCACCGGACTCGATCCTCTGCGCTCCGCCACTTGCGACACATGCATACCCCGACGTCGTTTGCGCGCGCCCCAGTCGCTCCTGCGACGTTCCGCTGTCTTCGTTTCCGACCACACAACACCGCCTGCGGGCCCCACCGATCTAGTTCGCCAACTCGACACGAACGTTGCGGTTTTCACGCCCCGTCCGGAAAGCGACGCCCCACTGGTCTCGCACCATTCCGGACACCGGGCCTGAACCAACCGCAGCTACAGTTACCGATCCATCGTTCCGTGATGCGATAACTCCGCGAGACGGAGATCCACACGGACCGCCGATCCAGTCCAGTCCAGTTATCCGGGCCGCTGTCGATCCAGATTACTCGACCGAGTCATCGAGTAAGGGCGACCGAAGGGCGACCGGATCGTGTTGGAGAACTTGAGCAGCCATTATGACCGCACGCGACGTCACATGTTGGGCGACGCGACCGGCCGACCGCCGATCCGTCGCCATATTTCTAGCGTTTTGCGCCTTCTCCGTGCCACAGAGCCTATCCGCACAGGCAGGAGGAGTGGCAAATCCTGCCCCGGCATTGTCACCCAATCCCGATGGTGCGGCCGCAAACCCGGCCGGACTACCTGCCAGCCCGCCAGCGACAAGTCAAGGACCAGCCGCGTCCCCACAACAGGGCCTCACGCTGGCCGATGTGGTTCGCATTGCGCTCGGGAATAATACCGGACTGGTCGCCGCACGCCAGCGACTGCAGAAGGCACAGGAACTGATCGCTCAGGTAAACGCCCAGGCGAGGCCGCAGGTCCGTCTCGACGCAAACGACAGCTATAGCAGCTTCGATACGACGGCGCCGTCACTTCCGTCGTTATCGATTCAGAATCCCATCCTTCCGGGCGGCGGTTCGATCCCAACCATCATCGACGCCGCCGGAAACTTCCCGAGCGGCTTCATCGGATTTGGCGGCAGCGCCACGGGCGGCGGGATTGCGCTCACACCCGGCGTGGGTGGGACGGCGCTTCCCGATGCGGATTATGCACCGGCAAGCGATAGTCCGGCACCGCCCGGGGAAGCCCCTGCCCCAGGCTCGAAACCCGATCCCCCGCTTCAGAAAGCATCGCGCATGAAAACCACGCCGCTACCCACCGCAGGGGCAGCAGCGATTCCCCTTCTCGCCGGCGCCTATCTCTCTCGCTCGTCCCGTGCCGGCTCGACCAACAATGAGGCCTCGTCAACCACACCGGAGCCGATGCAAGCGGACACCAGCGAGGTTGGCAACGCGGTCAGTTCGTCCGGCAAGCCGCCGGCCGACACGAACCTCAACAACTATGCCGCGCGCCTCAGCGTCATTCAGTTTCTGGACGTCTTCGGGCTGGTTCCCGCCGCGCGCGACGCCCAGGCAGACGTCCGGGACGTTTACCAACTGGACCTCGAACGTATCGAGGACGAAATCGCACTTGCTGCCAAGAACCTGTTCTTCAACGCACTTCTGGCACAGCAACAGGTCGCGACACAGCAGGAACAGTTGAACTACGCGAACGACAACGTCGACATGGCCCAATCTCGATTCCGGCATGGATTCGTGTCCCGCCTCGACGTGCTTGCCGCACAGGCGGCACAGGCGGCCGCCGAGCAGCAGCTTATCGCGGCCCAAAACCAGCAGAACCTGGCTCAGGCGGACCTCGCCTACCTGCTTGGCACGGACATCTACCGGCAGCTCAACCTCGTTTCGCCAGCGCTTCCTCCGCTCAATGCTGCCACCGACGTACAAGAGAGCACGCAAACGGCGCTGGCCAACCGTCCGGAGATCGCGCAGATATCGAAGGACATCGACGAGTCCCGGCGCCTTGTCAAGATCGCCTCGTCCACGTTGCTCCCCGCCGTCGGCCTCGTGGCCAGCGGCGAGGAGACGAATACCGGATCGACCACGCAGCCGTACAGCTACGGGAGCATTGGAGCCATGCTTTACTTCCCACTCGACGATGGCGGCGCGACCCGATCTCGAGTCCGATCCGCCAAGGTCGACGTGCAGGCGCAGGATCTGGCCCTGACTCAGTTGAAGCTCGCCGTCTCGCTCGAGGTTCAACAGGCGAATTTGAATATACGGAACGCCCAAGCGCAGGTTGCGGCGGCGCAGACCGCCGAATCGGAGGCGGAAGAAGGCGTGCGGATCGCCCGTGAACGATACAAGGCCGGTATGGGGACATTCCTGGATATCCTCAATTCTCTCACTCAGCTTTCGAGCGCGCGAACTAACGTTTCCGTCGCCGATTTCCTCTATCAAACATCGCTCGCTCAGTTAGTGCGCGCCATGGGAGGCCGATAAGATATGTCAATCGCGAAAACTGCCTTGAGATGGCCGCATACGTTTCTCGTTCTTGCCGTCCTCATCCTGATATTCGGCATAGTCAGTATCGTATCGATGCCCACCGACGTCTTTCCGGTCATCGACCTTCCGGTCATCACTGTCATCTGGTCGTACAACGGCGTCACACCCGATGACATGTCCAAACGCTTTGTCTATCAAAGTGAACGATCCTACACGACTGCTGTCGACGACATCCAGCACATTGAATCGCAATCGGTAGCCGGCGTCGGAGTCGTGCGCATTTATCTCCAGCCCGGCGCCAACGTGACCCAGGCCATCGCTCAGGTCACAGCCACGTCCCAAAACGTGCTGCGTCTCCTTCCCCCCGGCACGGTGCCCCCTCTCATTGTCCGGTACGACGCAAGCGACGTTCCCGTCGTGCAGGCGGCGATCAGCAGCCCTACACTGACCGAAGCGCAACTCTTCGACTACGCGCAGAACTTCGTCCGCACTCAGTTGGTCACGGTTCGCGGAACGCAGATCCCGCAGCCGTACGGCGGACGCTCTCGCGTCATCAACGTGGACATTAATCCCAACCTGCTTCTGGCCCAGGGACTGTCACCCTACGATGTCACCGACGCGTTGACAGCCCAGAATCTGGTCCTTCCGAGCGGCGACATCAAGATCGGGGAGCGCGACTACACGGTCACGCTCAACAGCACGGCGGCGACAATCGCTACGTTGAACAGACTTCCGATCAAGGAATCCAACGGCGCGGTTGTGACGATCGGTGACGTGGCCCAGGTTCGCGACGGCTATCAGGTACAGACAAACATCGTGCACATTGACGGGCGTCGCGCGGTTCTGCTGAAGATCCTCAAGCACGGAGCGGCATCCACACTCGATGTTGTGTCCGGCGTGCGAAGCATCCTCCCTCGGGTCGAGGCCACGCTCCCGGCTTCTCTAAAACTCGACTTGATCGCGGACCAATCCGTGTTCGTGCGGGCTTCTGTCCAGAGTGTCGTCCGAGAAGCGCTCGTGGCGGCCTGCCTGACGGCTGCCTTGATCCTGCTTTTCCTCGGAAACTGGCGCTCCACCCTGATCGTAGCCGTGAGCATCCCCCTATCGATTCTCGCCTCGATCGTCTGCCTCGATGCCTGCGGCGAAACGCTGAATACTACCACGCTCGGGGGCCTCGCGCTCGCCGTCGGAATCCTCGTGGACAACGCGACGGTCACGATCGAGAACATTGACCGCAACCTGGGAATGGGAAAATCGCTTCGTCAGGCGATCCTCGACGGGTGCGCGGAAATTGCTGGGCCGACGTTTGTATCAACGGGCGCCATTTGCATCGTGTTCGTCCCGATGGCGTTTCTCACCGGAGTGCCCAAATACCTGTTCCTGCCAATGGCGGAGTCGGTCATATTCGCAATCCTTGCATCGTACGTCCTGGCTCAAACGCTAACGCCGGTCATGACGAAGTACCTGATGGCTGCCGAGGTGGGCGACATAGAAAACGACTACGCAGAAGAGGGCGAGTTCGGGCATGCTATCGACCACTCCGGCAACGGGTCACACCCGCGCAACATAAAGATCAGGGGCAAGCACCGTACACACAATCAGTACGATTTTGTGTGGAGAATCCATTCCGCGTTTAACGCCAGGTTTGAGCGCATGCGCCACCGGTATCAAGAAATGGTGACGTGGGCACTGTCCCGACGCGCCCTGGTCATAACCCTTTTCGTCGTGTTCTGCGCGCTTTCCCTGTGCATCTACCCGTTCGTCGGCCGCGATTTCTTCCCGCAGGTCGACGCCGGGGAACTTCGCCTGCACTTGCGGGTACCGCCAAATACGCGAATCGAGGAGACCGCGCGCATTTTCGCTCGGGTCGAGGACGAAATCCGAACCGTAATCCCACGAAACGAGATCGGAATGGTGGTGGACGATATCGGCCTCCCACCGTCGAATAACCTGGCTTACGGCGATAACGCCACTGTCGGACCGTCGGACGGAGAGATTCTGGTGGCGCTCAGCGAAGACCACCATCCCACTGCGCTGTACATGGCGAAACTCAGGGAGGACCTCGCAGCGAAGTTTCCGGAAGAGACCTTCTTCTTCCAGCCGGCGGACATCGTGAGCCAGATCCTGAACTTTGGACTGCCGGCGCCAATCGACGTGCAGGTTTCCGGGCCGAACACGAACAAGGCCGGTGACCTTGCTGTCGCCAACGAGTTGAGCAAGAAGATCGCCGCGATCTCAGGCACAGCCGACGTCCACTTACAGCAAATCACGGACGCACCTGCCCTGCGCATCGATGTGGATCGAAACCGCGCACAACAGGTCGGATTGACGGAAAAGGACGTGGCAAACAACATCCTCGTCTCGCTGGCCGGCACCTACCGCGCGAATCCCAGCTACTGGGTCGACCCCAAAAACGGCGTCGTTTACAATATCATCGTTCAAACACCACAGTACAAGATCGCCACGCCCGAGGAACTTTTGTCCACGTCGCTCAAGGTTCCCGGGCAAGCCCAGCCCGAGCTCCTTTCTAACATCGCCACCCTCAGTCACGATTCGACGGCGCTGGTGATCAGTCACTACAACATTCAGCCCGTCTTTGATGTGTTTGCAAACACGCAGGGACGCGATCTGGGCGGAGTATCCGCCGACATCGACAAAGCCGTAGCGTCCGTTCAAAAAGATCTGCCCCACGGGAGCTTCATCACGATCCGAGGCCAGGTCGAGGATATGAATTCCACCTTCACAGACCTCGGCCTCGGCATCCTGGGAGCACTCGTGCTCGTCTATCTGCTCCTCGTAATCAACTTTCAGAACTGGATCGATCCGCTGGTCGTGGTTGCGGGCGCGCCCGGCACGTTCGGCGGGATCATGTGGATGCTCTTCATCACGCAAACAACGCTGAGCGTACCTTCCCTCACAGGCACGATCATGACCATCGGGGTCTCGACCGCGAACAGCATTCTCGTCGTCAGCTTTGCCAATGACCTGCGAAAGGAAGGCTTCGACGCCGTCCGAGCCGCAATTATCGCCGGGACCACTCGGTTACGCCCGGTCCTGATGACAGCACTGGCCATGGTGGTCGGCATGATCCCGATGGCCCTGGGCCTGGGTGAGGGAGGAGAGCAAAACGCGCCCCTCGGTCGCGCCGTTATCGGTGGTCTTTTCGTCGCCACCATCGGAACACTCTTTATCGTCCCGATAGCCTACTCGTTGCTCCGGCGCGGTGAATCCCCGCAATCGACCGGTCAACCGGCAAACGGACGAAATAGTGCTGAATCGGAGATCCCGGAGACCGCTCCCGTTACGAATTGAACAGGAAACAAATCATGTCCTCTGAAAACATACAACCTGAAAGCCAAAGGACCGAAGTGAACACGACCTCGGGTGTAACGGAAACGGAAGGCAGTCCGGCGCACGGCCCCAACCCGTTCAAACTGGTCTCCGGAATGGCCCTCTGCTTGACAGCCCTCCTATGCGTGGGCATCGTACCGCGGATGATCGCTCGAACGGAAGCGAAGTCCACCTCAAAGACATCGGCGAGCAGTTCCCGCTCCGTGGACGTATATGCCGTCCAGCCCGCCGCCCCGTTCGACGAGGTAGACCTCCCCGGGAACGTCCAGGCCATCGACCAAACTGCGATCGTCGCTCGCGCCAGCGGCTACGTGAAACGATGGCTGGTCGATATCGGCGATCACGTCACCGAAGGCCAAACACTTGCGATCATCGAGACTCCCGATCTGGACCAGCAGTTGCTCCAGGCGCAAGCCCAGTTGTCCTCCGCGGAAGCCGACTACGTTCAGGCGAAAGCCAACGTCGTCGGCCTGTATGCAAAGCTAGCCGAGGCGAAAGCGAACCTCGGACGCGCACAAGCCGGCTTCGAGGAATCGAAGACGGACCTGGAGCGGGCACGCGTGGCCGTCGCGGACAGCAAGGAGGCCGTGGCGCGACAGCAGGCCCAAATCGTCCGGGCTCAGGCCGACCTCGACCTCGCGAAAGTCACGTCCGAACGCTATAACGGGATGCTGGCCGACGGGGCAGTCGATCAGGAAAGCGCGGACCAGGCTGCCGCAACCTATAAATCCAGTCAGGCCGACATGAGTGCCCTGCAAGCGGCGCTTCGAGCGGCTCAGGAAGACGTCACCGCAAGCAATGATGCCGTCCTTTCGGCCGCGTCCAATGTTCAGGCATACGCCAGCGGTGTCCGATCTGCCGGGGCCAACGTTTCCTCCGCGGAATCCAATATCGGATCTGGCAACGCGACCGTCGCGGCGGCGGCGGCGAATGTCCGTCAGAATCAAGCCAATGTGAACCGGTTTGCCGTGCTTCAATCCTTCCAGAACGTTACCGCGCCGTTTTCCGGTGTGATCACGGCTCGCAACATCGACACTGGCACGCTGATCTCCGCCTCCGGTTCTTCCGGTGGCGGGTCCAACAGTGGAAGCGGGATCGCTGGATCCAACTCAATCGGCAACGCGGCAAGCGGGTCGTTAATGGGCGGGTCTTCGGGTAGCGGAGGCGGCTCAGAACTATACAGCATTGCCCGGGTCGATCTGATGCGCGTGTACGTCAACGTTCCCCAGGCCGATGAGGACGCGATTCGGGTCGGTCAAACGGCTGCCGTTACGGTAAGCAACCTGCAGGGCCGCGTGTTTCACGGCACCATTGTCCGCACCGCCGATGCACTCGATCCCATCTCCCGAACCCTCGTCACCGAGGTGCGTCTGCGCAATTCGGACGGCAGCCTCCGGCCGGGCATGTTCGCCCAGGTCCATCTTTCGATACCGCATCCGGCCGGCAGCGTGTCGATCCTCGATTCGTCGCTCGTTACGAACGCACAGGGCAGCCAGGTGGAAGTCGTCACTCCCAGCGACACGATCCACTATCAGCCGGTACTTGTCGGGCGAGATTTCGGCAAGACCATGGAAATCCTGACCGGACTTCATCCCGGCCAACAGATCATCGCCAGTGTCGACGACGGCCTCAAGGAGGGACAGGCCGTTCACGTCGCCAACATCGCCCAGAGCCAGGCCTCGGGCGGGTGAGAATCATGGACTATGGCAACATAGCGGTACAAGCAGCCGAACTGGAGCAACTGCTTCCGCAACTTGCTCGCAGGCTCTTCGCGCTGGACATGGACCATCCGGCCGCGGAATTGTCTATCGCGCAGTTGCGGATCTGCACAATCCTCGAGAACGGCGCCACAACGATGTCGGACCTGGGCCACGCCCTCGGCATCTCGATGAGCGCCGTAACGCAGGTTTCGGACCGGCTCGTGAGAGCCGGTCTGGCCGCACGAGTCCCCGACGCGGACGATCGCCGGATTCGGCAGTTGATGCTGACGGAGCATGGGATCGAGGTCATGCGGGAACGACGCATGCGGCGCGTTCAGGACGCGGTCATCGCGCTTCAGGCAGTTCCTCCCGAGAGACGAGAACGCATCGTGATGGCCCTCCGTGACCTCCATTCCGCCGCCCGCGAGGTCACTTGCCATCATTCTCCACACCCATAATTTCGCACCACTACTGCGGTTCGCGCGGCATCCGCGGCAGAATCGCTCAAACTCAGTCTATCTATGCACCAAAAGCAATAAAGAAACAGACGAGCCACGAGGTATTCTAACGTGCGAGAGGCCGCGCCGGAGCTAAACAACGAGGGCGGACATTACGCCCTCCACGAATGGGGCGTTGTCTTTGCTTGATGCCGAGTTCAGGCAGCCGTACGTTCAGTCTGCGCAGGGGCTTGAGAAGGGCGCACAGGTGCCTCACGTGATGCAGAAACGTCCTCGCGCCCGGAGCGAGCCCGCACCTGCGATCACCTGTCCGCATTCGTCAAACGCCGACTTGCCTTCCGGCAGAGAAAATGGCCCGCTGATAGCCCAGACGAGCCGGACCGAACCATCACTCGTTCTTTTCTTTGAGCGCCGCCACGAGCGCGGACAATACGTAGGGGGCACACTAGAATGCGAAATTCTCCGAAATTCGACTGCGTAAACCGCACGCACAGGATTATTCCCGGTTGGCATCTCGCCTCCGCGGCACTTTGTGCCGCGCTTACCACCGTACTCACGTCCCCGTCTCATGCGCAGGCTGTAAGCATCGCGGTCGACGCGAATGCGAACAAGCTGGCGATTAGCCCGCAGATCTACGGGGTCGCATTCGGGTCGACGGATAACCTGACCGATCTGAACTCGCCCCTCAACCGGAGCGGCGGCGACAGCGAGACCTGCTATAACTGGGAGCTGAACGCCGACAATCGCGGCAACGACTGGTACTTCGAGAGCATTGCCGATCCGGTTGCGACGGCCGGTTATCGGGGGGACAACTTCATCCAGACCACGCAGGCCGCCGGCGCACAGCCGATGCTCACCATCCCGATGCTCGGCTGGGTGGCCAACGTGGGAACCGATCGCGCCAGTCTCGACTCGTTCTCGGTCGCTAAATACGGCCCGCAGACCGCCACAGACCCCTACTGGCCCGACGCCGGCAACGGTATCCTGGCGTCGACCGGCGCCTACGTGGACAATGACCCCAACGATGCCCAGGTGCCCGTGAATGTCGCCTACCAACAGGGATGGGTGAACCACATCGTCGACACGTGGGGAACGGCCGCCAAGGGTGGCCTCGGCTACTACCTGATGGACAACGAGTCGAGCATCTGGTTCGGGACTCACCGCGACGTGCATCCGATCGGCGCGAAGATGGACGAGATTCTCGACGATATCGAGAGCTACGGCGGAATGGTCAAGTCGATCGATCCGACCGCGCTCGTGGTCGGGCCCGAGGAGTGGGGCTGGGACGGCTACTTTTATAGCGGCTATGACCAGTGGTACGCGTCGATCAACGGCTGGAGCGGACCGCTTCCCGACCGGACGGCGCACAACGGCATGGACTACGTGCCCTACCTCCTGCAGCAGCTCAACGACTACCAGCAGACGAACGGCACGCGCCTCCTCGACGTCCTCAGCCTCCACTGGTATCCGCAAGGGGGAGAGTTCAGCGACGATGTCAGCCCGGCCACCGAGCTTCTCCGCAACCAGTCGACCCGCTCACTCTGGGACCCGAACTATGTCGACCAGTCCTGGATTAACGCGCCGGTTTACCTGATCCCACGCATGCAAAACTGGGTGTCGACCTACTACCCGGGAACCATGACCGCGATCACCGAGTACAACTGGGGCGCGGAGAACAGCATGAACGGGGCCACCACGCAAGCCGACATCTACGGTATCTTCGGCGTCCAGGGGCTCGACATGGCCACCCGATGGACCGTCCCAGCGACCGGAACCCCCACCTACAACGCGATGAAGATGTACCGGAATTACGACGGACTGGACTCGGGATTTGGCGACACCAGCGTCTCCGATATGGTGCCGCCAAATCCCGAGTCCAGTCCGTCGTAATTCCGGTACATCTTCATAGCGTTGTAGGTGGGGGTTCCGGTCGCTGGGAC
>JBKQWH010000089.1:0-3015 GCA_052139635.1 Capsulimonadaceae bacterium
CTCCCGGCCTGTCGTAGCCGCGAAGCGGCTCCTTCGAACCGGCGACAGGCCAGGAGGCCTGTCCCACTCTGCAGCGTAATATGTCGTCGCGAGCGGCGACATTTGCGTTAGTCCCGTTCCGCATACCAGTCCAACACCCGCAAGGCGCGGAGCGTGTTCCACCGGCTGGGGCGGCCCTCGCCCTCGTCCGTCTCGACCGGCATCTTGCCAGGGTATTGGGTCTCGAGCGGCCACCTGCCGTCGTCGTCGGGCTTCGACGCGACCAGGTCTATCGCCTCGGCTAGCCGCTGGTCGGGCCCGCCGCCGGCGCGGCGGAAGTACTCGATCCCCCGCAGCACGTCGTAATGCCACCACGTGGGGAAGGCGAAGCGCGTCCACACGGCGCCGCCCTTCCGGTCTCGCTCGATCGCCTCGCCGGTCGATTTCCGGCGGAAGAGGCGGCGCTCGAGCAGGTACTCCTGCCCACGGAGACGGGCCTTGGTTGCCTCTGGGCTGCCCCCGACGGCCTGTTCGTATTCGAGCAGCGCTTCGAGCACGCAGATGGTAGTGTTGAACGACGACCGCGTCGAGCCTTTGGCAGCCTCGCAGTTCCACCCGCCATCGGGCAGTTGCCCGGCGAGCAGCCGGTCGACGATCCCCCGGACGTCCTGGCCGAAGTAGGCGCCAACCGCCCCGACCTGCCCGTTGATACAGGGCTCGACCTCGCCTTCAAAGAAGGCATGGCCGTCACATTCCCGCGGGCCGCATCCCAGCCACGTCACCCGCTCGCGGACAAGGCCAACCGCGCGGCGCGCCTGGTCGCTCGCCGGATCGAGGCCCATGTCCCGCAACAGCAGCAGGACGTGCATCGTAGAGTTCCAACCGCGGTTCCACGCCGCGCCGCCCCATCGCCCGTCGGGCCCCTGGAGAGCCAGCAGCCGCGCGCCCGCGCCCTCGGTCGCGACCCTTGCGCGCTCCGCCCTAATCTCGTCCGCGGGTGCATCGGTCAGGTTGCGCATCGCCTGCCAGCGGATCGAAGGGTCGGAATCAAGCAGCCAGCTTATGACGGAACTTCTTGACGTCGAGGCTTGCCGTTTGGACCGATTACCCCCCATCTCCGATGTTCCCCTTATGGGAGAGATTGTATCCTGAATGGTCGTGGACGAAGCATAGGGGTAACAGATCCAACCTCGGCACGCCACTGCGTCGCCACTGCGTTGCCACGGGGTCTCAGAGCTGGTATATTCGGGCAACGCTCGCACGGCAGCATTCGGCGGTCGGGCGCCGGTGGTGTTGTTTCTCGCGATTAGAAAGCGTCTCCTGATATGAATTTGATCGGTCTGCTTGCCGAGGAATTGGCTCGCATGCAGGATTACAAACCGGGTGAGCGGGTAGACGGGCGTCCGGCCATGCTGGTCGACGTCCTGTTCGCCTACCGTCTTATGCTGGGGCGCTGGCCCGAGTTCAACACCGTGGAACAGTTCCGGGCGCGTCTCGGCGTCAGGACCCTGGAGAGTTTTTCGCTGGAGTTCGCGCGTTCCGCGGAGTTCAAGACGCGGTTTTCCGATGATTCCGGCTACGATCTCGACATCATGACCGAACTGCCTGGCGGCTTGCGCCTGTGGTTCAACTGGAGGGATCGACAGGCGATCCGCATTGCCACGGGGATGCACGAAGCGACCACTCAGCAGGCCGTGCGGAGGGTGCTGCGTCCTGGAATGAATTGCCTGGATCTCGGGGCGCACATCGGCCTTTACACGTTGATCATGGCGCAGGCCAGCGGCCCTACGGGCAAGGTCTACGCGTTCGAACCATTCCCCGCCGTGCACGACCTCCTGGTGAAAAATGTCGAGGAGAACCGTTTCGGCGATTCCGTCATGGTGTTCCGTGTGGCATGCGGCGCCCGACGGGGGAAGGCGCGCATTTTCGTTCCATTAGCCGACGATCTCGGTCCCACCTTTGTGCCGGTTCGTCCCGACGTGGAAGTCGCGCGGGGTTTGGATAGTGTCGAGATCGAATTGGCATGTGCCGACTCGCTCGTGCCGGAGGACCGGCGCATCGGTTTGATCAAGATGGATATTGAGGGCGGGGAGCCTCGCGCGTTGCGGGGAATGCAGCGGATTGTCGGCCGCGACAGGCCGGTGATTGTCACCGAATTCAGTCCAGACTGCCTCATCCGGATCGACGAGTCCGATCCGGCCGATTATCTGCGCCAATTGCGGGACCTCGGATATCGGGTGTACGAGGACGTGGATTTTCTGGCGGCCAGCGGGCGTGAGTTCGTGTATGCCGGCGGCAGCCAGACGGTTAACCTGGTGTGTGTGCCGATGGACGAATCCCCGCTCGCGGCTGAAAACGCTTTCCATACCGGGCTGAGGAAGGAGCGTACCTTAACCTCAGGGGCTTCTCCCGGTCCGGAAAGCCGGGCGAAGCTTACCGGCACGCGAGCTCCGATGGGGAAGGGCTCAAAAGGAGAATCCTGGACGGCGCGAAATAGTCCGCCGGCGTTTTGCCCGGCAAGCCCTTCGCACGCTTACTTCGAACGCAGGTACGAATCGTCGCCTTTAATCCAGTCCTCGCGAATCGGCGAGAACAGTTCCATGATGACGGTGTCTTCCAGGGCTTCGTTGCTGTGCGGGACATCCGGCGGCACGTGGACCATTTCGCCCGCCTTGAGCACGAATTCCTCGTCGCCCACGGTCATTCGGACCGCGCCTTTTTCGACGATGGTGACCTGATCGTTGGCGTGGTGGTGCAACGCAACCTTGTTGCCTTTATCGAAACGAAAGTGCGCCACGGTGATGGCGGCGCCGTGAAGGGCCTTGCGGCCGGCCAGCGGATTCAACTGCTCTTCGGCAATGTCGTCCCACGTATAGGTCTTCATGGCGGCATTTTAGCATGTAGGGCGGCGCGGTCCGGAAGTACCAATGGCTGGCATGGCTGGGTGCTTAACCGATCTGGGAAAATCCGTTCCCGGCAACCGCTCCCTCGCGGTCGCGGCTCGGTAAGTGATTGAAAAAACGCGGCGCCCGTAAC
>JBKQWH010000090.1:0-51765 GCA_052139635.1 Capsulimonadaceae bacterium
AGACCCACTCATCTGTGATATACTGGGATCATCTGTTCGCATACGCCAACAGAAACCAACAACCTTGGCCAGGGCCCGGCAACGACGTCCCCTGAGCCGCAGCCCATAGCGCTTCCGCACGCCTGCCGCATGAAGCCAGGGACCACCGTCCCGGGCTTTCGTACTTCAGAGCGAGCGACAGAGTCCCACTCCCGTGATAGTGGCGGAGCCGCCCTCCGTCTGACACGTCCCACACGTCCACCGTGTCCATCACTCTCTGTACATCATAGTAAATCATTTCATCATCTGCATCACAGTTCAAGACAAGATCAACGCCGAATGCATATCACGCCTGCGTCCGCCATGTCCATACTGCCCGTACAGGGGTCCGATACGAACGCTTGCTCGAAGGGCGATGAGCCAGGACATTTATCGTCGCGAGCCGATCTGGTCCTGGCTATGTCAGGATAGGAAGTTTTACAACCGAAAAGACGGAATGAACGGAAAGGACGGAAAGGACGGAAGTTGTTCGAGGATACGGCTCGCGGTTGGGCGGGCTGCGCAGAAATTGGCGCAGCCCGGTGCGTTACGGTTAGCTTTCGTCGTGGGCCATCACATCAAGGGCGTCGATGGCGCCGGTAATGGCCATTGGCCAGTCGGGGATCGGGCCGGCGGCGGCGCGCCAGTGCTGGGCGCCGACTCTCAGGGCGGCCAGCAGCGACGGATCTCCCAGGACGTGTGCGGCGACGAAGTAGCTCAGTTGGGGCTCTTCGTCGTCGCGCAGCAGTTCCTCCAACCGGGGGGCAATCGATCGATCGCCGAACATGGCCAGCGCCTCCGCGGCCTCCCCGCGCACGTCGGGACAGCGATCGTACAGCGCTCGCCAGAGCCGGAGACGGGTCTCCGGAGTGTCGTGACCGCCGAATCGCAGTCCGAAGACCGCCCAGTCCCGCACGTCATCCGCGGGATCGTCGACCAGGTCCATCAGCGCGGCCGCAACAGCCGCCTTGTACGACGCACCGACACTTTCCCAGTTGCTCCCGTGGAAGCATCCGAGGGCATACGCCGCCGCCTCGCGCACTTCGGCCACCCGGTCGGTTGCTGCCTCGATGAGGTCGGGAATGGTTGATGTTTGGGCGTGGTGGGCCAGGGCAAACGCCGCCAGAGCCCTTGCCCGTCCCGAAGAGTCGTAGTGAAGAACTCGAACAAGTGCCGGAACGGCTCGATGGCACTCGTTGGAGCACTCGGGCTCGTCGTTAAGGTGGCCGGATCGACCCAGGATGAAGGAAGCCATCTCCCTCATCCGAGGTGACGGGTCACCGATCCATCTCAATGCGGTGTCGGCAATATTTGAGCAATCTCGGAGGGCTTCGCGCGCCGCTCCATACCGCGCATCTTCGTCATCGAGCAGCAGGCGCTCGCGAAGCGCTGCTGTCTCTGCTACACGTTCCTCTTCCAGCAATGCGTTCATGGATGCCCTCGCAAGCGTAAGGTTCGTGCGGGATCATCCACGCCCAGCCTTCGACCGCGCGATGATCGACATGTCCCGGTCACGATCTCCGCTCTTTTGAATATTATTCCATAGTGCCTATGAATTTTGCTATCCCGGCACAGTGGAAACCAGGGGAAGGCGGAAGGAGATTTCATCACGGAAAAGACGGAAATTGGAATTCTCTACACCGTTGTGCCCGAGGACTTAAGCTCGTGTCCGGCCGCACGTTAATGCGAGCGAAAATCGTGACGGGTCGACCTGACGCGCTTGCGCCGTGTCTCCGGCGGTGGAGCGGTCACGCCGCGGAGCGCGACCCCGGCGGCATCGTCCATCAATTGTCGAAGTTCGGGCGACGGAGGCTGAGTCACCTTATCGAATGCCTGCTTGATCTCGACACCAAGATGGGTATCCGGCGAGCCCAGCAGCGAGCGGGCGAGAGCGATAACCATTGTGTCTCCCGGTGTCCATCCGGGAATCGGAAACTCGCGGCGAGTGATTAGAAGGGAGTAGGAGCGAGTCGCGTGATCGTAATGTGTCCAGGCCTCGCCGGCGTTCAGGATCTCCATGTCGCGACGGATCGTGTGCACGCTGGTCCCGCAGGCGGCCGCGAGGTCGACCCGCTCGACTCGTACGGTCGCCGGCTTTGTCGACAATATCTCCAGGATCTTCATCAGCCGGGCCAGTCGAGCCCGCGCGTTGCCGACGCGGGTCGTTTCGCGAATAGCAGATTGAAGAGTAAGGCTGCTGCTTCCCATGGGCCTCTCCGCGCCATGACGTACCGCGGAACAACCTGCCTTTTGCCCCGTGCGGACGGGGAGTGACTTCTACGAGCATTCCCAGTTGCAGCGTTTGGGCGTTCGCATCCCGCCGGCGCAACAACCGAGCATTACGAAGATGATACCCGATAGCAATTCCTAAGGCCCCGTCGCTCGGCGCTCAGATGAGCAACCCCTGGTTGAGAGGGTACTGAATCATCCGCGTGGATTATTCTTTGGCCTTCTTCGGCGTGCCATAGTGCTATCTTTATACGCTGCCTTAACGACGCAGTGGCCTCACGATTGGGTCGCGATCGCGAACTGCTCGATCCCGGCCTTGCGGGCGTTGTCCATCACCGTGGTCACGAGGCCGTGCTCGACATGCGCATCGGCATTGATGATGACGAGTGTCTGGTTGGTAACGCCCAGGTCTTTGAGCGCCTGCGTCTCCCCATCGAGGGTGATCGGGCGCATGTTGAGATGAATACTGTCGTCACGCGAGACAGTCAGCGTCAAGTTCTGGGCCGAGTGTGAAACTCCGGTGCTGGCTTTGGGCAGGTTGACCGGAAGTCCGTTCTGCACGACCATCGCGAGACTCGCCACGATGAAGAACATCAGCAGGAACATCATGGTGTCGATCATCGGGATGATGATGATCTCGGCTTCCTCCGGCTGGCGCCGGGCGCGAACCTTCATCATGATTCAGGCAAACCTCCCGGTCAGGAAGTTCGTAAGTTCCGTCCCGTAATACTCGAAGTCCTCGACAAACCGCTTGACCAGATTCCCAAAGTAATTGTAGAAGACCAGCGCCACGACCGCGACCGCGATGCCGGTGGCCGTGGACACAAGTGCCTCGCTGACCCCGGCCATAACCGCAGTCGGCGATCCAAGCCCGGACGCGGCCACCTGTTTGAAGGACCGGATCATGCCGGCGATGGTGCCGAGGAGGCCGAGCAGAGGTGACACGGTGATAATGGTTCGCAGGCCGACGAGGTAGTTCTCGAGGATGGGGATCTCGTTGGACGCCTCCTGGGACATGGCCATGTCGATGTTCTCGGCCGGCCGGTCGGCGTTCTTAAGCCCGCGGATGAAGATACGAGCAAACGGGGTGGGGGTTTGCTCGAGCATCTTGATGGCCGCCGCTCCATTATCCGCCTTCTTATAACAAGTGCGAACCTCTTTGAGCAGCTCTTCGGGATCGATCCGCGTTGCCTTACGGAAGGTCCAGGCGCGCTCCAGCACGATGCCGATGGCAAGCACCGAGCATGCGATCAGCGGATACATCATAAATCCGCCCTGGTGCAGATATGAGATTAAGGCTTGCATTGTCTATACATTCTCCTAGAAGTTCAGGGTGTCCTTGAGCCCCAGAGTGCGGGCTTGTCCGTACTCGGCTCCCGTCAAGGCGCCGGCCAGATTGACAGCATACGGGTGATTCAGGATATTGTCGACGGAGATGGCGAGCTGCCCGTGTCCCACATTCCGGCCAGCCTCGAGACTGAAAATGAGGTGCGGAGTAAACTGGCTCTCGACTTTCGCCCAGGAGGCGAAGTGGGCATAAAACGACAGGGTCTTCGAAACAGTCCTGTCCATCGTTAACGTGATCCAGCGAACGATGTTTGGGGTTTAATTGGCTCGTACACATTGTTGTGGCGGCAAACTGCTGTCGGCTGGTATGCATACGAATGATCGTAACGGCCGTCGGATTGCTCTCCGTGGATATTTTACCCGGCCTCCGCTCGTTCCCGAACTACGGTTCCCAATCGTCAGATTCCTAAATGAAGCGATACGAAGAAAGGACCGCATTGCGGTCCTTTCTTCCTCGGAGTGACTGTTTGAATATACCAACGGCTACGGGCGCACGTGAGCCGGGCGGACGCGCCACGGGTCCTTCCAGGCGCGGTGGGCGGTGTCGACTGTGGCGCCGCCGTACTGGACCAGTTTCAGCGCGCGAAATACTCGCGCGTTGGGACGAACGGCAACCCGAAAGTTCAAAGGCAGCTCATGGAGCCGCGTAAAATCACCGGGTCAATTCGAGGCTGGACCCTCCGGCAAAGGCTTCGGAAGGCTGGCAACAACCGCATTTTCCCGTTGCGCCGATCCGGGATCGCCAGTTTTCTTGTACGCATCCGCCAGCTTCCGGTGCCATGCCACGTGCTCCGGAAAGGCGGCCACGGCCCGTTTGTAGTCGTCGACCGCGGAGCTTGTGTCGCCGAGGTCCATTGCAATATCGCCGAGGGCTGCCCAGGCATCGTCATCAATCTTGTCGGCTTTGACCGCCTTTTGAAGCTCGGTGCGCGCCGTGTCGTAGTCGCTCCCGGACAGGGCGATATGACCCAGAATGCAATGGGCGTGCCCCAAATTCGGCGATACCTGCAATGCCAGATTCGCTTCCTGCACTGCATCGGCGACACGCCCTCCATCGAATAGCGCCTCCGCAACCGCCGCAATGGCCTCAGCGTTCTGCGGATGGGTGGCCGCGTCGTCTTTAAGCTGCTGCAAGTACGCGTTTCGGTTGCCTTCGTTTTTGCATGTGAGAAGCAATCCCGTTTGCGCCGCGTCCGAACGAGGATGCACTCGTAGTATCTCCGCAAACTCTGAGTGGGCGTGGTCGATCTCTCCGCGATGAAGATACGCATAACCCAGATCACAGTTTGCATCCCAGTTGTTTGAGCCCATGGAGACCGCGAGCCGGAAATGCGAAACTGCGTCGCTCCACTCGTGGCGCTCCATAGATACCTGTCCGAGACGCACCTGCGCATTGGGCGTCATGATGGCCGATTGGGGGCCGCAGCCCACCGTCGCTACCGCGAGTATCGTCGCTACCCCAAGAGCCACGCGGAACACAGGCCGTTTCATAGCCAACTCCCTTTCGAATCGCCGTATGAACCACCGGCGACCGTGCGAAGGCGGGCTGCCCAACCCGTATGAGGGCAGCCCACCGCGTCAACATGTTACTTCAGGTTCCACATGTTGTTATTGAGGCTGGTGTATGTCGACGCGAAATGCATGCATTTCACGTGACCGTCCATGAAAGCGTAAGGCTCCAGGCCCCCGTACCGCTGCGTATCCAACCCGGGCTGCCAATCCTGAGCGGTCGGGTCGTTGGGGAATAGTGACAGCGGAGGACATATTTTGCCGGTGGTGTAATAGCACGGGCTGGTCGGGTCAGACTGGTCGTACGGGTCGATGCCCATGTCGAAGTACTCGCTGGACCAGAACGGATCGGACGCCGGCGGTGTTGTCGTCGGCATTGTGACCCCGTTCCAGATGGCCCACTCGGGCATGGGCGCTCTCAGCGCGCTGTAAATCATTTGCGACGGATTCGCAATCTCCGTTTCGCACGTGTCGTTGCACGTGATATATCCGTTGGTGACAAACGATCCCCACATGGCCAGCGCATTCTTGGACGGGTCACACGGATCCCACCAAACGTCGTCATGCGAAAGCGCGCCTCGTCCCATCTTGATATATGGATTGAGTGCCTGCTGATAATACTGCGGCGCCAGGTAGTTAGTGCAGACCCAGACCCCCTGGGAGACCATGATCCCGACGCGGGGGAACTTGCCGTCGTAATCGTCGCTGTACATACGAATAGCCAGCGCGATCTGCCCCATGTTCGATGAACAGGCGGTCCGCTGGGCATCCCTCCTTGCGGTAGCAAAGACAGGAAACAGGATAGCCATGAGAATCGCTATAATGGCTATCACGACGAGGAGTTCTATTAACGTGAACCCGCGGAGGCGGGGTTCTCTCGGTCCGACAGTCTTCATTGAGTGACATCCTTTCTTGATGTTAGAGAGATTCATGATTTCACTTGTTAATCTGCGGCATGTTTCAAATACCGCCGACGGCGAGGAACACTGAATCCTCGACACGTCGCGTGCGTTCGGCGATCACGCGGAAGGCAGACTCCCACGCATGTGCCGCCGGACGGTTGATCACACGTCAGGCCGCCGAAGGCAGGGTTTCCCGCCCCGTAGCCCGTGGAACGTGAGCGCGTTCATTTGTTCCTTCGTCTCAACGCTGCCATTGGCCGGCGACGAGACAACAGGTTAGGCGTATCAGTATTGCGATTGTATTAGGCGAAGTCTTGGAGCGGACCGACGGCATTGACCGACGATGGCGCTGTGCGACGTCACAAGGATAGTTAGGAAAATTGCGGCGATTGAGGTGGGCCGCGTGAGAGGTGGTGAGAACTGCGTAACTGTGGAGTCTGGTATTCGGGCGCGTCTAGAATTGTGTTCGATGCTGTGACAAGAATGCTCGTTACGCTACTCGCGCCGAAGGCTGCGGGAACGGTTACTTTGGCGAGCAGCAAGCAAACCGGACAGGGTGGAGGGACCGCATTAAAGAAATGCAAGGGCTTCGCACCGGCCTCTGCCAGCCACGAAGCCTGGAGATTATGGTCCGCCACAAGTCTGGCCGCATCTTCTTGCCCGTCGGAAATCGTGTGGACGATCTTGAAGACGACTCCGTACGCGACCAGGAAGGCGAGCATCCCAGCGAGCATACGACGTAGAAGGTTCTGTTTGTGACCGAACATCACGCTATAGTCCGTCCTCGAGACACCTCTATTATGACACAGTCATGCGCATTTTATGGCAACTTGGAGAGATAATATTCCACACTACCATATTCTGCCTGCTCTCCGCCGGAGAACCATCCGGGTCTGCCGCCCTGCAATAATATTTAACACCGTGGCCGCTCCTTTCTATGCATATACGGATTTCGAGTTTTCAAACGTTTCAGCGAAAACATGGGCATGAAAAATGGAATTCGATGGACAATACCGCAGTATATCTGCTAAAATAGGTCACATTTCGCTTTTTTGCTTTCAAGCATGCATGAGGTTGCGATCCACCGTCGACTTTCTCAATGGGCGATGTCGAAATGAGGCTCGTATTCGTCGCGCGTGTTGGGGCGCAATCGATAGCGCCGAATCGCTAGTCTGAAAAGGAGTATCGCTGCTCATGAAGATCGGTATCTTTACCGCCCTGTTCCACGACCGCCATATCGAGGCCGCGTTCGACATAATCGCCGCGGCGGGCATCCAAACCGTCGAGCTTGGCGCTGGGGCCTATCCCGGCTCGCGCCACCTGGACGACCTCGGCGGCGTCGAGGCGTTGATCAAGGACGAAGCCGCGCGAAAGCGCTTGAAGAAGATGGCCGAGGATCGTGGCCTGGTAATCGAATCCCTGTCGGTTCATGGGAATCCGCTCCATCCCGATCGTCACATTGCCGACGATCACCACGGCGCCTTTGTTAACGCTGTCCTGCTGGCGGAAAAGCTCGAGATTGGCATCGTGAACGGCTTTTCCGGGTGCCCGGGCGACGGCCCGCGCGCCAAGAACCCGAACTGGATCACCTGTCCGTGGCCCGACGAGTACCGTGAAATCCTCGACTGGCAATGGAAAAAGAAGGTTGTACCGTATTGGAAGGCCCAGAACCGGTTTTTGCGCGCGCACCGGATCAAGTTTGCCGTCGAGCCGCATCCCGGCTTTATCGTCTACAATCCCGAGACGGCGCTCCGGCTGCGGAAAGCCGCCGGGCTCAATATCGGCGTGAACTTCGACCCGTCGCACATGTGGTGGCAGGGCATTGATCCCGTCGCCGCGGTCCGGGTCCTCGGCGAGGCCGGAGCAATCTTCCACGTCCATGCCAAGGACACGCGGATTGACTCGTTCAATGCCGCTGTGAACGGAAACCTGGACACGAAGTCGTACGCGGACATCGCCCACAGATCGTGGGTGTTTCGGTCGGTCGGGTACGGGCATGACACAAGTTGGTGGAAGGATTTCGTCTCCAGCCTGCGTCTGTACGGCTACGACGGCGTCCTCTCGATCGAGCATGAGGATGGTCTCCTCTCGACGCGCGAGGGCCTTACCAAGGCGATGGAGACCCTCAACTCGGCGGTTGTCACCGACAAGCCGGGAGAGATGTTCTGGGCAAAGGTCTAACGTCCGATTCCGGAAAGCCCCGGCCGCCGTAAAGGCGCCGGGGCTTTTGCATGTCTGGCGTGATACGAACACCCGCGTGAGCTCAGAGCCATCCCGGAATTCAGGAGGGGGCGCTAAGTCAGCGAATCGGGATCGGTGTCGTCGGGGGCGGTGTCCGTTGTGTCGGCCGGCATCGGAACGGTCGCGAGCTGCTTCTGCAAAGCCCTGGCATCCGCGTAGTCGGGCTCGATGAGCAGGACGCGGCCGATCTCGGCTTTGGCGGCTGCTTTGTCACCCATTGCCAGATACACGCAGCTCAGATGGTATCGCTCCTCTGCGTTGCGCGGGTCGCTCTGGACTCCTTCCTGGATGTCTGCGAGCGCCTGCGGATACTCGTGCAGCCGATACTCCACCCAGCCGACCGTGTCTTTGATCGCGCCAACATCCTCGTCCTGGGCGGGGCTGTTGGCCTGCTCGGCCATTTTCAGTGCCGTTGTGCCGTAGCGGAGCGCCTGCTGTAGATTTGGGGTGTCATTGGCAACCGCGTAGGCGTATGCCAGGCTGTTATAGCATTGATAATCGGTAGGGTAGATCTTCATGCAGCGCTGGAAGTCGGCCTGGGCCAGGGTCCGGTTGCCGGAGTCCCAGTACGCTTCGGCGAGAGTGTTGAGCGCTGCCGCGGTGATGTTGCCCGGCTTGATAAATTTCTCCACTGCTTTCGCGAGGGAGGCCGAATTCTGTGCAACGTCCGCGCTCTCGCCCAGGTGCTTCTGGGTTTCCACCAGTTCGGCGAGCAGGCCGACGTTGTCGGGAAATCTGGCAACGGCCTGCTTGAGGTAGTACTCGAGCGTGACATCGTCGCCGACCGAACTGAAGACGCTGACTATGGAAACGGTGTCCGGGTCCGAATCTTCCGGCGCGAGATACGTGTCGGCCGAGGGATCGACCTCGACCGCTCTGTCCACCCACTGCCGAGCGCCGGTCGTGTTTCCGTCTTCCGCCTGCCGCTGAGCCTCCGTCAGGTCGTCTTGCACGGACTGCTTCGCAACCATATCGGACACGCTGCAGCCGGCCGTCAGGAGCGCCGCGATCATGGCTGTGAGTACAGGTCGCCAGACTGTTGATTTCGTCATCGCTCCAGCTCCGATCATGCCACCGCGACCTCCGCGTCCGCGCTTGCCGACTGTGTCATCTCGAGGAACACTTCTTCGAGACGCCCCGTCTTGGAGGTCGACGTCAATTCGGAAGGGCTGCCTTGCGCGACAAGAAGGCCGCGATGGAAAATTCCCACCCGGTCGCAAATCTCCGCGGCTACCTCAAGGGTGTGTGTCGAGAGAAACACCGACGTTCCTCGCGTACGACAAAGCGCGCGAAGAATATCTTTCAATCGTCGCACACTGCTCGGGTCAAGACCCACCGTGGGCTCATCAAGGAAGAGGGCCGACGGATTATGCAGCAGGGCTGCGGCCATCGCCATTTTCTGGCGCATCCCGCGCGAGTACCCGCTGATCATATGGTCGGCCCGCCCGACCAGATCGAAGGTCTCAATCAGGCGGTTAATCTCTCGCTCACGCTCCGGACCGGTGGGCATCTCGTACAGGTCGGCAATAAAGTCCAGGAACTCGAATCCCGTCAGCTTCTCGTACAGGAACGGATTATCCGGAATATAGCCGATGCGCCGCTTCGCCTCGATCGACTGTCGTCGCAGGTCGAATCCAGCCACTCGAGCGACCCCGGCTGTCGGAGAAAGCAGGCCAACCATCATTTTTATGGTAGTCGTCTTCCCGGCGCCATTCGGTCCGAGAAAGCCGTAAAGCTCGCCCGGCGCGACCGTGAGCGTCAGCGAATCGACCGACGGTACCTTGTTGCCTGCATACGTCTTGGTAAGACCGATGGCCTCAATCAATGGGACAGGCTCCTACGCCTCGGTAGACGGTAATCGCACTTCACAAACCATTATAGCATTATGGACGCCATCGACGGAGGATCACCGGCAGAAACCATCGTGATCGTCGCTCCATCTCTCGTGTCCATTGCGCCCATTGTATTGTATCTGCGTTATCCGGTCCGGGACACGCGCTTACTCTTCAATCGCTCGAGAGAGCAGGCCGAGGTCGAGTTCCGGATAGAGCGGCCAGGGCCGGAGAACGTCGGCAACCCGGCCGCGGGCGGATTCGGCTGCCACGGGGTCGACGTCATACTTGGCCTTGCTGGACTGCCCCTTGTTCTCGCCTTTTGTCATGGTGGCCGGCTTTGTGCCGGCCAGAACCGTCTTGATAACGGCAGCGATCTCGCGCATCTCGCCAGCGCCCATGCCGAGGGTGGTGACAGCCGCGGTGCCGAGGCGCAACCCGCTCGTGTACCACGGTCCGTTCACGTCGAACGGCAGGGAGTTACGGTTGAGAGTAATGCCGCATTCGCGCAGGGCCGACTCGGCCTGCCTGCCGGTGAGCCCGAACGACTCGTGAACGTCGATCAGCATCAAGTGGTTGTCGGTTCCGCCGGTCACCACCTTCATGCCCTCCGCTCCGGCTGCGTTGGCGAGTGTTTCGCAGTTCTCGACAATCTTATGTGCATACGTCCGGAATTCCGGGCGAAGAGCCTCGCGGAATGCCACCGCCTTGGCGGCGATCGCGTGCGGGAGCGGGCCCCCGAGGACGGCCGGGCAGCCCTTGTCCACAACATCGGCCAGCTCATGCTTGCAGAGAACGATACCGCCGCGCGGCCCGCGCAGTGTCTTGTGGGTCGTCGACGTTACGATGTGAGCGTGCGCGACCGGCTCATAGTCCCCTGTGAAGACCTTGCCGGCCACAAGACCCGCAAAGTGCGCCATATCGACCATGAAGACCGCGCCGACCTCGTCGGCGATCTCGCGCATCTTCGCAAAGTTAATCTTGCGGGGATAAGCGCTGTAGCCTGCGAGCAGGATGAGCGGCTTGATCTGGTGTGCCTGGGCCCGAACCTGGTCCAGGTCGAGCAGTCGAGTCTGCGGGTCCACCGAGTACGAGTACGTATCGAACAACTGGGCGGATATGTTGTGGCGATATCCGTGTGTCAGATGACCGCCGGAATAGTAGTCGAGGCCGAGCAGACGCTGGCTGTGCATGGCCTCGCGCACACGCGCCCATTGCTCCCGGGTCGCCTTCGCGGGATCGGTCAGATCCAACTCGGCCAGTACCGGCGTCTCCACGCGCGCGGCCAGCACCGAAAGATATGCCACCATGTTGGCATCGGCGCCGGAGTGCGGCTGCACATAGGCGTGCTCGGCGTCGAAGAGACGGCAGGCCAGGTCGGCGGCCTCAGCCTCGATCGTGTCGACATTCTCGCAGCCGGCGTAGAAGCGGTGGCCGGGGAAGCCCTCCGCGTACTTGTCCGTGAGCAGGTTGCCATGGGCGAGTTGCGTGGCGAGCGACGAATAGTTTTCGCTCGCGATCAGTTTGAGGTGCGAGCGCTGGTCCCGGAATTCCTGAATGATCGCGCGCGCTACGGTCGGTGCGTGCGACAACAAATGGTCCAGCGAGGCATACACGGCAGCGGCGCCGGTGTCGATGTCGCCGCCGGATTTCTCGGCAAGATAGGTTTGCAGCAGGCTTTTGGTTGTGTCCGTCGTCATTGGGTGCACTCCGTTTCATTCGTGGGGCTTCACCGCAGGGATCTCTGAGCGAATAAAAAAGGACGTCGAACCACGCGTCGATGGTCCGATGTCCCGCCCAGGCGAACGGCATAGCCTATTCGGTCGGCTCCCTTGTGGTTAAGTCCACGGTTTCGCCAGTGGCCGACGAATCTCGATTCGAGCAGCATTATTATGGGCCACGAAGAGCGGGATGTCAACGGTGTTTTCGAGGTGTCACTCGCGGCCGCTTCCTCGGCGGCGCACGGGGGATGTTCAAAGGGAGGGAGGCTACTCGTTGTCCTCCCATTTCTGTACTCCCTGAGCGTAATTGCGCCAATTGTGAATAATTGAGGTTGCCTGCTTCTGGGCGTGACTGACACCCGCGGTTCGCACGAGTGCGGTCGACTTCGTTACGCGGAACGCATCCACAGTGGAAAGTGGGAGCCCGGCCATTTTGTGGCTGGAACACAACGCTCCCCCGACAAGCGTCGCAATGCAGGCCAGTGCGGCGACCCCGGTTCCGACACGGCGGGTTTGCTCGAGTCGTCGCAGCGAGAGAATTCGGTTGAGATGCGCTTCCCCGTAGGCGCCTCCGATGTCGGGGCCCTTCATCCTCCCGGTCGCGATAAGGTACCGAATCGAGCGTTCGCGCATTCCGGTCATCTGCGCGAGTTCCGTGAGAGTCCAACTTCGGTCGGACAACGGCCCGACTCGCGGTGGCTGTCGCATGGGCGATGCTTCCTGCGTCATCGAGCCCGGACCGCGATCTGGCCGCACCGCATCCATCTGGCCGTGTATTTGTGTCATCGCTCATCTCCACTGTAGTGCAAAGGCGTCCGGCGCAAGATCCCGGCGGTTGAAACCGCGGCTAAACAACGACATCCGCCTTCGCGGATACTCATCACGGTTGCAACGGCACTTCAGTGTGGCAGCAGGGGTGCGCACTCCCGAGTTCGGTCTTGCGTCGGAGCGGGGGACAGGTGTCCAGGCCTGTCCCCGTTACGTCGGAGCTTACACTTTGGACACGGCGAGAATGTTGCGGTCCGCGAGGAGGGATCGGCGGCCGCGGCCACCCACCGCTCGCTCGATCCGTTCGCGGCATACCTCGAGAGCGCGGCGGACCATCGGGTTCTGACCCTGGACCTGTGACCGAAGCATTTCGAGGGGCCGAGCGAATTGTTCGGTCGTTCCCTCTGAGCATGCCTCCGCGATGCTCGCGAGAGCATCGGCTGCCTCGATAGTCGCATTCCCGCGTGTGTCGCACGTCAGATCCATGAGCGGGGAGATGGCCTGCAGGTATGGCGAACGGCGGCGGGGATACGCTGGGTCCCGACGCCCGGCGTCATCCCGGCCTCGCTCGAAGCGGCGGCAGCCGTCGGCGAGGATGTCGCAGGCTCGACGCAGGGCGTACGGGTCGCGGCTGTTCTCGATCACGTCCACCAGGGCTGGAACGGCATCCGGGCCCATCGATAGGAGCGCCTCGCAGGCGGCCGTGCTCACCTCGGGCGAGTCCGCCTCCAGCGCGTTGGTAAGAGCCGGGGCCGCCACTAACTTCATAGCTGCGGCGCCGCCCCAATCCTGCCTGGCCACGAGAAGCTTCGCCAGCGCGGCATGGGATGCCGGAGTCCGTCCGATTCTCTCTATGACTTCGGCGGCTGCGGCGCGAACAGCGCTGTCCTTACCCACGATCGCATTCCAGAGGGGAGGCTCGGCCGCAACTCCCATTTCCGTGGCGCGAAGCCAGTCCTGTGCGGCGACGGCGTGCCAGGCCCTCTCTTCCACCGAGCCGGCAACCCATCCGGTGGTGTCCAGCAACCGTGCGGCTGAGCGGCGGACGACCGGGTTGCGGTGGGTGGTCCCGGCGCGAAGCGCGCCAATGGCAGTGCTCCGGCTGTTCTTGTGACTGAGGTATGCGCCCGCTAATGCCCGCACATCGTGATCCGGACTCGCCAGAGCGTTCACCAGCGCGTCCGCCGCGCCGGGGGTCCCAATTTCCGCCAGTTGGGCAGCTGCGGCGCGAGCCACGAGCGGAGCGGCCGCGTCTTCGAGCATGCCCACGAGGAGCGGCACGACCTGGTCGTCACCCCAGATGATTCCGAGCGCCTTGATCGCGGCATCGCGGACCGCCCATTCGCCGCCCTGGAACGCAAGCGCGTCGCCAAGCACGGGCAGCGCCTGCCGGAAGAGTGTCTGCACATCGGATTGAAGCCCTGTGCCCGCGGCAATGGCGGCCAGGGCCTGGATATGAGCAATGACCTCGTTCGCGGCCTGCTCCTCGAGTCGAGAGACGATTGAGTTCTCGATGGCCTTTCCGGACGACCGCTCCACTAATCGACGGAGCGGGTGGTTTTGCAGGCTGTCCCGAAGCGCACTCGTTCGGCGGTCAACCTGAAAACCGATTTGCCATTTCTGAACGACGTCAAGAATGCTGCTCACTGGGTTACTCCCTCCTCGTTCTGTTCGCCGTTTTGTAGGATGTCTCTCCGATGGTTTGTTTCTTACGCTCGAACCAGCCGATCCAGCGCGTTTACGGTCTGTTTCCACTGAAGCCGAAGGGCGCTAATGCGGTCCATGTCGCCGGCATCTGCGGCGCGCTCCACCGAGTCCAGGAGGTCACGCTGCCTATCCAGAAGCTCAGCCATCGTCCGATTTCCGGGATCGAGTGGCGACGGCACTTCGGCGCCGATTGGGATCAGGTAGAGGGTGCTATCCAGCATCTCCTCCGCCTCCCACGCATCTTCAATACGCTGGAGCGCGTCGGCCAGATCCCGCCGGTCAATGTTGTCGGGCACGGAGACCGGCACGTGCAGGGAGAAGCCGTCGGCGAGGACCTCCTCGCAATACGCTCCGACGGTTATCTGCCGATCCCGCGCATGCTCTTCTACCCAGCCGGTAATCAGGGTTGCCGCGTCTCTGTCAAGTAGGACTGCCATAGTACACCTCTTTGCCATCTTACACTTACCTGGAAGCCCGACGAATTAAGCGCACACTCCCCTGCGACTAAAGAGACCGTGAAGGGGTACAGGACCCCCTTGTGCCAACCGCTGCGTTCGTTCTTCGTACGTTCTTCGTACTGGTATTGTACCGTGTCTGCCTGCTAACCTTCTAATTATTAAGTTCGAGCGTTTAACCTCCATGTTGGCGGCCTCAGCGCTTCCATCGCGGCCCTTTTCGCGCGATGGGTCATCGAGAGGGCCACGTCGGCGAGAACCCCCGCGGCACCGTCCAAGTTGTGCGGCAGATTTCTATTCACGGGCATTGGGTTCGGTGACTGGTGCGACTGCCAAGGCTGACCCGGGTAATCTTGCCGCGTGGGGCGCGATCGAATCATCCGGGGATCAGCGACAGAGCCACGTCGGCGTTGCGGCGGGCGGCGGCGCGGAGGGCGGGGAGGCGCTCGGACAACCGGGCGGCGCGCTCTTGACGTTCGGCCCAGATCTTCTCGACCACGGCGGCGCAGTCGGCGGCTGAGTCGACACGTGCGACGGCGTCTTCCTGGCCCGTTGACCGCATGAAGGACGTCACCTTCGGATCATAGGCGATGGCGGCCGCCGGAACGCCGGCGCCGGCGGCCAGGATCAGCGCATGCAGGCGCATGCCGACCACGATGTCACTCGACCCGAGCGCCTCGATAATGGCCGGAAGGCGATCCCCGTCGGCGGCTGCGGCCACAACGACAGCCTCCCGGCCGGAATGCTGACGGTAGGCGGTTCGAAACCGTTCCACTTCCCCGGAGTCGCTTCCGGGCTGCATAGCGAGCGCCGCGACGCCGGTGAGGCCCGGCAGGGCGTGGCAGACATGGACCAATCGATCGACGAGGCCGCCGTCGGTCGACGGCCACGGACGCAGCGAGACGGCGGCACGCCCGCTCCGGGCAGCCGGCGTGGCGCCCCGCAGGCTGCTCCCCAGGAGCAGGGCCGGATCGGCGGTGACCTCGATCGATCGCCGGACTCCGATCGAGACGAGCAGGTCCTTCGACTCGGGATCGCGGACCGTGATCGCGTCGAGGCGGTTGGCGATGCCGGCTACCAGGCGGCGCGAGCGCGGGCGGACGAGCGGGCCGATCCCCTGAGCCGCGAACATAGTCGGCTTACCGAGCATCTGGGCGATGCGGACAACGGCGGCGTAGTAGAAGATGCCGTGCGCCGAGGTGACGTCCTGCAGGAGGCTGCCGCCGCCGGAAATCAGCAGCCCGGCTCGCCCCAGCGAGCGCAGCAGCGGGCCGATTCTGTATCGATGCGCGGCATCGACGCCGCGGGTGGCGCGTGTCTGCTCCGGCGCCATCGACAGCACGTCGATGGCGATGTCGGGCCTTCCGTCACGCAGCCCCTGAATGAGGCCCGCCAGGACGGCCTCGTCGCCTGCATTGCCGAACCCGTAATACCCCGACAGGACAATTGGTCCGCTCACGCAGTCTCCTCGGCAGGCGGCTTACGGCGCAGTACAACACGGGCCGCCAACAATCCCACGATTCCGCCCGCAATCCACCCGTACATCGCCCGGAGAAGAGAGATCTTCAGGGGGGTGTGCAGGTGGCAAAACGTGTCCAGCAGCGACGACTGGCCGACGATCCCGGCGATCAAGAGGGCCGGCATCCAGCGCGACCGGCGTCCCGCGGCGGCCAGCGCCAGTGCAACGAACAATGCCGGATGCCCGAAGAGGAACTCCTTGGTTCGGGGACGTACGCCCAGGACATGATCGAGCAGCGCGCGAAGCTTCAGTTCGGTGGTCGAAACGGCGACGACCGCGTCGTTTCCGCTGCGAATGACCAGCAGAACAATGACCGCCAGAACGACGACGGACGCGACTACGGTGCCGATGTTGAGCGGCCGGCCGGCGACGTCGCGGATCTTCCCCATGCCGTGCAGCCACCGTTCGCTCAGGTTTGCATTGGGGTCGAGATCGCACAGCCCCAGCAGATAGAACTTGGCGACCATGATGAACGGGACGATCAGGACGGCCTTGACACCCAGGAACTCGTCCACCTTCAGGTAGAACAGGCGCCCGTTGAGAAGGCCGACCACAAAGATCGCACCCGCGATCGTCACCAGCGTGATCCGAAGGTAGTCGATGAGCGCCCGACCGAGCCCGCCGGAGGAACCGGTTGGGGAGGGCCGGATTGCCGGCAGGCAGAGGGCCAGGGTGGGGAAGGTGCAGGCCGCCAGCAGCGCCAGGACCTCCCGCCCCTTCGCGGTCGACTCCGGCAGAGAAAGGCCCAGCGCGACGAGCACGGTCACGATCAGGATCGGCCAGAACCCACGGTTTTGCATCCCGGTGAAGACGAGGATCAGCAGCACGAACGCCGCGGCGATTCCGACGGCCATGAGCGCTCGAAGCGGCCGTCCGGGCACGGGATCCTCCGCGTCGGAGTAGTGTCCGATCTTCGCCAGCAGCCCTTTCGCCGGTCCGTTCGCGCGGTACGGGTGTGCGGGGCCCTGCACCTTCAGCCCGGCCAGCTCGATGCCCTGCTTGACCTCGCCGACGAACTGGGTGTTGGCGGCGGTGGCATCGGGCGTCTTGTCGAGCCCGTTGACGAACAGGCGGATGTAGCAGACACGGATGTTGCGCTCTTTTGCGCCGAGCACGAACCGCTCGACGGCGGTTGGCTCCTCCATTGTCCCCATCTCGTCGACACCTATACTGTGAACGCGGACGGTGTTTGCGGCGGCGTCGCGCGAGAGGACATCGTCTCCGAAGGTCTTGGCGAACTCGACGCTGCCGTAGTTCAGACCGAGGTCGCGAAGGGCGGCCGCCGTGTCGCTCACATGGCCTCGATACCCGAGTACCGCGGCCCCCGTGAAGATAAACGGCCCCAGGCCGTGCTTCCCGCACTGGGCCTGAGCCTGGCCCAGCTCCCAACGGATGCTCTCGGCGGTCGCGCCGGTATAGTTGTAGAGGCGGGGGGCCACCAGCAGGTTGTTTCGACGTACCGTGCGCACAACGGCATCGTCGAGGCCGATCGGCGTCCCGTTAAACTGCGGCCAGGGCGCGTCGATCAGGTACTGGTGGGCGGCTTTCGCGGTGATGTGCAGCTTCGTCTTCACGCGCAGGGTAGCAACCGCCCGCGTTTCCTCCAGGCCGAAACCGGGCCCGAAGGTCACCAGGGTGTTGGGACCCTGACGCTGGTAGGTAATGATTCCGCTCGTGTGGAGCGACTCGAGCGTCTCCTCCGTGACCGCCACGGTTGTGATCCCGGCCCGGTGGAGCTGACTGAGGACATCGTCCATCTCTCTCGTCCGTGTATTGGCCAGCGCCTGAGCTTCGGGCCAGTCGATGACGAGTTCGACAGCGCGGTTGCGCGCTTCCGCCCGGTAGCGGGCGACAAAAGAGACGAAGGCCGCGGCCAGTCCGGCGGCGATCATCACGATCAGGATGGTTTTTCTCAATAAGAAGCTCCATTAATTCGGGTAATGGCTGCCAGGCTCCGTGCGACAGCCGGCCGGCGTTGGGCTAACAGGGCATGGAAGTACGGACATCGTGCAACGAGGCAAATCCGCCAGGATTCTAGCACAGCGCGCTGGATAGTGTCAACGCAAGAGGACGATGACGATATGGACGCCGTGGACGACGCCGGAAGGATCGGCAGGCTGCAAATGTGGCACTTGTGGCACCCTTAAGCGCGCGAGGGGCTTGCGCAGTCGTTTTTCGGTTGCGCGAACCGGGAGTGGTTCGTTTTGCATTGAGGCAACGGATCTGGACTGGTTTGCACGAGTCGTGACAAAGCAGCGTAAGAGTTTGCGACTAAGAGGGCGTCATTGCCTGGCCCTCGTCAAGGTTGTCGGTTACATTCGCGAGAGTCGAACAGATGAGCCTATTATAGCACATAATTGTCTGAATTGTGATCAATTTTGCGAACTATCAACTCAATATTCGGGATTGCGGGTGGATTCGGCGATTCAGGCCGTAGTCGAGGTTATCTCACGGTGGTCGTCGGCGCGAATCCGTAAAGACAAGTGGAGATATACCATAGAGTATGGTAGATAGTAATGGGCCGTTCGGCCCCGCCGGTGTCGACGCGGGCGGGGCTAATTTCGTTCGCCCGGAACGTGCCCATTCTCAGACTTCGTGTTATGATACTGATAGGCCGATCAGTATGGGATCGGCGCATGCTGGAGTTACATTGAGACATTAGAAAGCCCTCTGACTTTTCCGACCACCGGCTCGGCCGGCTGGTGCGTGTCCAAACTCAACCCGGGAGGTTACATCGTGCACGATTTCCGTATCCAAAGAAGATTACTCAGGCTTTTCGCGATCCTGTCCCTGTGCGTAACCGGCGCCACCGCCGCATTCGCACAGACCCTTACCACATTGCACAGCTTCTATCCGTGGCCGAACGGCACCTACCCGATAGCCGCGGTGGTGCAGGCCAGCAACGGTACCTTCTATGGGACCACGTATCAGGGCGGGGAATACGGGGATGGCACGGTGTTCTCGCTCACTTCCGCCGGAGTTTTAACCACGCTGTACCAGTTCACCGGCGGTTCGGACGGGGGAAACCCCAACGGCGTGGTGATCGGGCCCGACGGTAACCTGTACGGGACGACGCAGTCCTACGGCTCATCGAACTTCGGGACCGTGTTCAAAATCACGCCCGCCGGCGCACTGACCACGTTGTGCACGTTCAAGGGCTTAAATGGAGTGTTCCCGTTTGCCGGCATGATTGTGGGCAGCGACGGAAACTTGTACGGCACCACGGGCATGGGCGGCGCGTCCTATAACCCCTACGTGGGAGATATCGGCCAGGGGGAAGTCTTCAAGATCACCACCAGCGGAACGTTGACCGTCCTCTATTCTTTCGGCACGACAAGCACTGATGGGAACCGTCCCGGACACATAATTCAGGGCAGTAATGGCGACTTCTACGGGACGACTCAACTGGGCGGAGCGAACGGCTATGGTACCGTCTTCCAGGTCACGTCGGCCGGCGTGCTGACAACATTGCACGCGTTCGCCGCGTCGTCCGACGGGCAAGATCCGCAGGGAAGCCTGGCGCAGGGCAGTAACGGCGACCTCTATGGCACCACCCACGGCACAGTGGAGACCGGCGGCACGGTGTTTCAGGTCACCACGTCCGGCGTGCTCACCACCTTGCATACGTTTGCCGGCACGGATGGGTTCAATCCGGATTCCGGGTTGATCCTGGGAAGCTCCGGCAGCTTTTACGGCACCACCATGGCCGGCGGCTCGGCCGGTTCTGGGACGGTCTTCGCGATCACGTCGGCCGGCACACTCACAACGCTGCATTCCTTCAGCGGTCCCGACGGCGCCACGCCGTTCGCGGGGCTAATCGTGGGCAGTAATGGCGATTTCTACGGGGATACGTCGTCGGGTGGCTCGACTGGCGCCGGCACGGTCTTCCAGATCACACCTGCCGGAGCCCTGACCACGGTCTACTCGTTCACCAGCGACGATGGGGCGGAGCCGGACACGCTGATTCTGGGAACCGACGGCAACTTCTATGGGACAACCTCCGAAGGAGGCGCGTCCGACGCCGGCATGATATACAAGGTGACATCTGCCGGCGCCACAAGCATCCTGTACTCCTTCAACAGTATCGACGGGTCCGATCCGGTTGGCCTGGTGGAGGGGAGCGACGGCAACTTTTACGGGGCAACGAACGAGGGCGGTGCGTCCGGCCTCGGCACGGTCTTCCAGTTCACGCCGGACGGGGCTCTCACCGTTCTCCACTCGTTCAGCGGGTCGGATGGCGCGTATCCGGCGGCCGGCCTGGTGGAAGGGAGCGACGGCGTGTTCTACGGGACCACGCAATATGGCGCCGACGGCTATAGCGGCTCGTACGGGACCGGAAATGGGACCGTTTACGCGATCACAGCGAGCGGAGAATTGTCCACTCTCCACTCGTTCGGCGGTTCCGACGGTGTGAATCCGGCTGGCCAGCTCGTGTTCGACAGCGAGGGCAATGTGTACGGAACCACGGTCTACGGGGGGCCAGGCTATGTCCCGTCCAACCCGCAGGACGGCACGGTCTTTCAACTTGCGCCGGACGGGACGTTGACCACGGTACACGCGTTCACCGGCCAGGACGGGAGTTGTCCTCAGGGCAGCTTCTTCCAGGGCAGCAACGGCGACTTCTTCGGCGTCACGCAAAGCGGCGGGTCCGACGGCTCCGGCTCCGTCTACATGCTGACGCCGGCCGGTTTGCTGACGACCGTGTATTCGTTCACCGACGGGAACGACGGAGCCGAGCCGTGGTCTCTGGTCGAGGGGAGCGACGGCAACTTCTACGGGACGGCGCAATATGGCGGCGCATCCGAGTACGGCACAGCCTTCAAGGTCACTCAAGCGGGCGTGCTGACCACCTTGAACGTGTTCACCGGTACGGACGGCGCTTATCCGTGGGCGCTGGTGCAGGGAGGCGACGGCAACTTTTACGGCACCACGCTCGACGGCGGAACGGCCAATGCCGGCACGGTATTCAAGATCGCCGTTTCCTCAATGCCTCCGCTGGCCCCGTCGGGCCTTGGCGCGAGCGCCGGGAATGGGCAGGTGGTGCTCACCTGGGACGCCAGTACCGGCGCGACGAGCTACGACGTTTATCGCGGCACCGCAACCGAGGACGAGAGCACCAAGGCGATCGCGACCGGAGTGACCGCCGCGACCTACACGAACTCGGGACTGACCAACGGCGTTCCCTATTTCTATAAAGTCGCTTCCGTCGGTGTCAATGGGATGTCGGACCTGTCCGACGAGGTGTCGGCGACTCCCGGTTCTGCTCCCACCGCCCCGACAGGCCTTACCGCGACCGGCGGGAACGCCCAGGTCTCTCTGTCCTGGTCTGCGAGCACCGGGGCGACCTCATACAACGTCTACCGGGGGACCGCGACGGGAGCCGAGGGCTCGACGGCTGCCGGCACGTCCACCGGTACGTCATACACCGATAAGGGCCTGACGAACGGCGTCAAGTACTTCTATAAGGTCGCCGCTGTCGACGGCGCCGGCACGTCCGCCGAGTCGTCCGAGGCGTCGGCCACGCCGGAGCTGCCGGCGCCGGCCGCGCCCACCGGGCTAACCGCCACGGCCGGCAACGCGCAGGTCTCGCTGACCTGGACCGGCAGCACTGGCGCGACGAGCTACAACGTGTACCGCGGAACGGCATCCGGCGGCGAGAGCACCATAGCCATCGGCACGGCCACCAGCACCGCCTACACGGACTCGAGTGTGACTAACGGTACCGAGTACTACTACAAGGTCGCGGCTGTCAATGCCTCCGGGACGTCGGCCGCGTCGAGCGAGGCGTCGGCCACGCCCACGGCCCCGGGGTCGGTGCACGTCCTCTGGTCCAACGGTACGCTCGCCCTGTGGACCTACAACCCGTCGACGGGAGCGTACACGCAGAACTCGTACGGTCCCTATCCAGGGTGGGTGGCAAAGGCCATTGCCGATGGTCCCGACGGGATGACGCGCGTGCTGTGGGTGAGCACGAGCGGGGCGGCGTCGATCTGGAGCGTGAACAACTCGACCGGGGCGTTCACGCAGAATAGCTTCGGGCCATTCGCCGGCTGGACGGCCTTCGCGCTGTCGGTGGGCTCGAACAACACCACGCAAGTGCTCTGGACCAGCAGCAGCGGGGCGGCATCGATTTGGAACTACAGCACCTCGACGGGTGCGTTCACTCAGAACGGCTTCGGCCCCTACGCCGGCTGGTCGGCAAATGCCATTGCCGACGGTTCCGACGGCCTGACCCGCGTCGCCTGGGGCAACGGCGCCGGAACTGCGTCAATCTGGAGCATGAATGCCGGCACGGGAGCCTTCACGCAGTACTCGTTCGGCCCGTTCGCGGGTTGGGGTGTGACCGCGATCTCGGTCAACGTCGGCAACACGACCCATGTGCTCTGGACCAGTAGCGCCGGCGCCGCGTCGCTCTGGAACCTGAACACGTCGACGGGAGCGTTCACCCAGAACCCATTCGGCCCGTATCCTGACTGGACCGCAACCTCGATCGCGGACGGTCCCGACGGCAACACGCAGGTCCTCTGGACCAGCACCTCCGGCGCCGCCTCGATCTGGGACGTCGCCGATACGACAGGAGCCTTCACTCAGTACGGGTTTGGACCGTTCGCCGGCTGGTCCGCGTCGGCAATAAGCGCGTATCCGTGATTTGGGAGAGTAGTTGTCGGTTGGTAATCTCTGGTTCCTGATTATCATCAAATCCATGAGTCAGGCTAATCACGGTTCAGACAGATTCGCCCCGCCCGCGTCAAGCGGGCGGGGACATAAGGGTTCAGACTTGCTGCAAATAATCTCAAAAAGCCTTCAGGACGCCGCAAAGCACCGACTAACTCGGGTTGAAAATCGCTTGCACGAACTCTGAACTCTTACAACGACAGTCGCTCGCTCGCACGGATTCGTGCCATGTGCTATAATCACGGTTACTTAAGAGCAGTCGGGCGATAGAAGCCCCGCTGCCGCGCACATGAACCGGTGTTCTGGAGGAATTGACGACGTGATGATCATTCAAGAGGTCGCCCCGACGCTGACATGCGTTGCCACTCCGGACGGCTTTCAGTTTGAGCTGCTTCTGCGGGCTGAGGACGATAAACCCGCGATCACCAGAATACGCATTGGTCCGTATCGCTTCAAGCCCGAGCACCGGCCGCGCGCCGGAGTGTTCGGCCTTTCCTCCGGCGGGCCGGAAAACGCGTTCTGGATGCATAAGACGACGCCGACCGGTTGGAGCCGCTGGCACTGGGAAACGGTCGACACGGAGCCGGACCATCCCACGTACCTTGTGACGAGCGGCGTTCTGCCCCCCGGCAAGAAGGGACTCTTCAAGATCACGTCGCTTTACGCCCCTGGCGGCCTGCGCGCCGGCCTGGAGCTCTACCGCGGCGACGACCACACCGACTACGGCGTGACAGGACCAAACTACGAGCAGTTCCTGGAAGGCGACCACGGTCATTAGCATCTGTCTTGATCTGTGGTTAATTCCTTGTCCTGACCATGTCGCGAAGCGTGAGTGTGGCCGTCAGCAACACGAAGGCGATGAACCAGTCGCCAAATCGCACGTAGGGAGTTATCGTCGAGCGGATGGCGACGCGCGCGAGCAGTAGTCGTGCGCGGAACAGCGGAGCGGACGCAATGACACGGCCGGTGGGCGACACGATCTCGGAGATTCCGGTGGCCGCCGCTCTGACCACGTAGCGGTCCGTTTCAGCCGCCCGAAGTGCGGCGAACTCCGCGTGCTGGGCCGGGGCGGCGGTTCGCCCATACCAGGTGTCGTCGGTGACAATCCCGAGCAGCCCGGCCCCGCGCGCCACTTGCTCCCGGGTCAACTCCGGATACGACGATTCGTAGCAGATCACGGCGCCCACCGGTCCCACCGGCGTGTCGAACAGCGGTTGGACGGGGGCTCCGAACCTCCGGTCGTAAAGAGTGAGGTGGAGTGCGTTCAGGAAGGGCAGCCACTTTCGAAAAGGAACGTATTCCCCGAAAGGCACCAGGTGCCGTTTCATATAGGACCCGCCTAAAGTCCCGTCGGGATTGACGGCGATCAGCGAGTTCGCCTCCGGACCGCCGGACGGGTCGCGCTCCGGAGAGCCAACAAATATCGTTTGATGGAATTGGATAGCCTCTTCGCGCACAATCCAGGATAACGCGTAATCGTCGCGCAGGTATTCGGGGAAGGTGTCCTCGGGCCAGAATACAAGTGTTGCGCCGGCGCTGCCCGCCCGGCTCCCCTGCTCGACGTAGCTCTGCACGGTGTTCGAGGCGTAAGCCGGTGTCCAGGTCAGGTTCGGGTTGATGTCAGGCTGCAGCGCGGCCACCGTGACGTTCGGGCGCGGGCGATCGACATGGACTACGTACTCGCCGGCCAAAGCCACGACTGTGAGGATTGCCAGAACCGCAACCGAGAATTCCGACCGACCGGCGGGCGGCTCCTGTTTCGAACCGGTTCCGATCCACTCGGCGACGGCAGCGTTCACGAGCACGATCAGGAAGGTGACGCCCCAGGGGCCGGTGAGTTTACTGAGCTGCAATACCGGCAGGCACAGATGCTGCGTGTTTGCAAGGTCTCCCCACGAGGTGCCGAGCTGCCCGAGCTGCCGGATCCATTCCCAGATCGTCCAGAGGGCCGGCACGCCCCACCGCCAGGCGGCCGGCGATGCACGGCGCGCCAGCCAGGCGGCTCCGGCCCCGAAGGCAACGACTTCGAGCACCTGCGCCACGACGGCGATCAGCCAGACCACGACGCCCAGGCCCGGGCCAAGCACGTGGCCGCCGACAAGACCGAGCCAGTAAAGGAGCCCGCCGAACGCCACGAAACCGAACGTGATCGACAACCCGACCGCTGACTTGATTGAGGCTCCGCGCAGCGCCCAGAGGTAGGGCGCCAGTGCGACCCACGCCAGCCAGCCCCAATCGAGGTGCGGGTAACACGCGACAAACAGCAGTCCCGCTAACGCCGCAGCTCCGTGCCGGCCCCATGTCCGCGGCTGCGAGCGTCTCCCAATGTCATCATTCGTGTTCAATGCGCATCCAATCCGGCTATAATCTTACCATCATGAGCACCCTTCACGACATTCCGCCGGTCTCTTGCGCTTTACGAAGCGGGATCGGATGGAATCGCCTGATCGGCAGAACCGTTCTCGCCGGCGTCCTGGCCGTAACCGTAGCTATCGCCGGGTGCGGTGCGCCGTCGTCGAGCAGTCAGTCGAACGGCCCGCAGTTGCTGGTCAATATGACCGTGGAAGGCGACATTAACCCGGCTGACTACTACTTTGTGCTGTTCAACGTCACGAACACGCCCGTGCAGTCAACCGGACCGGCGCCCGTGATCACGTCGCCGTGGGGAAACGGATTTGCATCAGGAGACATCACGGCGTTCATGCTCTTCGACCAAACCGCGCAAAACTCCGGATACCAAATGTTCGCGGTGGCGCCCGGGTCGAATGATCTGACCTTCACACCGCTTCCGCCGCCGACTTCGTCTGCTCCCGTGACATTCGGAACCAGTCAAACTCTCAGTTTCGAGATCCCGATCTCGGCGCTGGCGACGGCCGCGATCCCGGCGTCGAAGATCACCACAATTCAGGTGAACTTCCTGGCGACCGACCAGATTCCGCCCACCGGGTACACCGGGAACAAGCTCTTCGATGCCCTCGGCGACGGCCGGATACTGAGCCAGGTCGACAGCGCGATCACAATCACTGCCACGCCGGGTCAATCGTACAACGACACTCCGCAGGAACCGGCCGGCGACGTGATGGAGACGGGGCCCGGAGTGTATCAGAATGTCAGCGATTCCACAGCACAGACGAACGGAGGCACGGTTGCCGACCTGGACATCGTCACCTGGTCTGTCCAGGTGATCTCATAAGGCTCGGATGTTAATCTTACCAGCATGAACACCCTTCGTGAAACTCGACCCCTCCCCGGCCCTCCCCGCAAGCGGAGAGGGAGTTGCGGAATTCGACATTATGCCTTGCCGCCCTTCCCCCATCCGATCCCGTGGAGACGCAAGGCGCGTCAGTTCTGCCTCACCGCGGTCCTGTCCGCCGGTTTCATTATCGGGGGATGCGCCCGGACTCCGCCCGGAGTGAACCAGACGAACGGACCGCAGTTGACGATCACGATGACTGTGGCGAACAACTATTCCATCGACGCGTCGGATTATTACTTCGTGCTTTTTAACGTAAACCCGGCGACCGGTTCGAGTGGCCCCGTGCCCGTGATCACCACTCCCTGGGGTAACGGCTTTGCCGCCGGAGACATCACGGCTTACGTGCGCGTCGACCCAACCCAGGCGAACGGAGGATACGGCATGTACTCGGTGGTGCCGGGGTCGAACGACCTCAACTCGACACCGCTTCCGCCGCCAACGTCTTACGTGCCGGTGACATTTGGGTCAACCCAGACGATCAGCTTTCAAATTCCCATCTCCGCGCTGGCGACTTCGACAGTACCGGCGTCGCAGATCTCCCAGATTCAGATTAACTTCCTGGCGACCAACTTGCTTCCCACCGCCGGATACACCGGCACAAAGCTCTACGATGCGCTGGGCGACGGCCGGATATCCAGCCAGATCGACAGCCCGATCACAATCTCCGCCACACAGTCCGGATTGTACGACAACAGCACGGCCGTCCCGCCGGAACCAACCGGCGACGTCATGAACACCGGACCGGGAGTCTACCAGAATGTGGGAGACTCGAACCAGCAGCCGTTGAACGGAAATCCGGTGGGCGACATCGACATCGCCAACTGGTCGGTCCAGGTGAACTCGTGAGAGTCGCGCGAAACAGCAGGGCGTCGGTCTCGCGCTACCCGTTCTCGGAAAAGGCAGGTTAGCATGGCAACACGCATGGACCGGTATGTACTGGGGGAGATGCTGGTGCCATTCATCAGCGCGGTGTTCTTGATCATTGTCATGCTGGTCGGCACGACGCTCTTTCAGCTTATCGAGACCATCGTCAAGAGCAAGATCGCTGTTCCCGTGGTGGCGCGCCTGGTTGTGTTCAACATCCCGAGCTTGATCGTGCTGACCCTGCCGGCAGCCACTGCGCTGTCTGCGGCGTGGGCCGTCAACCGGCTCACACGCGACTCGGAGGTGACGGCGATCCGGATGGCCGGCGTGCCGCTGCTGCGGATGTTCGCGCCGATCTACGCGATGGGAGCGGTGGTGAGCGTGATTTCGTTCTGGATCGGCGACCGGATCGTGCCGCATGCCCAGCACGAGTTCCAGCAGACTCAGAATCAGATGCTCGCCTACGCAATTCAGGCGTCCCCGTCGATCGCGCAGAACCGGGTGTTCACATACAACGACTATTCCTTCGCCATCAAGACCATCACGAAGGACCCGTCGGGCAATCCGAACAAGCTCAAGCTGGCCGGAGTGACCATCTTTCGGAGCCAGTTCTACAGCCAGTACCCGGAGCTCATCACCGCCGAGACTGCCGACTACAACCACGATATCTGGACGCTGCATAACATCGTGGTGCACGAGATCGGCGCCGACGGCCTTGTATCGGCCGAGATTCGGGGAAAATCGATGACCATGAACCTCCGCGCTCCGCTCACGGAGCTCGCTGAGAGCGCTTTTGTGCAGCCCGACGAGCTCAGCATGAGCCAGCTCGGGCAGCGGATGCACGCCCTGCAACGGACAGGCCAGGACTATGCGGAGGCCGCAGTCAACTACTATTTGAAACTCAGCCTCCCGTTTGTCTGCCTCGCGTTTGCACTCTGCGCTCCTCCACTCGCCTTTACCACGGCCCGGGCGGGGGCGTATGCCGGACTTGTCCTGGCCGGCCTGATGGTCTGGGTTGGCTGGAACACGCTGTTTTTGACCAAGATCCTCGGATTGACCGGCAAGCTCGATCCGATGCTCGCCGCGTGGTCGCCCGATATCGTGTTCCTGGTCGTCGCAATCCTGCTGCTGTGCCGTGTGGAGTAGCAAACTCGTCCGATTAGCCGGAACCTTCCTGTTCTGGCGCAAGGCTCGCGGTGTTCGTTCGATTACCAAGAATAATCCATGTTGTGATGGGAAGAGGGCGACGACTTGCTCTCGTGACGCTCTTGATCGCGTTGGCCTTCGGGGGCCTCACGACAGGCGCATTCGCGCAGTCGAGCGCGGCGCCCGTGAACGCGGCCGGCACTCCGCCGGCGGCCGAAGCGTGCGCCGCGCCGGTTAAGGCGCCAGGCGGACGCTCGTCCACGAGTCCCACCGCCGTTATCGCCAATGAACCGGTGGCCGACAGGAACAGTGTCGTCCTCGAGAACGCCGACAGCGCCGAGCAACTCGAGCCGGGACACTGGATCGCTGCCGGGAATGTAGGGATCATCTACCGGGACGAGAAGATTACGTGCGACCGCGTCGACCTCGATACGGATTCCGATCAGGCGCTCTTTCGCGGCCATGTGGTGCTGACGGGACCGAATCAGGAGGAGGTAACGGGAGGAGCGAGCGGGTCGCTGAGCCTGGACCTCGACAACAACACGTACGTGGTCTCCGACGCAAGAACCACGATTTCGCCGAAGCGCCTTGGCGCCGGGATGATCCTTCCGCTGATCCTCTACGGCGGCACGGTGTCCGGCCGGCCGAACTTTGTGGACGCGCGCGGCAGCAGCTTCACCACCTGCGACTTCCCCCAGCCGCACTACCACTTCACGGCGCGCGACGCCTACGTGATACCGGGCCGCCATCTTGTCGGCAAACAGGTCAGCCTTTACCGCCGCGAGCGTCGGCTGATCACGATTCCCTATCTGGTCGTCCCGCTGAACAAAAGCGCCTCGACCCTCAACCCGCAATTCGGGGAATCGCCGCAGGAGGGTTACTATGTCAAGCTGGCACTCGGCTACGTCCTGGCCGATACCCTTCCCGGCATCCTCCATGTCGACATGTTTCAAAAGAAGGGTATCGGGCTCGGATTCGACCAGTCGTACGGCTCGGAATCGACGAATCCGCGCTCCCCGACCGGCGAGGTCACGGCGTACGAGCTCCCGGACCACTCTACCGGCCTCCAGGATCTCGCCGGCAGTATCCAGCATAAGCAGGAATTCGGAGATGTGATGGCGTCCGTTAACGGCCAGTTCCAGCAAAACTCCTACTTGCTGAGCGATCAGGCCAACAGTTCGGACTCCGGACAACTCCTGCTGAATCGAACGGTCGGCAATCTCACTGATACGTTCGCGACCAATCTCACCAGCTCGACGTATGTCGGATCGACGACGCAGTCGCTGACATCGAACCTGGACCAGGTTTTCAACCCGACGAGGAAGGAGCGCTTCGAGACGAAGCTCAACTTCACTCAGGATCAGAACACCTTCTTCGGCACGTCGACCACGACCGGGCAAGTCAACGGAAGCGTGGAGTACGACGAACAGGATCGCTACTTCGACTGGAAGTTCATGGAGAACAAAACGCAGTCCGTGGGCGAATCCGGGGGCCAGATCGGAACGGTCGAGAAGCTCCCCGAACTCGATATGGCGACCGATCCGATCCGAGAAACCGTTCTGCGGACTCTACTGCCGAAGACGGCCCAGTTGTCGCTCTCTTTGGGAAACTACAACGAGCCCGCCAGCCTCTCCCGCGAGGATCGCATTAACTACGGCCTGGACCTCGGCTCGACCACGCGTAAGGTCACCAGTTGGGAGAAGCTCGACTTTGACGGGTCTTACCAGCAGCGGTTCTACAGCGACGACGCCGCGCAGTACGTGCTGACCGAACATTCCGACTACAAGCTGCGCATCGGATCAAAGTCCGCATTCGTCCTGAAGTACGACTATGTCCGTGCGTACGGGTATTCGCCGTTCCTTTTCGACATCGCCGGCAATACCAACCTTATCTCGGCGAATCTGTCCTACCAGGAAACGCGCGAGCTGCAACTCAACTTCTCGACCGGGTACGACATCTATGTGGCGCGTCAGCCGTCGATATACGGGCCGCCGCAGCCGTACCAGAGCGCCTCGCTGCAGTCCCTGTACACGCCGACAAAGCTGCTCAGTTGGCGTCAGTCGACCGCCTATAACATCAATGACGGCCAGTTGACCGACCTGACGGACAACTTCACCGTCCTCGGCAGCAACAAGATGGCCTTCGACCTGGGCACGCGTTATGCGCCGCCGGAGCGCCGAATGGCCGACATCACCGGCGATGTCAACGTGCCCTTCTGGTGGCATACGGACGAGGACTCCGGCTGGCGGCTACAGGCCATCGCCGGATACGACGGCCTGACCGATTCCTACGACTACAGTGGGCTCGCCGTCACTCGCTCGTGGCATGACTGGGAGACGACGCTCATCTACCAGAACAATCCCATCGGCTTTGAGACCGGGGCGACCCTCACGTTCAACATCCGCCTCAAAGCCTTCCCGGCCTACGAGCCCTTCGGCGTCGGCAACTTCGGCCAGTCCCTCAGCTCGGGGTTGGGAACCGTGTATTAGAGGAAATACAATACGCTCCGCTCAACCGGAGGAGGGACGGGTCGGACCTGTCGGACCAGTCGGACGGGTCGGATTCGTCAGGCGTGCCGGGCGACACTGCTGGCGCCGGCCCCGATGGCGTCACGTGGGACGTGAAGTGGGCGTCGTTCAACATTTCGAAGCAGGATTATACGGCCCTTTTGGAGAAACAGGATCCATCGTGAGCGAAGGTCGTTCAGTTAAGAAGCAATTTGTGCGGGACCTCGTCGTCGACGGCCCCGTGGACTCTGTGTTCCGTGTCATCACGTGCGACGTGCGTACGTCGCGTTCGGGGGCGCGGTTTCTGTCGCTGTCGCTCGCCGACCGGACAGGGCGGATCGCGGCCAAGCGATGGGACCTCCCCGATGTCGAGACGGAGAGCGGCCGCGGCGTGCGCTACGCGCGGATTCGCGGTGTGGTCGAGGATTACCGCGGCTACCGGCAGATCCGAATCGACTTCCCAATCGAGGATGCCGGCGACGTGTTCGATCCGGCCGACTACGAGCCGCATGCCCCCCTGCGGCTCACGGACCTGCGCACGCGCTTCAATCGGCTCGCGTCGGGCGTGGAAGATACGGCGCTGCGCGACATCCTGCGGGTCGTCTTCGGGGACACTCAGTTTCGGACCCGGTTCGAGACGGCCCCGGCGGCGAGCAGCATGCATCATGCCTGCCGGCACGGCCTTCTCCAGCACACGGTCGAGGTCGCCGAGGTGGCCCTGGCGGTTGCCAATCTGCAGCGCACGTGGGGTTATGAGCCGGTTTCGCGCGATCTGGTGGTTGCGGCCGCACTGTTGCACGATATCGGCAAGGTCGAGGAGCTTGACTGGTCGGATGCGTCGTACGTCTATACGGTGCGCGGCGGGCTGCTCGGCCATGTCGCCATCGGCTACGGGCTCGTGCGCGATGCCGCGCGGCGCATACCCGGCTTCACCGACACTCTCTGCGACGCCCTCCTGCACATCATCCTCTCGCACCATGGAAAGCTCGAACACGGCTCCCCGGTGGCGCCAATGCTGCGCGAGGCCGCGATTGTCCACGAGGCGGACGAGATTAGCGCCCGCCTGTACTGCATGACCGATGCGGCTGCCGACGCGGGTGAGAAGGACTTTGGCTGGCACCGCGCGGTCGAGGGCAATCGGGTCTACGCCGGCCCGCTCGGCCTGACGGACCGTTCGGAGCCTGCTCAAAGCCCCTCCCTGAAGGGTGGGGAACCGGCGAACGGAGAAGCGGAGTTCGCGCCCGCGGAGGGCGCGCAATCCCGTCCGGAGCCCGCTCTCGCCCCCTCCGTCGAGCCGACCGGGACCCCACAGCAGACCCTCGACATGATTAGTCCGGCTGCGGCCATCCTTCGGGGCATCGACCCGGACGAACGGATGCGTCGATCACGCGGGCGTTTCCCTCGATAATGCCAGGCGAGGCATCGACTCAGACCGAGACGGTTTATGGACTATGGACTATGGACTATGGACTATGGACTATGGACACATGGACACATGGACACATGGACGCGATGGACGCGATGGACGCGGTGGACAAGGAGGAAGACAGGCACGGAGGCCTGTCCCACGATAGGATCGGGCGTGGCCGACGCAAAACCTTGACCCACTACTAACTCACTTGTTTCCTCCGGACATCCGCCAAAGCGAGCGACCGTAACCGATGCCGGCAGCAGTTCAAGCGGAACTGTGCAGAAAGTTGTGCCGCACACAGTTTGAGCAGGCTTCCGGATGTTATAATATTTACGTGAAAATTGGCCGCGGGTCATTCCGGGCCGCTCACGACGCGTGGTTGTGGATATCCCTTTCCGCAGACGGATAAGAGGCGCGATCGAACCAGGCGGTACACACGGCAATCGGGCACTCGCACCCTGCCGTAGCACAGACTTGACTTGCGAGATCAAAGGTCTGGTTGGCATGGCCCTCTTTAAGTTCAGTATGGCGGAGTTCACAAAGGCTGTAGCACAAGCAACGGCAGCACGCGGCGCATTGACGCAGGTGGATATGGAGCGGCACAGTATCACCCGTTCGGACGGCGTTGTCTTTAACCTGGGAAACGCCTACGACGAGTACTGCGCGGTTCCGGTATGGAAGCGCCGAAGCGTGATCCGGCTTTATGCGCGCCAGTTTGCCGAGTTTCCCGGTTCCGTGGAATACACTCCGGCCGAGGCGAAGGGCATGTTGATGCCCAAGGTACGCGAACGATCGTACCTGGAGCAGATGAAACTGCAGTTTCGGCTGGACGGGATGACCGACGCGGCGGATGTGCCGTATCGAGTCTTCGGCGGCGGGCATTTGACGCTGGAGGTGGTTCTCGACGAGCCACGGATGATACGCAATATCAATCAGGCCAAACTTGACGAATGGTGCTTGAACCTTCACGACGCGCTCGACATTGCGGACACCAACATCCTGAGGCGGAGCGAGGTCGGCAGTGGCTTTGCCGAAGTGGCCCCCGGCCTCTACCGGTCACAGTGGGAGGACTGCTACGACGCGTCGCGACTTCTCAACGCCTCCCTGTTTGCGCATCTCCCGATCAAGGGCCGGCCCGTGGCGATGGTCCCAAATCGGGACGTGCTCCTGATCACCAGCGCGAATGATCCCGACGGCCTTGTACACATGGCGAACTTGTCCCGAGAGATTCTCGGGAAGCCCCGCCCGATGACCGGCGTCGCTTTCCGGCTGGATGCCGGCTGGGTGCCATTCCTGCCTCCGGCGGAACATCCCGCGTACAGATCCCTGCGGCTTTTGGCGGTGCAAACAACGGCTCTGGCGGCGAACCAGCAGCGAGAGGTTCTCGACGCGCTCCAGTTGGCGAGCGGCGATCCCTGCTTTGTCGCCGGCTACCATGCCCATGAGCTCGCGGACGGACAAATTGTAACGACATCGGTCTGGTCGGAGGGCATCGACAGCCTTCTCCCTGAGACCGACCGCATCGCCTTCATGCGCCCCGGACCGCGCGACGCCCCCGGCCGGGTGGTCGGTTACGGGAACTGGGAAGCGGTGCTCGATGTCATGGGCAATACCGTCGAGCCGGTCGCCGAGCTCTACCCCTCGCGCTTCCGCGTGCGGACGTTCCCGACGGAGGCGCAACTGAGGGCGATAGGAGTGAGTGGCACGGAGGCCTGTCCTGCAATCGGTTCGGTCGAGGGCGGCGCACAACTCCGCCTCAGATCACCCCATGCACCGCATCGAGTTGGCCGTCCTCATTGGACTCCAGATAAAGACGCTCCTTGTTGATGTAGTTAACCACCGAATCCGGAGTGAGGTATTTGATGGTGCTGCCGGCGCGGACCCGGTTGCGGATCAGCGTGCTGGAGATGTCGAGGCCGGGGATGGGCAGGAAGGCGATGTCGGCGTGCAGGAGGTGGCTCGCGGACTCAGGGAGTTTATAGCCGGGGCGCGTACCGGCGATAAAGCGGCATTCGCGAAAGAGGCTCTCGTAGTCGCGCCAGGTCAGGATCTCCAGGATAGCATCGGCGCCGGTGATGAAGTACAGTGCCTCGATGTCCGGGTAGATCCGATGGAAATGGCGCACGGTGTCGATGGCGTAGGAGGGGCCCGGGCGCTCCACCTCTACTCGCGAGCAGGAGAAGTGCGGGTTGGCCGTGGTTGCAATCAAAGTCATGGCGTACCGCTGCTCGGGCGATGTCACCGGATATCCCTTCTTGTGGGCCGGCCGGCCATTCGGCACGAAGGTGACCAGGTCGAGGCCAAACGCCTGGCGCGCCTCCTCGGCCATCAGCAGGTGGCCGTAGTGAATCGGGTCGAACGTCCCACCCATCAGTCCTAAGCGTCGCATACCCAATGCATGGTCCTTTCGAGCAGCCGCTTACAGGTTCAGCACCAGGTTATCGCGATGAACGACCTCGTCGCTCGGCTTGCTTCCGAGCACCGACGCGATATCGGCGGTCCGGCGACCCATGATCCGGACGAGGTCAACGGCGTCGTAATTGACAAATCCGCGCGCGAAAGAGTTTCCCTGCGGATCGAGCAGGCGAACCAGGTCTCCCGCGGCGAACTCACCCGAAACCTGAATGACGCCAGCGGGAAGAAGGCTCTTGCCCTCGTGCACCAGTCGCTGGCGGGCGCCCTCGTTGACCATAACCGTCCCCTTGACCGTGGCACCGAAGGCGATCCAGCGCTTGCGCTGGCTGATGGGAGTGGGCTTCGGGAGAAAGAGGGTGCCGCAGCGGCCCTCGAGCGCATCGGCGACCACCCCGGGCCTGCGGCCATCGGCGATGGTCATCCGCACGCCCGTCGCGGTGCAAATACGGGCCGCGCGTATTTTTGTCGTCATACCCCCCGTGCCGACGACCGTGCGCGAGCCGCCGGCCCGCTGCTCGACAGCGCGGTCGATCTTCTCCACGACCGGGATCAGAACAGCGTCTGGGTGCTCGTTCGGGTCCTTGTCGTAGAGCCCGGCCACGTCGGAGAGCAGAAGGAGCGAGTCGGCTTCTGCCAGCGCCGCCACCAGCGCGGCGAGCGTATCGTTGTCGCCGAAGCGGATCTCGTCGACCGAGACCGTATCATTCTCGTTGACAATCGGGACTGCCCCGTACCCGAGGATGGCCGAAAACGTGTTGCGGGCATTCAGGTAGCGAGCCCGGTCACGCACGTCGTCGCGCGTCAAGAGCACCTGCGCCACGGGGACGCGGTGCCGCGCGAAGGCCTCGGCGTAGCGGTGCATCAGGCGGCCCTGGCCAATCGCGGCCGCGGCCTGCTTCTGTGGGATTGTCCGAGCGCGGCCCGGCAGGCCGAGCGCCTCCATCCCGGCTCCGACTGCGCCGCTGGACACAATGATGACCGAGCGGCCAAGGTCGCGCTGGGCGGCGACCTGTGCGGCAAGATCGGCCAGATACTCCGTGTCCGGCGCTCCGCCGGGGCAGGTCACCGTGCTGGTGCCAACCTTAACAACGATCGTGTGCGGAACCCATCCCGAATCGGGGTGAGCCTCCGGGCGCGACCCCGCGTCGACGCCGCTACGTGCGGTTTCGTCAATGCTATTCGACATCCTCGTCTTCCTCGTCCGGCTCGTCCTCCTCGATCGGAGCGGCCTTTCCGGCCCGACGGCCCTCATCGACATCCTCGTCCACAAAATCGAACTCAATCGTCCCAATGCGCACGGTGTCGCCCTGTTTGGCGCCGAGCTGGCGCAGCCTTGTGACCACGCCGCTGCGGTCGAGCGTCCGCTGCAGGCGGGTGACGGCGGCTTCGTTCTCGAGGTTCGTCATCGAGACCAGCCGCTCGAGACCGGGGCCGTATATGAGGAACGCACCATCATTCTCGTCACGAGCCGCGTGCCAGCGGCGGTCGCGCCGGCGGTCTCCGAGGCGGTCGGCCGTAATCCGAACGACCTCGTCCTCATCCACACTCGCGGTGGGGATGGAGCTAAGAAGCGTGCCGCAGGCGTATACCAGGTCCGCAACACCTTGCCGGGTGGCCGCCGAAATGCGAAACAGGCGGCGCGGCCGGACGGCATCCACGACTTCCGGCTCCGGAAGCGGGTAGCGGCGGTCCATCTCGTATAGGACGGCCTCCTCGATGCTGTCCAGGAGATCCGATTCGGCCAGGTCGATCTTGTTCAGGGCCACAAGCTGCGGCAGCGCGGCCAGTTCCGGGCTGTACGCTGCAAGCTCGTCGTTGATGATCCTGTAATCATGCACGGGGTCCCGGCCGGTGAGACCGCAGACGTCGACCAGGTGCACGAGGACACGGGTGCGCTCCACATGCCGGAGAAACTGGTGGCCCAGGCCAACGCCGCTACTCGCCCCCTCGATCAGGCCAGGTATGTCGGCCATGACGAAGCTCCGCTCATCGTCGACACGCACCACGCCCAGGTTCGGGACGAGTGTCGTGAACGGATAGTCGGCGATCTTTGGCTTCGCGGCTGACACGGCCGCGATCAACGTGCTCTTGCCGACATTGGGGAAACCGATCAGGCCGATATCGGCGAGCAGCTTCAATTCGAGTTTGACGTTGAGGGTGATGCCCGGCTCGCCGTTCTCGGCGAATTTGGGAGCCTGGTGGGTGGATGAGACGAACCGGGCGTTGCCGCGGCCCCCCTGACCGCCCGGGGCCAGGATGACCCGCTGGCCATGCTTCGTAATGTCGGCCATGACCCGGCTCGACTCCGTATCGGTTGCGACCGTGCCGATGGGGACCTTCATGATTAGGTCTGTCGCGTCCTTGCCGTGCATGTCCTTGCTGGTGCCGTTCGCGCCGGGCGCAGCCTCGTAGCGCTGCTGATAACGAAAATCGAGGAGTGTCGAGAGGTTGGAGTCGCCCTCGATAACCACGTCGCCGCCCTTGCCGCCGTCGCCTCCGTTCGGGCCGCCGCGTGGAACGAACTTTTCCTTTCGAAACGAGACAGCCCCGTTTCCGCCATTTCCGGACTTCACGAGTACTGTCACTTCATCGACAAACATGATATTAATCTTCCGGCCCCGGCCGAATTGGAACGGGGTCTTGCAGCGTGAACCGCCCGCTGGCAAATTCGCTGCCCACCCAGGCACCCAACGTGCCGAATGCGAGCAACACCAGGGGGCTATGGGTCATGTAATGGATCAGTCCATTGTGTGCGGACGCCGGCGAAACGATCGGTATCCGCCAGTAGCGCCACACGAAACCGACAAGCGCGGCCACGGCGAACGCCGGCACAGAAACACGCCACGCGGCTTCACGGACAAATGCCGCCAGGGCGAGTCCCCCTAAGAACGCCGGTGCGGCGAGAGTCCAGACGAGCACGCAGCCGTCGTAAAACGAGAAGTATGGGCCGGTGACACCTTCGTCGACCGCCTCCCCGAAATCGGCGCCCCCAAGGAAGGCCGCGGCGAGACGGTTGATGAGCACCGCGGCAGCCACTGACCCGAGGCCCCCGAAGACCGACCGCCGGATGTCGATATCGGAACCAGCCACCGGCCGATTGCCGCTCATCCGCTGTCGCCTTCCATCACCGTGATCTGCGAGCCGCGCGGCGTCTTGGTGACCTCGATCCGGGTCGCGAAGGCATCCTTGAGCTCGTCGATATGCGTGATGACGATGATCTTCTCGAAATCCTCCTTGATCGCGTTCAGGGATTCGACCAGCTTCTCCCTTCCCTTTCCGTCCTGCGTGCCAAACCCCTCATCGACAATCAATGTTTGCAGCCGGGCACCGGCGCGGCGCGCCAGCAGTTTCGAGAGCGCCAGCCGAAGGGCGAACGCCGCTCGGAAGCTCTCGCCGCCGGAGTACATCTCGAGCGTCCGCGTCCCCAGATTGTCGCTGACCTTGATGTCCAGGGTCTCGATGGGGCCCTCCCGCTTTATGCGAGACTCCCGGAGCGTCTCGAACGTTATCGACATATCGCCGTCGGTCAGGCGATCGAGCAGCCGGTTGGCCTCCTCGATGATCTCGGGAATCGCATTCTCGATGATGAGCGCCTGGACCCCCTTTTTCCCGAAGGCCCGTGAAAGCTGGTCGTAGGCCTCGTGGTCGCGGCGGAGGGCGACCAGACGCTGGCCCTTAGTCGTTCGTTCTCCCTTGAGGCTCTCGCATCGCTCGATCCGCTGCTGGAATCGCCCGATATCCAGCGCCGCCGCGCGCTCCTCCGTCTGAAACCGGGTCAGCGCCGCCTGCCGTTCGCCTCGGCGCTTTGCCGCCGCCGCCAGGTCAGCGCCCACATCGGCGATCTCCGCCACGCGGGCCGCCGCCTCGGTCCGTGCGAGATCACGTGCGGCCAGATCGGCCTCAGCCTGGCGCCGGCGCGCCGACGCGGCATCAAGGGCTTCCCGCGCATGTCCCAGTTGCAGGTGCCTGCGCTCGTTCGGCTCGAGCTCGGCGATCCGGGTCCGCATGCGGGCATGTTCCTCGGGGACCTTTTCGATCTTCGCCAGTTCCTCCCGGAACCGGTCCCGCCTCTGGCGCACGTCCGGCGCAAATTCCTCCGCGATCAGCGTGCGACGCGCGTCGGACGCCTGTTTTCGCATTTCCGGCAGCCGTTCCTGAATCTCCTGGGCATCCTTGAGTCGCTGCTCGATTTGCCCGAACACGACCCTCTCTTGCAACGCGGCTGCCTGACCGGCCGCAAATGCGTTGATTTTCGAGTCGAGAGCCACAAGGTCCGCCTTGACGATTCGCCCGTCGGCCATGATCCTCAGTCGATCGTCCCTGCATTGCTGCCGCGCGGCCTCGTACTCCGTGCGAAGCGCCGCGATTCGGTCGGGCGGCAGCGGCGAGTTGCAGACCGGACAGAGGCCGTCCTGGTCGCGCACCGAATTGATCCGCTGCGTCCATGCATCGATCTGTGCGATCAGTGTGGTATTATGTTGGTCCAGTTTGCGAAGCCTGTCGGCCACCACTTTCCGGTCAACCTCCAGTTGTTGCCGCGCGGCTATGTCCTTATCCCAGCGGTCGAGCCGGGCCTTGACCTCCGCGCGCTGCTCGCGCAGCCGCTTCTGATCCACGAGTTTGTTTTCAGCGGCCTCGATCTCCGCGGTCAGACGATCGAGGAGCCCCTTCGCCTCGTTTTGTTTGAAAGCGTATTCGCTCTCGACCGCCGCCACCACACTCCGCCCTTTGTGGTAGCGTCGCAGCTCGCCGTCAAGCCTCGCCATCTCCTCGCGGGAAGCCAGAAGGTCGGCGTATCCCTGCTCGATCGCGGCCGCCTGGTCGAGGAGGGCGCTCTGGCTATCCTCTTCCTTGCAGTGCTCGGCGATTCGCCGCCGCAGCTCGCCGCATTCGCGCTCGGCCTGCGCAACCTGCCGGCGAATCTCGTCGGCAAAGCTCTTGCGTCCCTCGAGCTCGCCGATCTCCTTGCTGATGATGTCGAGTTCGGCGGCGACCTCGGCCTGACGGGCCTGCAGGTCGGTCAGGGTCGACTGCAACCCCGCCAGCGAGGTGCGGTAGCCTTCCTCGGCGGCCAACTCGGCGTCGATGACGTTGATTTCGCGCTCGATGTCTACGGCTTCCGCGCCGGCCTCGCGGGCTCGCTCGCGGGCCTTCACTTCCAGACGGTCGTAGCGCGAGAGGTCCAGGATGTCGGCCAGGATCTCCTTGCGCTTGCCGGCCGGCTGCTTCACGAACTGGTCCGCCTGCCCCTGCCGCAGGTAAGCCGAGTTCAGGAAGGTATCATAGGACATCCGCAAGAGCTTCAGGATGCTCTTCTCGGTCTCGCCGGCGTTGTTTCCGGTGAGGGACCGCCAGCCCCCGCCGGGCAGCTCCTGATGCAGCTCCCACTGATTCCCCGACGCCCTCTTCGACCGCTTCCGTTGCACGCGGTACTGGACTCCGTCCATCAGGAAGCTGAACTGAACGCTCATCTCGTCCGCGCCGATTCGGACGAGATCGTCGTGCCGGTTCTTCCCCGCCCGGCTCTCGCCCCAGAGCGACCACGTGATTGCATCCAGCAGGGCGCTCTTGCCGTTCCCGTTCTCGCCCGACAAACAGATGGTGTGCATGCCCTCGAAATCGAGCACCGTCAGGTCGTCCCCGTAGGACATGAAGTTCTTAAGTTCGAGGCGGACGGGAATCATTTCGCGTTCAGTATACCCCCGGTAGAGTCCCCAGCGGGCGAACGCGTGCAATTCAGGCGATGCCGGCACAACTACTTAACGAGGGCCAGGATCTGGCGAAATTCGGGGGTGCCGGCTTCGGCGAGCCATTCGAAGACCGTGGCTTCAGCGCCGATCGGGAGGATGCCGAGGTCGCGCAAGCGTTCCATGCCCAGTTTGTGGCGCTCGATGGTTCGGGACGAGACGGCGTCGGCGACCACGTGGACCTGATAACCATCGGCAACGAGGTCCATGGCAGTTTGGGCCACACAAACGTGGGTCTCGACCCCGCAGAGGACGATCTGGGGCCGGCACATCTCTCGCAGGGTGTCGCTGAGAGCTGGCATGCGGGCGGCGGAGAACGTCAGCTTGTCGAAGTGCACGGTGGACTCAGGCAGTGCATCGGCGATATCCGGCCGGGTGGGGCCGAGGCGGTCGAGATTTTGCGTGGTCGGGAGGACGGGCACGCCGAGGATGGCGGCGGATCTGAGCAGCAGGGCGGCGTTCGCGGCCAGGCGTTCCGGCTCGTGAACAATGCTCAAGAGCCGCTCTTGAAGGTCGATTGCCAGCAAGACCGACGTGGAGCGTCCGAGATGCGCAGGATGACCGATCATTTCACCGTCCGATTCAGATCGTTATAAACAGCAGGCGGACGCCTGTTCCGCGGTAGGACGCATCATCGTCCGGGCTAGCCTGCATTATTCCGATGTTCGGGCGGGAACACCCGCCCGACAGGGGACGTGAATCATGCGGTCTATCCGGTCCGGCGCTCGGCACAGGAAGCGCGTACGATAAGCTGGCCGGTGAACGAGAAATCACGGGCCTCCGGGCTGATCGGCATAATCTCGTCGTGCAGCTTGTAGAGTTGCTCGATGGCGGACTTTGCGAGATGCTCGATGGGAAGGCGCACGGTTGTCAGCGGCGGGATCATGAACTCCGCGATTTGCGGGGTGTCGTCGAAACCGGTTAACGACACGTCGCCCGGGACCGAGCAGCCAGCCTCCGTCAACGTCTGCGCCACGAGCGCCGCCACGTGCTCGTCGTCGCAGACAAGCGCGGTGGGGCGATTGTGGCGGGTGGCCGACGGGTTGAAGCGCTCCATGATTTCCCGACGGATCTGGTCGCGCTCGGACGGAGCGGGCTTCGAGTCATACTGGATCGGGAAGATCAGGTTCGGATCGGCCTGACGTTTGATCCAAACGGACTTGATCCCGTGATAGCGCTGCCGTGTGACGCGGGGGTGGGTTCCCGGGGCGAGGAAGGCGATGATTCGATGGCCGAGCCCCCACAGGTACTCGGCGATTTCCCGCCCGGCCGCGAAGTTATCCACGTGAACCTGCACCAACTCGCGGGGCGGATTGTCCACCTCGCCAATCATGACGCAGGGAATGGTGGCGCTGGCGGCAGAGCGGGGCAACACGGTCGAGCCAAGCAAAATGATGCCCATTACGCCGATGGAATCGAGACGCGGGAGGTCTTCCGTGGTGAGAATGCGCAGTCCGTAGTCGTCCTCGCTCTCAGCGCCGGTTTCCACGGCGTGCTGACTGAGCGCGGTCTGAACGTGGCGTATATAGTTCGAAGTTGCGGGCCCGAAGCTCGGATCCCAGATTCCGATGAAGTGCTCTTCGCGCTGCCGGCGCAGTCGCCGGCTGCCACGAGGCCGCCCCGACCGAACCGGAGTATAGTTGAGCATCTCGGCGACCTGGAGAACCTTTCGCCGGGTGGTCTCACTGACGAATGTTCCATTGTCTCTACCGCTGAGCACGGTGGAGACCACACTTGGCGAAACACCTGTGCGCTCAGCAATATCCTTGAGTGTCACTGCCATCGATTACGCTCCTGCCAGGAATTACCTGATATTATGATGACGCGCTCCTCAACCCCAATGAGGTGAATTGCCTTGACCCGCGCTTCCAACGAAAGTCGACGAAGCCGGATCAGCGCTCCTTCGACTATGATGTGATTACGTGGCTCCCACAGGGCTGCAAGATACTCAAGACCCGGCAACCACTCTGTTTGCGCACGCCCCATTATGTTTATGTTAACAAGATATAATGACCGTTTTCTACTGTTGTATCTTGATGATCGAGGGGATTGCAAAGTCCGGTGAACTTCAACCGAACGATTCTCTATTCGACCTGGCGATGGCCGGCCTTTGCAATACCCTCATATTACGAATTCCATGGCGCTGCGCGTTAGAGCTTACCCAGAGTCCTCAGGCTGTTGACTGTCGCTTGAACCTTCCCGGCCGATTCTCGAATTGCGGCATTCTCGACGTCGGCCAGACCGACGAGCCGTGTCAGGTCGAAGATTTCACCGATTCCGCCTGCCCCGAGCAGGGCGGGAACGCCGAAGTACAGGCCGTCAATTCCGTATTCGCCACGCAGAAGCGCCGTTACGGGCAATATGCGCCGGCGATCCAGCAGGACAGCCTCCACCATCTCGGCAGTCGCGACTCCGGGGGCGTACCATGCACTGGTCCCGATGAGACCGGTGAGAATACCGCCTCCCTGCCGGGTCTCGTCCTCAATCGTGTTCAGCCGCTCCGCCGAAAGCTTGCCGGCATCAACCAGACGCTGGATGGGGATGCCTCCGACCGTGGTTAGGGACCGAACCGGGACCATCTGATCGCCGTGTCCTCCGAGAACGTACGCCTGAATGTCGGCCACGGAAACTTTGAGCTCGGCCGCGATTGCATTACGATAGCGGGTGCTGTCCAGAATGCCGGCCTGCCCTATCACACGCTCCGGGGGCAGTTTGGTCGAGTGGAGGGCAACGTGGCACATCGCGTCGAGCGGATTGGACACGACAATGAAGACGGCTTCCGGCGACACCGCGGCGGCCTGACGCGACACGCTTGCAACGATATCGGCATTGACGGTGAGCAAGTCCTCGCGCGACATTCCTGGGGAACGCGGCCGACCGGACGTGATCACAACGACGTCACTTCCGGCCGTGTCGTCGTAAGCCGACGTGCCGGTAATTCGCGAGTCATACCCAACGATGGGCGATACCTGATTGAGATCAAGCGCCTTGCCGATGGCCATCGAGCCGGTCTTGCGAGGCTTCTCCAGGGTGAGATCGTCGGGGAGGTCGAGTAAAACTACGTCCGCATACGCCTGCTGGGACACGTGAAAAGCCACCGTAGCTCCGACGTTTCCCGCGCCAATGACGCTTACCTTCTTGCGTCCGGATGCCATAAAAGTCCGTTATCTCCTTTTGCGAATACAGGCTGGCTAGGGTCGTGAACCGCTGCTGATGAACGCCCGGAGATCTGAGGGTACAACCGGCGAGCCTATGTTCCCTTAGTATAGGGGTTTCTCCATCTTTTGTCAACGACTATCAAAACATACGAGCAAAAAGCACCGTTGAACTCACATTACGCTTTTTTGCGGATCGAAGAATATCCTGCCGGCGCCGCTGTCGACACACGCATGTGGCCCCGCTGTGGACAACGGCACGGCCGGCGGCCCTGTAACACGGCAATAAGTCGAATGCGGCCGGACGTCCGAAAGCCGTCCCGCGCAACTGGCGCCAAATGTATGATACCATTGTGAAGGGAGCGATTACGATAGATTGAAAGAGAATCATCCAATATCGATGCGGAAATCCGCAAAAAATGCCCGCATCAACGTCACTTGCAGCACCGACTGTCTCGCGAGACGACATATAAGCTTCTTTCGGCTCACGGAATCGGTCGACGCTCAGACGCGCGCGGATGGAAACACAAGTCCGCCGCGGACACGCGCAAAAGATCGTCGGCTGCCCCTTTGGCGGAGGCAGCCGCAATCTCCCATAAACCACGAGCAACCGGCTACGAAGTCGGGCCGGTGGCAACGCCATCGGGTTCCTGCGTCACACGATGCTCCTGCTGGATTTGAAGGTAAACTTCTTTCCGGTGCACGGCAACCTCGCGTGGGGCCGCGACTCCGAGCCGCACCTGGTCGCCACGTACTTCGATGACGGTGATTTCTATGTCATCGCCAATCTTGATACTCTGGTTCAGCCGCCGCGTTAATACTAACATAGGCCCTCCCTGGCCGGTCGATACCGCCGGCACATATTATAATTACGGTCCTTTTATGGGATTAATTCCCACTCTACCCGGATTCTGGCGTAGTTTACACCACATCATTCCGGGTTTTCAAGGTGCTTGCACCTTTTTCCACAAACGCCCCATTTAGCAACCCCTCCGGCGGGGTAGAATCCACCGGAAGATGATTCCCAGTCCCGGCGGAGGAACGGGTAACCCGAGTTGTAATCAGTATAATGCAGTTAAGACGGCAATCGTTCCCGTATGGTAACAGGGTAGGAACTCACGAGTGCCCGAACGCCTACGTATCCTGACGCCGGCCGGAGAGGTTTGGGTTACATCTCTTGCATGTTGCGAATGTGTATTACCACTCGCTGCATATTATAGCCGAAGGAGAACTTGCGGGGTTGACCTCTTCTTTCCTGTAGCCGGAGACCCGCGGATCGGCAACCTCGAGGAGACGCTCCCTGCCATGTGACCAATGGACAATCGAGACGAGGAACAGATTATTGACGAGTTTATTGGCTCGGCCGGACGGGCGTCGGAGTGGGCCGCCCTTCGCAATGTATTGCGCGAGCGCCTGCGCGCCCTACTGGCTAAGCCCTGGCGCGGAAATGTATCGCTGGAACGGGAGGTTGCGGCCATGCGGGAGCAGATTGCCGTTCTGGAGCGGGAGGCGGCGATCTCGCGGTTTGTCGAGGACTCGGTCCGCGCGACGCTGCATTCCGCTTCACCGGGAGGCGATGACGAGGCAGTGGAGTGATCGCTCCAGGTTCAGGTGATCGGAACGGAGAAAAGACGGTCGAGTGCGGGGATACACTCGACCGTCGTTTCACGTGTGCGCGGAGAGACGCACGGTTTGTCGCGGAGACCCTTGCGTGCCATTACGCTGCACCTAATATAGCACACTGAACCGACGCTGTCAATTGTATCTCGCATTCTTTTTTTGCCGCGGGACAGAATTTCGCGATGGCCCTGGACAGCGCGATTCCGAAAGTCGGCTCCGAGGCGATGAGACGACCCTCCATAATAGCCGGCCGCAACCTGAAACTACCGTGGAGCCCTCCCCCCGTCCCCTCTCCCGAGGACCGGAGAGGGGAGCCTGAGGTCAAGTACGAGAGGACCAGAATGGGCGGGGTGTGTATTCCGAGGCTGCTCCTCGCGCGATCGATATTCCGTCGGTGACCGTTGAGTACTTATGTAAATTTCCGGGACACGGGCAGCACTGACCGGACACGTACGCAACTTCGACACGTTTACAAACATCGAGGATAGCGCGAGCAATATATTCCACTGAGACTCGGGCTTTTGCGGCACGGAGTCTCACCTTTTCTTGTTATGTTGCTTGAAATCATCCGCGGCGTGAAGGATTTTCGGGAAGGCATAGGGAAATAGCAGTTATATCCGGCGGACACGGCCGATGGTCTTAGAAAGAGCGCATGTGGCTAACTCGTCGCAGCCGCGTGTGGGTGGAATTCATGGCAGGAACGGAAGATGTCGATCGAAGCAGATGGGATGGGGTAGAACGCCGCAGCCCCAGTCGCCTGGACGACGAGGCACGTGCGCGCCGGCTGCTTGCCAAGTTCAAGGCGGGAGGTCCGGATTCGGCCGCATCGCGCGACGCACTTGTCCTTCAATTCAGGCCCCTCGTTCAAAAGCAGGCCCGCCAGTTCATGAGCTCGAGCGTGCCGTTTGAAGACCTGGTGCAGGAAGGGTTCCTGGGTCTGATGCACGGAATCGACCAGTATGACCCAACGCGCGGAGTGAAGCTCATCACGTACGCCACGCACCATATCGACGGTCACTTGCGCCATTTCCTGCGCGACCGGGTCCAGATTATCAAGGAGCCAGCCTGGCTGCAGGAGGTTGCGCAGAAAGTGCGTCGCGAGGTTGAGACTCTGACCCAGGAGTTGGGACGCGAGCCTTCCGACTCGGAAGTGGCGGGCTCGCTCGGCCTGACCGAGTCGGAAGTGGCGCGAATCAATGCAACGCGCTCCGTGTTTGCCGTGTCTTCTCTCGACGAGGCTCAGGAAAGCGGCGCACCGGCCGCCCATGTCGCGGAAGACAACATCCGTCCGATGTCAACAGAGCTTCCCATCGAGGACCGGGTGGTTCTGGAAAGCGCGTTGGTGCGCCTGAAGGAGATCGAACAGAAGGTTCTCTACAGCTACTATTACGAAGATAAGAGCCAGACCGACATTGCCCGCCAGCTCGGCGTGTCCAACAATTACATTTCGCATATCTTGAAGAATTCCGCGCGAAAACTGCAGCAGATGTTCCGCAGCGATGCGGTTCGCGAGGCGGCACTGCAGCACGAGCGTCGGCGCCGCCGGCTGGCCATGTACGGGCCGGAGGCGGATGAAGGGTGGGAAGATCCGTCGGCGAGCATTGTCGATACATCGACCGGGCTGTACTCTCGGAAATACTTCGAGGACCGGCTGGAAGAAGAGGTGACGCGAGCAAAGCGTCACGATCTCGCGCTGTCGGTTATGCGCGTAAAGATCGTCAACAATCCCACGCCAACCTCGTTTTCTCTGGTCGCCGGGTTGGTAAAGGACTGCACACGCAAGTCCGACCTCGTAGCCCGCGTCAGTGACTCGGAGATCGCCGCAATGCTGCCGCACACCGGCGAGCAGCGCGAGGTTGTTTGCCAGCGCCTTTGCCGAATGCTGGCCGAACTACAAGAGCATGTGGGGGAGCGGTTTGCGGTCCAGATCGGGGCTGCGTCGTATCCCGAGCATCGAAGCCGCACAACCCTCTACGAAGCGGCCGCACCCAAAGACACCCAGTCGTAGAATCGACTGGGCTCTTTGGGCCTCAACCTCGTGAATGTCTTTGCGAAGTGTCAATTGTCACGGTTATTTCACTTGCTTCATGTATACGGAGCCATTCCGGCTAAGCGGTCGGAGTGGCGCTTCATGCTCCATGTACGGGCGTTCTGCCCGGCTATGTTTGCCGGTTGGGTCCGCGTGTGTGCGGCGGGCACGAAAATTGACAGTGACCGGCGCTCGGTGCTACAATCAAGCTACTCCAGCCATGTATGCTGGCCCAAGTTCACCGTACGACAGAAACCCGAGGTTGCGATCATGACATCTCTACGCGACACCCTCGCCTCACTCGTTGCGTTACAACAGATCGACCGGCAGCTTCAGCGCGTCCGGCGCTCCCAGGCCGCTCTGGACAACGGATCCGGCGCTAAAGAGAAGTTTACTGCCGCACGAGATGCGTATGAGGCCAAGAATACCGCTTTGCACCGTGTCTCGACCGAGTTGAAGGACTGCGAGCTCAAGCTGGCAAGTGTCGAAACAAAGATGACGACCTACCGCAACAAGCTGTATCAGGGGACAGTTACGAACGCGAAGGAGCTCGCGAATATCGAGAAGGAGATTGCGGCGCTCGGACGGCAGCGCTCCGACCTCGACGATAAGATCCTCGACCTGATGGAACAGGTGGAACAGCGGCGGGGCGACGCTCGGGCGGCAGAGGCCGAGATGTCCGAGGCCGAATGTGCGCATCAGGCGGCACTGGCTCGGTTCCAGTCGGAACACGAGAAGATGTGCGACGAGTTGAGCGATCTCACGAAGCAGCGGGCCGATGCGGTTGGGAACGTGTCCGACGCGGCGCTCCTTAAGCGGTACGACGATCTCCGGGCCAAGGCTGGAGTTGGAATCGTGCAGATCGCCAATCACAATTGTGGCGGCTGCAATATGACCCTGCCTACCGCTCAGGTTAAGCTCGTGCGGGACGCGGAGCAGATCCAGTCATGTGAGAACTGCGGCCGGCTGCTGGCGCCGTAATGAGTTCCCATCGTAAACCTGGCGGAGTTCCGCCGGCATATGCCATTTCGATCACGGGCATCGGGCTTGCCTGCGTGCCGCTGGCGGCGCTACTACTGTTAACAGTGGTCCGATCCCTGCACTGGCCTCTCCTTCACGATTCCGCGGCGATGTCCTATGAAGCGTGGCTTATCTCGCGCGGGGAGGCGCCGTACAGGGACTTCGTCGAGGCCAACTTTCCCGCGATCCTGGCTGTTCATCTTTTCGAGCAGCGGATCTTCGGCCTGAGTGACGCCGGCTGGAGGCTGTACGACCTCACATTGCTGCTGGTCACCGATGTTTTCCTGTGGCGAGTCTGCGCGCGACGTGGACGGGCCGCTGCGGCGCTGGCAGTTCTCCTCTATTCGTCGTTTCACCTGTTTAATGGGGCGGATCAGGCCGGCCAGCGCGACTACGTGATGTTCCTGCTCCTGATCGGTGGCACAGACCTGTTTGTCCGGTCATTTGCCGGACTCAGTGTGGGGCCGCCGGAAGCCGCGTCGAATCCGGCGAGCCGCGCGGGGACAGTCCGCGCCGGCCAGCTCGCCGCGGCCGGCGCTGCGCTCGGATTCGCGGCGTCCATCAAGCCATTCGCTGTTGTGTATCTCCTCGCCTTACTGGTCATCGGGCTTCACGAGCGGCGACGGGCAGGCAAGTCCCTCGATCTTGTTTCCGTCGCGCCAGCGCTGCTCGGCGGGGCAATGGTGGCCGTTACGCTCCCGTTTGTGTGGCTGGCCACCCTCGGCGGCTGGCACGCCTTCGTCGTCGATGCCGTTCCGTGCGCCCGCCTCTATGTCGGACAGGGACGGTTTGACCTGATCGAGATCACGCAGGGGCGCCGTCATTTGCTCGGGCCATGCCTGGCGGTTCTGCTGACGGCATGGCCCTGGTCACGGGTGCGCGCCGAGCAAACGGATGTTACCGAGAGGGTGCTGCTGGCCGGCGCCCTGTTCGGTCTCGTCAACTTTTTCGGACAGGGCAAGGGATACCTCTACCACCTCTATCCACTGATCGGATTTACCGCGGCCCTGGCGGGTATCGGGTTTGGCTTTGCCGAGCGCGAGTCCGCCTCCATGCGCTACTGCGCGCGAGCGGCGGCACTCGCCCTGGTGATCGGGCTTGTGTACCACTATCACGAGGTGCCGTTGACCAACAAGGCCGTGGTGTCGACCCCGCTTGCGGACCAGCTTGCCGCCGATCTTCGGACGTACTCACAGTCGTCGCCGGGCGGGCGGGGCTCAGTCCAGGTCCTGGCGACATCGACCGACGCCCTTCTTGCGCTCCTCCGCGACCGTACTCATGAATCGACACGCTTTGTCTGCGACTATCCGTTGACGGGCGACCCGCGGCAGGCGCTCGTCCGGAGAATGCGCCGGGATTTCATCGGGGAGATGACCAAAGCGCCGCCACAGTGCCTCGTCATCTTCCGTCAGGGCTTTCCAGCGGGCGACTACGGGCGCTATGCCGGCTTTGTCGAATTCCAATCGCTGCTGGCACGCCGATACCGGCTTGCGGTCGAGCGTCCGGCGTATCGCGTCTATGTCCGTCGCAACGGGTCTGAAACTCAACCTCCGGAATGAGGATAATTCGGAATTCTCACCGCGGAAAAACGGAAATTAGGAATTTAGGCCAGCGCTCTGTCAGCCTGCGGATGTGGTCGTGGAAAAAAGGCCGTGCCTGTCAACATTTCGTCGACGCGGGACGGCCTTTTTATTGCGCTAGTAGGCACCTTCATGCCAACTATGGCGCACCCGGAGATTGTCCGGAGGGTTGACGTGATTATAGCACCGGCGCATTAGTCTGTCAAGTTTCTTTTTAAGATATTTGCTGATCATAGAGTGAGGCCGCCACGGCGAGCGCGGCGGCATCCTGCGCCCGATCACCCAGTCCCGCCGGGAGAATCTCGACGTCTTTAGCGAGCGCGGGCCAGGAATTCTCGATCACGGCGGCGCGGATCGGAGGCAGAAAGAGGTCCCCGGCCGCCACGGCAAGCGTCCCGAGAATCACGCGCCGGAGGTTCAGCGTGTGCAGGAGGTTGGCGATTCCAATGCCCATCCAGCGCGCGGCCTCGTCGACCACGGCGCGCGCCGCCGGGTCTCCGGCCCGGGCTCGAGTGCAGACTCCGTGCGCATCGATCGCCGGATCGTCGAGGCGTTCGCGGCCGATTCGCCCAATTGCGGTCCCGGATGCCAGCGTTTCCAGGCATCCGCGCTTGCCGCACGCGCAAAGCGGGCCTCCCGGAAGAACGCAGGCGTGCCCGATCTCGCCGGCCAGATCGGACCGCCCTCGATAGAGCCGTCCACCGAGGATCAGACCGGCGCCGATTCCCGTCCCCATGGTCAGGAAGGCCATGTCGTCGCATCCCCGGCCGCTGCCCCAGCGGTGTTCGGCGAGTGCGGTCGCATTCGCATCGTTCTCCACGGCGACGTCGACGCCGAGGGCCTCTCGCAGAAGAGTTTCGAGCGGCATCCCTTCCCAGAGAGGAAGGTTGGGTGGACGGAGCGAGCGCCCGGCGGCACTGTCCCAGGAACCGCCGAAGGATACGCCTGTGGCAGCCGCACCGACCACCTTGACGCCGGCCGCGCGGCAGGCGCCCTCGGCCAGGCTCGCGAGAAAAGCGATCCCGTCACGCCCGCCGTCGAGCGGGGTTGGGGCGGACACACGGTGGAGGATCGTTCCCGCCGCGGTTCCGACAACCGCGGCACTCTTCGTGCCGCCGATGTCGATGCCAATGAGCATGCTTCGGTCCATGGTTCATTATGGCGCATGGACGATAGGGACGCAATGGACGCAATGGACGCTTTGGACACAACGAAGCGTCGGAGTGGGTCGCTGTTGCCTCGCTGGCAACATTTTTCGCAACACTGTTGACAATACGGCAACAGGATGGTATGATTGGGCATGCTCGAACTATTGGAACAGGACGGGGCGGTGAAGCAGGAGTTTGCCCAGCGGCTGCGCGATCTGCGCTGCTCGCGCGGATGGACGCTCGACGAGGCCGCACGGCGGGCGAACATGAGCAAGTCCTATTTGTCGCGATTGGAGGAGGCCGCCCGGCAGCCTTCGATCGCGTCGCTGCTGGGGCTTGCGCGTGCGTACGGTATTCCTGTCGGCGACATCCTCGACGGTGGACGTCGGACCAGCCCGGGGCGGGTGGTCGTTCGCGCTGGCGAATTGCCTGTCCGGCAGGGAAACGGCCTGTATTACCAGATGCTTTCGAGTTCTCCGCAGATGTCGGGACTACAGCCTGTTCGGGTGACGGTTCCGGCGGACCGATCGGGCGACGAACTGTACGAGCACGACGGAGAAGAGTGGCTCCATGTTCTCTCCGGAACCCTCGAGCTAGTCCTGTCCGACAATACCTATGTGCTTGTCCGAGGCGACTCGGCTCACTTCGACGCACGCATACCACACCGGCTGCGAGCTCTTGACGGCACTGATGCCGAATTGATTCTGGTTGCATGCTCGGCCCCGCGGCCCATGCTCGACACGTACCTTTAGGCCGGAATCCGGAGCGGAGTCCGCGCCGGAGCGTAGCGACGGGGGCGGACATTACGCCCTCCGCTAGGAGTCCGCGCCGGAGCGTAGCGACGGGGGCGGACATTACGCCCTCCGCTAGGAGTCCGCGCCGGAGCGTAGCGACGGGGGCGGACATTACGCCCTCCGCCAGGAGTCCGGATCGGGATTTGTCCG
>JBKQWH010000091.1:0-32422 GCA_052139635.1 Capsulimonadaceae bacterium
TACACGCGTGGCTAGGCGGGCGGTAGCGCCCCCGACTCTTACGAGAGGCCAGCCACCTCGTCAGGCAGGAACAAATGTTTGCCTTTCAGGTATAATCGACTTACGGGCGCAAGCATCGTACTCGCCCGTCCGGCATCCGGATGATCGCCGCGATAACAGAGATTTACCGGGATCGACCAAATAAAACCCAATTAACCCCGCGATCGTGGCCGCCGGTTACGGGAAATAAAGCGCAACTTTTTCAAGTTTTCAAGATTCCAATACCCGATGGTGCCACAAATGCCACAGTTGAGAGCGCTATACAGCCGGTCACACGACAATTCCGGCGCGAACGGGGAGCGTCAAGAATATATCGGAATTTGCCAACAAAACCCAATTAACCCCGCCATCGAGGGCGGCGAGGTGGATATCAACAGCGCCTGCTCAACGTCCCGAGCCGGAAACGGATCACCCGGCACGTCTTCAATGACTGCAGGCTTCTATTCCGGCAGCTACTAAAGTCGGCGTGTTCCAGACCGGTTCTAGCCGGGTAGGATGGGCGCTAGCGATGGCCCAGGTGGGCGGCGGCGACGCAGCCGAGGAGAGCGGCGGCGGCGGAAAGAAGGAGCGCTCCCACCAACTGGCCGCCGTTGCAGCGCCCGCGCCGCGCGGCCAGGGCCGCGACGCAATACGTGGTGACGACGCTGACGGCCACATAGGCTTCCGAGTATGCGCGCGGATGCCGCGTCGGCCAGATCGTCAGGGCGGCCATGTAGAAGATGGCGAAGAGGCTGGGTGCGGTAAACGCGGCGAGCATAAGCTCCAGCCCATGCCCGGACGAGGAAATGATTGGACCGCGCGGACGGGCTCGAGCATCGTCTTGCGGAGCAGCGGCATCCATGGACACGCGTGCCGCGCCGCAGCGACCGCAACGATCGGAGTCGACGCCGGGTGCGCCGCAAAACTGGCATTTCGGCAGGGCCGGCCGGGATGGAGGAGGCATGCCCTCATTCTACAGCGAGGGAGGGCCGGATTGCAACGAAAGGGTCTGATTTTCGAAGCCCTTAACGAACTTTGGTCTCAGTAGCCATGGACTTCAGTCCATGGGGCCGTCCACGTGCACAAATTCCCCGCTCGGAAATTGAAATCGCCGCCGGGTTTATGCTATACTGGTGCCAGTGGCCGACCCGCGGCCACCGCTCACACGGCCTCGTAGCTCAGTGGATTAGAGTACTTCCCTCCGAAGGAAGGGGTCGCGCGTTCGAATCGCGCCGAGGCCGCCACATAAATCGTCCATCTCGTGGTGCAGCGGCTTGAGCTACGTCCAGGGTCCAAAAGCGGATAATAATCACCCGCGACCTCGAGGCATTCTTCGATGCCATGGTAGCCGGCCGCGATCAATTGCCGATCTCAGGAACCTGCAGACACCGATTATTATCCGAACCTTGCAAGCCGCCTTCACCGCCCCTGCACTCCGGCGCGAGCCCGAACGAAGGCGGCGACGATCGACGGGTCCCACTGGGAGCCGGCCCCCTCTTCGAGGACCGCGAGCGCGGCGGCGGGGCCGAGCGCCTTGCGGTAGGGTCGATCGGACGTCATCGCGCTGTAGGCGTCGGCCACGGCGATGATGCGGGCAAGGCGGGGGATGCGCTCGCCGCGGAGGCCGTCGGGATACCCGCTGCCATCCCACCGCTCGTGGTGGTGGCGGATCGCGCCAAGCATACAGGCCAGTTCTGGCACGCTCCCCACGATCGCCGCTCCCATGGCCGGATGCATACGGACCATTTCGCGCTCCGAGTCGGTCAGGCTCCCCGGCTTGCGGAGGATGCTGTCCGGAATGCCGATGTTGCCGACATCGTGCAACAATGCGGCCGTCTTCAGGTGGTCCAGCGCTTCCGAATCGAGGCCCATCTCGTGCGCGATCTGCATGCAGTACGTGCGGACCTGCTCCGAGTGGCCGCGGGTATACCTGTCCTTGTTGTGGACGGCGGTCACCAGGGAATCGAGCATCGAAAGGCCCGACGAGCTTCCCGCAGCCGGTTCGGCCTCCTCGTCCTGTCCTCCCTTGGAACGGAGCATGCGCGTGTCGGCAATGGCCAGCGCCGTAACGATGTCGGCGGCCTCGGACGGGTACGCGGCGGCCCCGACCGATACATGGACGGGAATCGGCACGCGGGCATGCGGCGGCGTGAACTCGATACCGCCCATCCCGGCGACCACGCCGGCCATGGCATCGTCGAGCGTTCCGTCAATGGCGGGGAGGACAAGGGCGGTGAACTCGTCTCCTCCGTACCGCGCGGCCACGTCTGCCTCCCCGATTGCATCACGAACCCGGTCCGAGATCTGCTGCAGGACCGCGTCGCCGGCCAGGTGGCCATAGGCATCGTTGAAGAACTTGAAGTTGTCGACATCGACAACGATCACCGCAAACGGCACACCGTCGTCGACCGTCCGCGCCGCCCATTCGTGCAGGCGCTTGTGGAAGGCGCGATGGTTCCACAGTCCCGTGAGTGGGTCGCGCTCGGAGCGCTCGACCGCCTCGACCAGCATCCGGTCACGCTCGTCCTGCAGCGCGCGACGGAGGGTGATATCCTGCACGGCGCCGGAGTAGTAGAGGATTCGACCTGTCCCGTCTTTCTGCGCGCGCATACTCTCGGAGATCCAGATCGCGGAGCCGTCGCGGCGATAGACCTGCGACTCGACATTGGCGATGACGCCGGTGCTGGCCAGCATGGAGGTCAACTGGTCGCGCCGCGCCGGATCGACATAGAGTTCGCGCGCGATATCGCGCATGCCGTCGATCAGGGAGTCGGGGCTGTCGTATCCGTAAATCCGCGCGAGAGCCGGATTGGCGCGCAGGTAGCGGCCGTCGGGGCTGGTCTGGTACATCCCCTCGGCGGCCGTCTCGAACATGCGGCGGTACGCGGCGCCGGCACTCTGTGGCGACGCGTCCACCCAGCGGTCGAGCAGGGATGTCATCGTCGATCCCCCGGTCGAGCGGGGACGTGCCCGAGTGGTCCCGTCGAGGGACTCGAACCGGCGCTTAAACCAGCGCCCCTTGCCGCGTGACTCGTGCGAACTCATGGCTTCTCCATCCCTGCGCGGACAGGAAACCGGCGGACCGTGTCGCGGACAAACCGCTTACGCGCCCGGAAACCGAGTTCCGCGCTGTGTGATGTCCATTAAATGATTCGGCTGTCGCCCATCGGGCGTACGTCGAAAGTAGAATGAGAGTGACTCTTCGTCGAGGTGGCAGGCACGCTTCATTATACGACACAAGAGGGCTTTTTCCGATACGTGCACGGAGGAAAATCACGTCTAACCAGGCAGCCTTTCCCTTACGAGACGGCAAACGGCGCTAAGCAGAGACTCCGCTCGCAGAAGCCTGCCAGGGTCACCCGATATTCAACGGACGGATCGTGTGCTATGGCCGCACGGTGCGCGTTGATGCGGTCGATCAATTCGTTGGCCGTGATCGGCAGACTTCCCTCCGGGATATAGATCCGCGCCGCGCCGGCGCCCCGGCTGAGACGCATCAAGAGTAATCGGTCGATACGCATCAATCTCCGCCCGACATGTCCGCCAATCCGACGATATACACCGACCGGGTCACTACCCCGCAGGCGGAAGGACCGCGTAGTCGACAGGCTGGGCCGGATGGATGGTCAGGATGCCGGTCGAGGCCTCGAGCGCGACCCGGATGGGGTACTCGAACCGCGGGGTCGTAACACTCTTGACGCACGTGACCGTGTCGATCTTCTCGCGGTACTTGGAGCCCCACATGTCGGCGATCTCCTTCGAGCCCATGCTCAGCTCCTCGAGCAGAAAGACAGCGTCGCCGTGTGCTGCAGGGCCTCCCCGCCGACGGGGGCGCCCGTGTCGCGGATCTGGCCCAGGCAGAGGCAGGTGATGCCCTGCTGGTGGTTGTAGGTCTTCAGCGCCGAGAGGTTGTCGGCGGTGCGGTTTCGCGACGGATCGAGCATATTGAGCGAGTCGACCACCACAAAGCGGATCTGCTCCTTCTCCACCAGGTAGCGGTACTTGCCGACAAAATCGTCCCAGCTCGTGCCCTTGTGGTACTGGCACTCCATCACGAAGAACTTGTCTAGGACCTGCGCCTCGAGCGTCGCCTCGTCGAGGCCGGTCACCTGCATGGCGATCTTGGTCATGCGCGAACAGAGATCGTCGCGGCCGGACCCGCTTTCGTCGTGGAACCCTTCCTCGGCGACCACGAAAGCGACCTTGCCGCCGGCCTGTGCGACCCGGGCGAGGGCGGCCAGGGCAGTCCTGGTCTTCCCCTTTCCGGGAGGGCCGGCAAACGCGATCGTACAGCCCTTCGGGATGCCGCCAAGCGAGCTTCGGCCGTCCGAAGACAGGCACAGGAAATCGAGCACAGACCCGGTTGTCACGGCCTCCTGGTTGCGAATCCTCCCGACAATACGCGCCGGGCGGATAATGCCGGCATCGAGACCCGGATCGGTGTCCGGCTGGGCCGTCCCGGTGGCGAAAGGCGCCGCCGACGGGTCCATTTGCGGCATTGCCGGCGTCTGGCCCATCATCATCTGCATCATCTGCATCATGGCCAACATCGGATTCGCCTGCATTCCAGGCTGCATACCGGGCATCATTCCAGGCATTGCACCTGGCATCATTCCGGGCATTCCGGCGGGAAACTGGGGAGTAGTATTATCGGGCATTATGGGAACCTCTCAACATGAGGACATCATTGCCGCGCCTTTTCCTCGCGCGGCCAGCGGCAGTATACCAAACGGACGGCCGGGTGTCAACGGAAGATTCATGGAATCGGCCCTGCCCGCGCGAGGCGTGCAGGGCCGATGTTGAGGAAGCGTGGTCGACAGCCGGCGGTCACCGACGCCGGATGTAATGTTATGCGAATGCAGTATATGAGAAGATTCGAATACATTCGCTCATGGTTGACCGCTGACCGATACCGCCGCGACACGGATGTGCTTACGGACGAGTCGGGTTCGTAGGTAAACTATGTTAAACGGGGCGCATTCGGAGGACGACATCGCATGAGAGAATGTTTGGACGACGCTCATCGCTGGAACGGGTGCAAGTGCGTCGCGTGCGGGACGACGCGCGACCAGGGCCACAAGTGGAAATCCCGCCGGTGCTCGATTTGCAAGAAGGTATCGGAAGCTGCCGGCCTCTCGGAGGCGGTAGAATCCGGCGATGTGCAAAGAGTCATCGCTCTGATCGCGGCAGGGGACGACGTCAATGGCGCGCACGGCACGACTCCCGTTGGAATCGCCGTGCATGTCATGAGTCCCCTCGGGATCGCGGCGCAGCACGGTCATCTGGAATGCGTGAATGCCCTGATTGCGGCGAAAGCGAACCTCAAGGCCAAGAACCTCCCACATCTTTCCGGTATGTCGGCCCTCGCGTTGGCCGCACAGGGCCGCCATTTGGACTGCGTGAAGGCACTGATCGAAGCGAAGGCCGACGTCAATGCGACGGACAAGAACGGGTCGACGCCCCTGATGGCGGCTGCCCTGACCGGCAGCGTGGATTGTGTCAACGCCTTGATAGAGGCGGGCGCGGACGTGAATGCCATAGCCAAAGTCTCCCATCGAGACGCCATGGGAGGATTTCCGTGCAACGGTACGGCAGTCATGTCGGCTGTCGTCAACTCCCATCCGGATTGTCTCAAGGCGTTAATCGCGGCCGGTGCGGATGTCAATCCAAGAGCCGATTTCTGGGGTTTTACGGCGCTCATACGAGCCGCGCAGAAGGGCGACCTGGCCTGTTTGATGACGCTGATCGAAGCCGGCGCCGATGTCGATGCGACAGAGGGCCTCGGAGAAACGGCGCTCTCAGAGGCGGTGAGCTGGAGGCACGTGCGTTGCGTTGAGGCATTGGTCGGGGCGAACGCGAACGTCGACGCCAGGGACAGGTTCGGTCACACGGCGCTCTATCACGCCGTCATCAAGGACTTAGACTGCGTCCGGCTTCTGATTGCGGCCGGCGCGGACATTAACGCCAAAGACAGCACGGGCGAAACAGCGCTCATAAGAGCAGCTTACATGAGCGACCCGTCGGCGGTCCAAGCGCTCGTTGCCGCCCATGCGGACGTCGATGCGCAAGATAATACCGGGTTCACGGCGCTCATGGCCGCGGCGAAGAACGGGCGTGCAGGTGGGATTAAGGAACTGATTGCCGCCGGAGCCAATGTCAATGCGGCCGACAACAAAGGCCGCACGGCCCTGATGCTGGCGGTTCTCGATGGCGATAGAGAATGCGTCAACGCGCTGGCCAAGGCCGGCGCCGACGTCAACGCGCAGGCCATCGACGGCAAAACGGCGCTTTCGATGGCCGCACGCAAGCCCGCCATTGTCGCGGCACTCAAGCGCGCCGGTGTCAAGGAGCCGGCAGTCTCGCCCGCGTCTTCCGCAATGGCCGAAATGGATTCGTGTCCCTATTTCGTGGAAGTCTGGGAGCGTACGCGATCAATCAAGTACCTCACCGGCCGCCTGGGCCGGCGCGGCTGGACCGAGGCCGATGCGGACACCGTGGCAAACGACCTGGCCGACTTCGGTCCCGCTCTTCGTATTGTTGCGACTGTCGCCTTGAAGTCGCGCTGGGCGGCGGCGCAGGTACATGAGAGAATAGGGCCGCCCGATCGGGTGTCGTGCCCGGATAGGATCGCCGCCGCGGCAATGGCCGCGATCGGGCTGCTGCCCGAACGACTGGGAGAGTCCTTCCCGGATAACGCGTTCAGTCTTGTTATTAACACCCGCCTGTCGAGTCTTGTCTGCCTCGGCTATCTATCGCCGGTCATTCCATCCGAAATGGCGTTGAAGGTATTCGAGGCGGAGGATCTCATTCCGTTGTTTCATCTCGGCGTTCTGGGCTCCGCAAAGCCCGATACCACCCGCAAGGGGTCGGATGACCCCATCGACGCCACCCTGTTCGATCCGATCCTGCAGCACGCGGTGAGGACCCGCGGGCGCACCACGCCAGTCCCGCATGGCCTGGTCTTCGCAGTCAACGCAGTAGAGCAGGCCATTCTCGATGGAGACAGTTTGAAGGACACCGCGAAGGGAGTTGCTCTGCGCACGGCCGCATGCGGTGTTCTCGGGCATGTCGCGGCGGAACTTGGGGACGTGCCGATGGACGTTCTTTCCGACGCCGCGAAGATTGCAAGCCGGCTCTTACGGTATTACGAGCCGAGGAAGTGCTTCGCCCTGTCTCGACATCTTTACGAACTCGCCGTTGCGTTTCAGGAGAGGCGGTACGGCTCGGAAAACGATCAGGTCGCCGTCACATATTTCAACTTTGCGGATCTCTTGCGACGCACAGGCGACTTCTCCGCGGCACGGGACGCCTATCGGCGCTCTCTCGAGATCGGCGGAGCCTGTCTCGGCCCAGATCATGCCAAAAACGGGCCACGGTACTGGGGGCTAGCGATTACTCTCATTGAACTCAAGGACCTATCCGGCGCCAGGGACCTACTCACCCGAAGCGTCGACGTCGGCGAACGGACTCTCGAGCAGCCAGGCGTTACCGCCAGCCCCCGGGCGTCGGAGTGGACGAAGCCCGATACCCTGGCGGTGCGCTATGAGACCCTGGGCGGTGTCTTGCGCGATCTGGGCGACCTCGATGCCGCGTGCGTCGCATTAGCAAGGTCGATTGCCCTGTCGGGCCTCGCTGAAGAGCCCTCGAAACGGTTCCCCGACCGGCTCGATACGCATGCCGCCATACTCCTGCGCCTCGGTCGAACCGCCGACGCCGTCCATTCCCTCCAGCACTCGGTCGAGATTGCTGACCGGCTCGCCATGGCCGACGCCAAACAATCGCTTCGGTTGGACACGCTGGGCACTCTCCGTAGAAAGCAGGGCGATCACTCCACCGCCTGCGCCCCGCATGAAAGAGCCGTCGCGATCGATGCGGCCACGGGCCAGACTGAGACGAAAGTGGGTGCAGGTCGGCTGAATAATCTGGCATTTGCGCTGGCCGCCGCCGGAAGATATGACGAGGCCGAAGTCGCTTTCGAGAGCGCACTTGCCGCGGCGCAGGCCGGCTGCGCGCCCGCGGATTCCCATCTCGCGATCCTCGCAATCAACTTTGCAGCGCAATTGAGATCCAGGGGCAAACACGACCGCGCCGCGGAACTTGCCCGCCGCGCCCTTGCGCTGGATACCGGTAACGAACGCAAGGCCGACTCCAGCCTCGCCCTGCGCTTTAAGAACGCCGGCGTCATGCTCGCCGAGGTTAACGACTGGCCCTCCGCCGTCACGGCCTTTGAGCATGCGCATCGGATATCGGTTACGCTGGAAGGCGCCGGCGACACCCTCGATATAAGTGACCGACTGTCGAAGGCCAGGGCAATGGCCGCCGAAGCGCCGCCGAGCGGACAGACATAATTATGGCTAGCCCTCCCTTTCCGCAATGACAGAAGGGTATTGCGGTTAATTGGGTTTGGTTGGATCACGCGCGGTGAATCTCGACGATGTCGTCCTCGTCCGACGCCGACCGGAAGCGCGCGGACGCCGAGCGCGGGATTACCTTCGCGACAGCCAGTCTTCAAGTTGCGAGAGGCTAGTGAAATCCAACAGCGCGATCCCCAACTCGGTTGTTTGTTCCGGTGTTAGCTTGTCGAGTCGCTCAGTGATAGCATCCGGCAAAGTACTGAACCGATGTTGAAGTTGACGGGCTAAGAGTTCTTCTCTGCCTTCCAGCCGGCCTTCCTGCCGCCCTTCCTGCCGCCCAAGATTCAGTCCACGCTCTTCCGCGGTCTTTAGCTGAATTTCGTCTATCATTCTTCGTTTTTCCTCCGCTTCATAGATTTCGCGCTGCCGCGGATCGGACCGCATCCGCTCCAAAAGTGCGACAGCCTTGACGATGACGGGATCCGCCCGCAGCGCGGCGGGCAGATTGTCTGAATGAAGATATTCCCCTTCCTTGAGGAATGCAACAAAGAGATCGAGGGGTGTGCCGGCATCCTGCCAGTCCTTACGGAGTTTGGGAATCTCGATAAAGTACAACTGGAGATACGAAAGCTGTTCCAGATGTTCGTTGGTCTACGTGAGGGCCAACAATGCGTTGGACGACGGAAAGCGTTATGTCGTCCTTGTTGGCCTCGCTCCCGATCAACTGTCGGAACGAAAAGTCGAGTGTCGGGCTTGGGTTCTTGCCAATCATGTGTCACCTGCATCCATTATACTCGCTCCCGAAACGGGATCGCGTCATGCCGATCTCTTCCGACCGCGGCCACAATCACCCTACATAATCTCTTGCGTCTCTAGCGAGTAACCACTAATTCCATCGTACAATATAGTATTCAGCCGGGCAGCCACTTTATCGAAGAGGATAACGCCATGGGGAGCCACTACAAAGGAACGGCGGTGGAGTTGCGGGCGCTCGACGCCTACATTAAGCTTGTGCGCGCAGCCGAAACAGTCGGAGCTAAGGCGGCGAGCCATCTGATGGGCGGACCGGTGACGCCGTTGCAGTTCGGCGTGCTCGAGGCCCTTTATCACCTCGGGCCAATGCGACTCTGCGACCTCGCCGTAAAGCACCTGCGCAGCCGCGGCACGCTGACCGTGGTGGTTGACAACCTCGAGAAGTCCGGCCTTGTTTCTCGCCAGGCATCGACCGTCGACCGCCGGGCGATCACGGTCCACCTGACACAGGCCGGCATGGACACGATCGAGATCCTCCTCCCCGTGCACGCTGCGGCCGTAACCGAGTGCATGCGCGTGCTGACCGACGACGAACAGGTCATTCTCGGTCGCCTGTGCAAGAAGGTCGGCCTCGGCGAGCCACCCTCCGCCGCTTGAACGAAGAAAGAAAGATTTAACCACGGAATGCACGAATCCGCCTTACGCCAGTGAGATTCCGGCCGCCGTCAGGCGCTCGAAGATAAGGCTGCGGACCGCAACCTGTGCGTCGACCAGAAGGACTGGGTGTGTAGTGGCGCACGTTACCCTCAAGAGCACGCGTGTCAAGTCGGTCCCGTCAACGCCCTTCGCGCAAGGGGGCTGCACAAACCCGAGGTCGGGGCGTGACGACGCCATCTCCTGACCGGCTGCGTTGATCACCTCCATGGCTCGCGAGAGATCCGCGGTGAGGGCGACTCCGATATCGATGCAGGAATCGACAGCCCCGCGGCTCTGGTTGCAGACCTGGCTGATGTCGCCGTTGCTGATCATGTACAGCCTGCCGGCGTCGTCGCGCACCCGCGTGGTCCGCATGCCGACGTCCTCGACTGTGCCGGTGACCGCGCCGATCGTGACATATTCTCCCACGGCGTACTGATTCTCGAGCAGGATGAAGAATCCGGAGATGACGTCCCGCACCAGCTTCTGTGCGCCGATTCCCACCGCGATCCCGGCGACGCTCGCGGTGGTCAGCAGAGGAATCGGGTCGAGGTGGAAGGCCCGCAGCATCATGACGCCGAAGACGAATATAAGGACATAACCTGCCACGCTGTCGAGCAGTCCGGCCAGCGTCCGCAGCCGTCCCGCATGGACCGAGTCGGATTTCTCTGTGCGCAGCACCATCGGCAGCACGACCTGCCGGATGAGACGGCGAAGAACCATCCGCACAATGAGGTACGCGATGATGATTTTCGCGACGTCCAGGGTGGTATCGAGAGCGTCGACTCCGATGTGGCGCCAAAAGGAAAGATGCAAGGAAAACCCCCGGCGGATAAAGGAAATCGGAGATAGAAAATAGCAGGAGGAGAAAGGAGGGCGCCCCGATTGCACTACGGGCGGCGTGCCGGACTATTTCCTATTTGTGATCTTCTCTATCTTCTATCTTCTATCTTCTGCTCAATTGCGGCGACCAGTTCGGTGACGCGAACGGCGCTGGCGCGCGCGGTCGCCGCCATGTCGTCGACGGCCAGGGCGGCGGCGGCCCAGGTGAGCACCAGACTCAGGTCGAAGTCGCCCACCCCGGCGGCGAGCCTCTCGAGGTCGTCGAGCTCGATCGGATGGTGGGCGAGCGATCTGGCAAGCCGCCGCGGCTGGCGAACTTGGCGGGCAGCCAGCCACCGGATGAGACGACGCCCGCGTGGCATCACCGATTCGGAATGGGCCGTCAGTGCCGCATAGCGCGCCTCGATCGCCTCCACCCATTCCTCAGCAAACCGGCGCGCGGACGTGTCCGCCCAAACGGAAGTCAACTGGCGGTACAGCGCCCTCTCAAGCGCCAGATTGGCCTGGAGCCGCTGGACCGACCGCAAAACAGACACCGCCGGGCTGCTGATTTGAAGCGCCAACCCGGTCGAAATAGACTTCGCGTTATCGCTGTTCAAGGTTATACCTTGATTATGCCATGACGAACGGGGTTACCTTATTGCCCAGTGACGAAAAGAGGCAATATGGGTCGTATCGACCGGCACGTCACATTCGGGCGTGCCGCGACACACCGCCTAGGCCGCGAACCGCCCAGGTGAGACCGGCTCCATTGTCGAAGCCGTATGCGCTAACTGCGCGTTTTGGCCAGCTTCTTGCGCAGTTCGGTGTTTAACTCGCGCTTGCGCATCCGGATATTTTTCGGGGTCACCTCGACCAACTCGTCGGGGCCGATGTATTCGATGCAGCGGTCGAGCGACATGACGGTGTGCGGCGAGAGACGCGTGAACGTCTCCTTGGTGGAGCTGCGGATGGCGGTCAGGTGCCGCAGGCGGCAGACGTTGACCTCGAGGTCGGTATCGCGGGAGTTCTTGCCGACGATCATGCCCTCGTAGACGTCGACGTTGTGCGGGACAAACAGAATCCCGCGCTCCTCGGCGGCCATCAACCCGTAGGTAGTCGTGAGGCCACCCTCGCTTGCCAGAAGGCTTCCGCCCTTCTCCACCGAGAGCTCTCCGGCGTACGGAACGTAGCCCGCGAACAGAGAGTTCAGGACGCCTGTCCCACGCGTGTCGGTCAGGAACTGGTTACGGAAACCGAGCAATCCACGTGTCGGCACCTTGAATCGCATGTGAACGTGGCCGTTGCCGGGCGCCTGCATGTCCAGCATTTCGCCGCGGCGGCGGCCGATCTGCTCGATGACCGTGCCGCTGTGCTCCTCGGCGACATCGATCTCCACCTCCTCGAGCGGCTCCATCTTAACGCCGTTTTCCTCGTGGATGATGACCTCGGGCTGCGAGACCTGCAACTCGTAGCCCTCCCGACGCATCGTCTCGATCAGAACGGCCAGATGAAGCTCTCCGCGGCCGGAGACGCTGAACTGGTCCGGAGAATCGGTCTCGGCAACCCGCAGGGCGACGTTTGTTTGCAGCTCCTTCATCAGGCGCTCACGGATTTTGCGCGAGGTCGAGTACTGACCCTCGCGGCCGGCGAACGGCGAAGTGTTGACGCCGAACGTCATTCTCAGTGTGGGTTCATCGACGATCATCATCGGCATCGGAACAGGATTGTCTCGTGACGCGACAGTCTCTCCAATGTTGACATCGGGCAGGCCGGATACGGCGACAATCTCTCCCGATTCGGCGGCCTCGACCTCAGTGCGGTTGAGTCCCTGATAGATGAATACCTGGTTCAGCTTGCCCGGCACAAACTCCCCGTCGCGATTAATGACGGTGATCTGTTGCGCGGACTTGATGACGCCGGAGTTGACTCGACCGATGGCGATGCGCCCGCGGTAGTCGTCGTAGTCGAGTGTCGTAACGCGGAACTGCAGGGGCGCGTCCGGATCGCCTATGGGTGGCGGAAGATGGCTGACGATGGACTCAAACAACGGCAATAAATTGTCATTGGGCTTTGCGACGTCGAGGGTCGCCGTACCGTGCAGTGCGTTTGTGTATACCACCGGAAAGTCGAGCTGGTGTTCGTTGGCGCCAAGCTGAACGAAGAGGTCGAAGGTCTGGTCGACAACCCACTCGAGACGAGCATTCGGCCGGTCGATCTTGTTGACAACCACAACGGCCTTGTGCCCGGCCTGGAGCGCCTTGGAAAGTACGAACCGGGTCTGCGGCATGGGACCCTCGACGGCGTCGATCAGGAGGAGCACTCCGTCGACCAGGGACATCACTCGCTCGACTTCGCCGCCAAAGTCCGCGTGGCCCGGGGTGTCGACAATGTTAATCTTGATATCGCCGTACGTGATGGCTGTGTGCTTGGATACGATGGTGATGCCCCGCTCGCGTTCGAGGTCCATCTTGTCCATGACCCGCTCGGCGACCGCCTGGTTGGCTCGAAATGCGCCTCCCTGCTTGAGCATGCCGTCGACGAGAGTGGTCTTGCCATGGTCGACGTGGGCGATAATGGCGATATTGCGAAGGTGTTCCTGAAGTTTTGTCATTGAGTTTTTCTATCGTGCCGGGCCCGTATTCGCCCCGGACGACCACTTCGGCTCTCTGGCCGGTGACCGCCCTGGACAACTTGGACATGTCGCCGCGTTGTCTGCTCCCGGACCCGTACAGGGTTCACGGCAACTCTCAAACGGCGCCTATCATTATAGCACATGGGCCGGCCCGCCCGACCGGGCGGCCTGCGCGAGTCTCAAAAGCACCGGGTCCTTGCCTGAAGCATAAGCGCCACAGAAGACACTGGCACTCCGCGAAGAGCTCCCAAGGGAGGCGTCCCACGGACTCGATTGCCCCACAGCAGGAAGTGCGGGACCCTGTGTAAAGGGGACCAACAACGGGCAGAAGATAGAACATACGCATCGACACGAGGTCGTAACGGAGACCGGGTTGCCGGGACGGATCGGAACGGTCGAAGTTGGTCGACCGTTCCGACAAAACTGTTTAGTGCACTCGGGCGTTTGCGCCGTGCCGCAGTAGCGTGTCACTGCTCGCCGTCGGCTAGCGACTCGCCCGCAAGAGAGGTTCGAGGCGGTTGGCTCGACGCGCCAGGCTGAGCATAGGGATCGGCCTGTTGCACGACCGGCGGCCACTGACCGGGAGAGATCGGATAACCGGGCGGCGGGACGGACCCCGGAGGCGGAGATCCGGGCTGCTGGTACACGGGCGGCGGTGGATAACCAGGTTGCAGACCCATTGGCGGCAGAGACCCGGGCTGCTGGCCAGTAGCCGGTGGGTAGCCGGGCTGCTGTACTGCCGGCGGTGGCGGCCAGGCGCCCGGTTGAGCAGGGGGCTGTCCCACTCCATACCAGGCTCCCTGCGATCCAGCCCCGAGGGGCGGCTGCTGGGCTCGCATGGATGTGAATTCTCCGGCCGCCTGGAAACCGGCAAACAGCCGGAACAACACGTAGGCATGGAATGCGGCGGAAATAAAGTCTTTGAAGGCAAGGAAGAGCAAAGCGTCGAGCAGGTATAAGATCATGCCGACGATAAACGGCCAGCGCAGGCCTTTCTTCGCTTGATTCGCGATAAAGACCCAAAAGCCTGCCACCAGTAAGTCACCGACAAATGCAATCCCTTTGCCGGTAGCGCCGAATTGTTGCCCGACTGTATCGAAAATCTCGCAAAGCCCAAGGCCAACAATGAATTGAATGTTCGCCCCTACCATCCCGATAACCGCGTTGACCAGAGAAAACGCAGCAATCGCATTGAACCATCCGGCCCCGGAACGGGCGCGAGAGAGCGCGCTCGCCATTTGCGGGGGTAAGCCTGTCTCATTCGTCATGTCGCTCATTACTCCTTTGTGCGGCAGCAGGGCGCTAACGCCCTTCGGCAGTATTCATGATGTCGAACCCCGCGGTCGGCGTCTCGGCACCGGCATTACTTCGAGTAGTATGATACCTTCCAGGCGGCAAAAAGTCGGATCTCAAACTCGATTCGTCGATCTTTATGGTCTTCGCGATTCGAGGCGGCTGCTCCACGACTTAGAACGAGGCCGTGATTCAAACAGAGGAGATGTATGGACACAATGGACCAGGAGAAAGACAGGCACGGAGGCCTGTCCCACGATGGGATCAATCGTGGCCGAACAGCTACAAGGTCTGACGCAAGTCAGACGAAAGTCCGAACCTATACTCCGGCTTCGGTTGGCTGTTCCTGGGCGGCGTTGGCGAGGAGCATCTCCGCAAGCGTCAATACCTTCTCCACCTCAGGAATGGAAAAAACGGCGGTTGTATTGACGAAGATTCCTTCCGTACCGACACGAATGGTGGCCTTGTGCGACTCGCTCATCGCCATCATCGCGCTCTGCACGCGCTGGTTGATAATGCGCCGGACAAGCCCCTCGCGCGTGGTTGAGCTGACGGTGTATTTTTGGAGAAACGCGGGACTGCCCACCGGCACTTCCTTGGCAGTGAGGCGTGCGGCCTTCCAGGCTGCCCGCGGCGCGGGCGCGGCCACGCCGGCTTCAGATGGCCGAGACCGCGCCGTCTTGGCGGCCTCCGATTTCGGCTCGACAAATATCCAACCGTTACGCAAGGGAACTTCCACGCAACGATATACGGTCAGGTCCTTACCCAATTCGCGAGTGCTATGCAGATGCCACTCCGCACGCCACTCGAAGCTGGCGCCGTCGGCCCCGCGGACCATGGTCTCACCGGCCAATCCGAACGCCTCGGCAGACTCCGACGGACGAGAGAAGTGCCACCCCTTAATGTCCGCCAGTCGACGCAATGCCTTAAACCGGGACTCTGTATCCTTGCTGCGCACAATAAGCACAAAAGTAGCCACCGCCGCCAGCATTAATAATCCAAAAAACAGCCAGACCATCTCGCTCCTCCTGTTTCAAGCTCCCGCAAGTGCGCGGGCCGAGCAGGCTCAAACCACAGAAAAACGCGCCGCTACCGTGCCGGATTTGGCTCCCTGTCATCTATTCAGGCGAACATGCGCCGTCGCCGTTCCTCATCGATACGACAAACAGTAACATATACCCTATCTTAACTATACCCCTAAATGGCAACGATTGCGCAGGTATCTGATTTTCTATTCTACGCATAATTGCTACCAAACTCGTCGGGTATCTCGACAGTATTCCATCCACGACACTCTCATACGGCGGGAAGATCCCGGCAATTGAACCGCCCGCTTGTCCGGTAGCAGAGCGCGCAAGCCCGACCGCGCATTTGTGCGTTTTGCGCACCTTTCGACACCGCAACCACAATATTTGACTGATAGTTCCTGTGCTCGAGCCGCGACATGCGCTTTGATTGTGCTGGTGAACAGCCAGGAAGAGGGTCCGAATGGAAGCAATCGGCGACTGGATCGTCCGTCCACGAGTTGGTGGAAGGCAAAATCGAACGTGATCGAGATTGACAGGTACAACGGGACGTAAGGTACAATATGCGGGCATATCCATCCGGCGCCCGTGTTGTCGCGGCCGGAGGGCGTAGGGAGGAATACGTGACTGCAGCCATCGTAATCGCCGCCGGGCTGATCGCCTTTACGTATTCCAGCTTTTTCGAGTGGTTCGTCCACCGGTACATCATGCATGTCAAGCGGCCATTCCCGCTGGCGGATGCATTTCGGGGACATACGCTCGTGCACCATCAATTGTATAAGTGGGACAGCACCTTCGAGGCGTCGGGCCCGGGCCGGCCTAAGAACGTCGCGCTGCGATGGTATGCATTCCCGGTAATGATTTTGTGCCATGTCCCTGTCTTCTGGATGATCCAGAATGCCATTCACGCGCCGGTGATGTGGCCGATGCTGGCAGCTTGCACGCTTTACTTCACGGGATACGAATACACACACTACCTGATGCACGTGCCGAAGGGGCATTATATTGAGCGGTACGCGTGGTTCCGGTTCACTAAGGAGCATCACCGCCTGCATCACAAATACATGCTGCGCAACCTCAACGTGTTTATCCCCCTGGCCGATCTGTGCCTCGGAACACTTGTGACGTCGGAAGGATGGCGTTCTAAACCGGCCAGGCGGCAGCGATTCCTGGTAAGCCGCCGCCGCGGCGCCCTTGTGAACAAGTCGGAAGCAAAGACGAACAGCGGATAGATAAGGATTTTGTATCTGACGGGTTGACTCGTGCGCAAAAAGCGCACGTGTCATCTGGTTCTTCCGTCCGGTAGGGACACTCGCCGAAGGCCGCTCAGCCGCGGCGTTTATCGTCACGAGCCGAGTCTGGTTCCGGCTACGCCGGGTTAGGGTGCCGCGACGAGCGGAGTGGGTCCCGGACGGCCGTCCCAGAGCACGCGGACATCGACAACACGCATGCCGGCTCGGCGGGCGGCCTCGATCCCGAGGTCAGCATCCTCGTACACCACGCAGTCTTGCGGTTTAACTCCCAGACGGTCGGCCGCGGCCAGGTATACGTCCGGCGCAGGCTTGCCACGCTCGACATCGTCGGCGGAGACAATCGTGTCAAAGAGGTTCTGCAAACCTGCCGCGCGCAGCGTTGCCAGGACGACGATCCGGGTGGCTCCGGTCGCCACAGCCATCGGCACGCGCCCGAAATACATGCGTGCGACGTCGGCGACGGCGCGGATCTCACAAACGGAGCGGACGCCCTCGACGTACCGGCGCTCCTTCTCAGCGTCTGTCAGCGCTACTTCGAGGCCGTAGCCGTAGCGCTCGTTAAGGAGCGCAATCGTGGCCTGCGTGGTCATTCCACTGAGCGCATAGAAGTCGTCGGGCGTGAAGTCGCCTCCAAACGTCCGCAGGGCCTCGACCCACGAGCGGTAGTGGTTTGGCAGTGTGTCGGCCAGGGTGCCGTCGCAGTCGAAGATCAAGGCCGCAAAGGGCTCCGGCGGGCGGATGTCTGGCAGTAATCGGTGCATTGCTGCCATGATGATACCCCGTTGTGCCGTTGGGTCGGTATGAAAAATGCAGTCAGGCGTTTGAGCCCGGCTGCCGCACAAGAGATATGTTAACAATCATCTTAGACGAGCCCGCTCTGGAACAATGGCTGGCAGACCGCGCCCGTGTCGAGGGCGCCGGCATCGACCACATCGTGCGGTCAATTCTGACCGCCGCAGCGGAGATCTCCCCGGTTCGCTCGGATTCGCCGCCACCCGCTTCGCGGGTACCCGGCCCGGAACAGGCAGGGAAAGAGTCTTTGCTCGCGAACACGGGCGAGAACATGGAAGAGACCTCCCAGCCCTCTCCCTGGAAAGGAGAGGGGGGCACGGAGTCGGTTGCGGACGGGGATTGGCGCCAACCGGAAAAGCCGGGCGGTGTAAAGAAGGTCGAGATATTCACCGACGGCGCATGCACGGGAAATCCGGGCAAGGGGGGGTACGGCGTGATCCTCAAATATGGCAGCAAAATGCGCGAGTTATCCGGCGGTTATCGACGAACCACGAATAACCGAATGGAGCTGATGGCCGCGATCACAGGACTTCAGTCGCTGCGATACCGGTGCCAGGTGACGCTGTACACGGACTCGCAATACGTAGCTAACGGGATCACCCGCGGATGGGCGCGCGGGTGGCGCGCCCGGGGATGGCGACGCAGCACCGGCGAACCGGCGATCAATCCCGACCTCTGGAGCGTGCTCCTCGACCTCTGCGACCGCCATGATGTCCGCATTGTCTGGATCAAGGGCCACGCCGGCCATGTCGAGAACGAGCGCTGCGACCGCCTGTCCGTGGCTGCCGCCGCCGGGACCGACCTGCCGCCGGATATCGAGTACGAGAAACAGGGCCGCCGTGGCCATTAGCCGGAAATACTCCCGGCTTATGACTGCGAATTGTCCAACACAACGGGCTTAGTTGGCGCATACACCGGACTGAAGTCGGTCAGGATCTGCTGGCTGGCCTTCCTGGCAACATTCGCGAGGGATGAGTGGGCAATGACCGTAAGCGTAACGGCCTTGCCGCACGCGGCTGCATCGTTGGGCATCGTCTGCGCGGTGGCGAGGGTCTCATCCTCATCCTCCGCGTAATAGAGGTACAACGGGCAGTTCAGGTCGTTTACATGACGAGCGGGGGAACGCAGATCGACCTCTATCGGACTGGTCCAATCAAAGGGAGCCTCCGGCCAGGCCGGACCGTCCTGAATCCCCTGACGGTAGTCAGCGATTCCACTGCAGGCGGCGGCGGCTCGAATTGGCGCGCCAGACTCGGCCAGAAGCATGGCGATCGTGGCGCCGGCCCCTTTGCCGACCGCAAAAAGCCGCGTGGAGTCGACGATCGGCACGGTTGCAAGGCCGTCGAGCGCCGCCCGGGCATCGTCCACCTCGCCGTAGTACATCTCGAAATGACCCTCGTTGCCGTTTTCACCGCGATATGACGGGAGCAGCACAACGTAGCCGGCGTCGACAAACGGCCGCACGGCCCGGACGTCGTTGGGAGTGAGCGCGTATCCACTGTGGCAATAAACGATCCCCGGGTGGAGGCCGGCCATATTTGGCTTAATCAGCCATGCGGACAGTACACGGCCGTCGGACCGGTACGTGACCGCCTGACCGTCACATCCGGGGAATGACAACTGAAACGCCTCCGGCGCGGGCGCGAGTCGGAGAAGCTGAGTTGGGTGCGCCCTGCGTGCATCCGCCAGATTCCAGCCGAGCCCGCTGGTCGCACTCGCCGTCGATGCTGCCGGGGCTGGGGCCGCGGAACCGGGCGTTCCCGGGCCAGACTGCGCCATGTAGGCAAGTGCGGCGATCCCGAGCGCCCACACAATCAGCAACTTTGCCGTGCGCGCTTCTCGAACCGTAACGCCGTAGCGGCGACGAACCGGGCGGCGAAGTGGCTGGAGGAGCGTTCGATTTCCAACTCCCATCAGTCCAATCCTTCCGTTGTTGTCGAGATCAGGCCGACGTCTCCGGCCACGCCCGCCGTGGCCGGTCCGACGTAAGTGACCTGCCAGGTAGACATGTCCATCACCGACGACGTGTACTGGGCGGTCCAGATCCCGGTCGTATAGTTACTCGGGAGCGTTATTGTCTGCGTGTAGCTGAGCCCGTCGCCGGTCAGGTTTCCGGCGAAGTGCTCGAGGCCGTCGCTTTGCGTTGAGTCCGCGAGGGAAGAGCATTCATAGTACAGGGCCTTGGTGGTTGTGCCCTCATCGCCGGCGTCGAAATCCGTGATAGTGATACTTGTCGAACCGGTTGGGACAGATCCCATTATCAACTTAGCCGTGCCGTTGTTGGTAAAGATAATCGGGATTACGCCGACGGCCGCCACCGTCACATTCGTGAGATCGGGAGACGCTGTCGCCGGACTGTCGGTTTCGGCAATCGTCGTCGACGAGTTTGTCATGGTGCCCTGGTCGGCCCACTTCTGGTGCCAGGTTACCAGGCCGCTAATAGCGGAGTTACTGTTATAAAACGCGCTGCCGCTCGCCTCCTGGGCGGCCGCGGACAGCGCATGAAACGCGCTATATGTGTAGCCGCCATTGTTGCTCGTATACCACGACGTTGAGTAGATCGGATCGGCTGAAGAGAAGTAGTCCGCCGTGGTGAGTGTGCCGCTAGAGTTGCACGTGGCGCCCGTGTTCAGGTTCGAATCCGGCGGTCCCGCCCGCAGTAGGAAGCCGTTCTGGCTCTCACCGGCGGTTGCCTGGACAAACACATGATAATAAGTTATGGTCCCGTTATTGGGCGTAACCGTGAAGCCGCTCGGCGTAATCCAGGCGTTCTTGTAGTTCGAGCTAGTGCTGTACGGCATCGTGTAGGTGGCCGTCGCCAGCACGTTGTAGTTGACATCCTCCAGGCTAAAAGTGAAGCTGGAAGCGCTGTCCCGGATCAGGTCAAGGTCCGGCCACTGGGTATCGTCGCTGTTCTCATTGTAGCACTGCGGATCGTAGATCTGTACTTGCAGGGAGCTGCCAAACGTGGCGTAGTAGTTCGCCGGAACGGTTATCAAAAAGTCATAGCCGAGAAAACCGGTGTGGAGGGGATTCGGCTCGCCGTTAACCCCCGTCTCCGAGCTGTAGTTGTCGCCCTCCTGAATGGCATCCGTCGGGCCGTTCACCTGAAGGACAACCGGGATGTTCGCATTCGCGACGCCGTAATACAGAGGGTCGTTACCCGGCAACAGCGGCACATTATAGTCGGCCGTCGACGCGGCGTCGATGGATCGCGTGATCGATTTCCCGACGGCGCCGAAGATCGGCGGGATGGTTTTGGCGAGGTGGACGTGGTACCAGTAGGGGTTCCCCTCGTAGTCCGGCGTAACCGTGTTTGTCCCACCGGATGTAAAGCCATATTCCGCGATAATCGTGTTAAATGCTGTCTGTGCGTTGACCTGATTCTGATTGGCCGCCGTCCACGCGTACACAAGGGCGGCGCAGTCCGAGACACGCTGAATCTCCGCGCGCTGTTCGTACCAGTAGCTGGCGTCCACCGACAGTGCGCAAGCCGCCATCATGGCCGTGAGAGCGAGAATTGTCCAGACAAGTATAGCGCCCCGCTGTAACTGCCGGCGACGTCGATATGGAAACGCAGACATTCTATACTCCTTACTGAACCTGAGGGATATCAATCATCGTTGTCGAATAGACCGTGTATGTTCCCCAGTTGGAAAGGCCGGCAACGGCCGGCTTGAAGAAGACAACTTTCGCCATGTTGTATTGAATAGTGATCGTCAACAGGTTTCCATAGGCCCGTTCCGTGTATGTGGTAGCCACGCCGGGATCGTTCGGGTTGCTTACAAGCGATGGCGACGCAGTTGACGCAGTGTTCAAAATGTAATTATAGTTGAGCGGGCTCACCGAACACAGGTGCGACAGTTCGCCACGGATGCTTACCGGGTCTGTGGCAGCGTCGTCCGATGTGCTCTCCGCCGCATGAACCGCCGCATAGCGAGCAGTCTCGCGCGCCACATGGTTGAGTGCGTTGACATTAAACATAATGATCCCGTACTGAACGATCGCCAACAGCATCGTGATCAACACGGCGACGCTAAGCACAAACTCCGGCATCAGGACTCCACGCCGGCAGCGCTTCCGCCGCTCCGCCAACCCGTGCAGTTTGAATAAGCTGTTCATAGACGCTCTCCGTTATTGGATCAGGATAATATGGCAAATCCGCGTGACATTGGCAGCGCCATTGGAAATCATGCCGGTGATTCCGGGCATTCCACTCATGAAGATATGGTTCATCATGTTGTATGTTACGGTCACGGTCACGGAGTCTCCAGGACTGCGAACACTCGCCGTGGCCTCGGTCGCACCGGAACTGGCGGACTTGTAGAGTATGGTGAAGGTGGCGCCCTTCGAGTTTACCGTGGCGTACGAGTTGCTGCTGCCCGTAACGCTTCCCTTGCCGTACGGGATGAGCGTGTTGGAACAGGCCACGTAAGCCGCATACAGCACCGAACCCTCCTGCGTGTCGTCATAATCCGCATCCGCTTCATCTGTCGGCACGTTTTCACGGCCGTGCGACGCCGCGTATCTTCCAACCATGTAGGACAATTGGGATATCGTGTTGGTCGCATCGATAATGTAAGACATTTGAATAGTGGCAAACAATAGTGGTATAAGGATTATGAGGCTCAGGCACAGTTCCACCACCGCGGCCCCGCGGCTCATGAAGCGGTTCTGCCGCCCGATTGTCGCGACCCGGCCTGCAAGATTGGAACTCAAATTTCGCACAATGGCGTGCTTATATGTTTGCATTGTTCGCGGTTCCTCTACACCACTTTACCATAGATTTGGCGTGTTGTCACACAGATGAGGCCAATCGTCTCACCCGTCCCCAAATCGTAATTTTCATACAGTTTTCATGCGAATGCGTTGATCAATAGTCGAAAGTTCGCATTAATGTCGGCCGATCGAAGTTCGAGCCGGCGAGAAAGGGGCTACGCGAGATGCCACGGCGCTGACGCGGATGATTTGTCGAAAGCAACACGTCGTCAGTGGTGGGTTCGGGTCGCGGCGCCGCGCACCGACGACTAACTCTTATTGGTTCACTCTTCACTATCCACGATTATCGGGTACTATGCGCTCCATGCAAGCCGAAGAATTAGACGTACAAGTTGTCCTCGAGGGCTCGATCTCGGTTATGGCGGCCATTGTTTTCGGGAGCCGTCCGATTTCGAAGATCCTCGTCCGCGCCGATAAGCAGGACCCGGCGATCCAGCGCGTGCTTCGCGAAGCTCAGCGCAACTCCATCCCAATCGACCGCGTCGACGCGGCCGAAATCGACGCGGTCGCTTCCGGCGAGAGCCACGGCGGCATCGCAGCGCTGGCCGGCGCGCGCCGGTTCATACCCATCGAACAACTCGCCGCCAGCGCCCGGTCCGCCGGCGGATGGTTCGTCATGATCGACGGTGTCGAAGATCCTTACAACTTCGGCGCCGCCCTGAGGTCGCTGTACGCCGCCGGAGCAGCCGGGCTCGTGGTACGTCCGCGCAACTGGTTCTCGGCGGCGAGCGTTGTGGCGCGTGCATCGGCGGGCGCTTCGGAAATGCTCCCAACAGCGTTGGCGGAAAGCGCCGAGGAAGCCGCCGCAGTCGCGAAGCGCCATGGATTCGTGATTGCCTGCGCGGATGAATCCCCGATCGCCACGCCGGTTTACGACTGCCGGCTGACTGAGCCGCTCTTTTTGCTGATCGGAGGCGAGAAGCGCGGCGTGACCCGCTCGTTCCGCGACCGGGCCGACCTGACGCTCAGAATTCCCTACGGCGCGGCTCATGCCCAATCGCTTGGCACAGCGGCTGCGGCCGCTATCATCGGATTTGAGATCCTGCGCCAGGGCCACGCACTCGACTATTCCGCGCCGGCTGCCTCCCATTCCTTGCAGCCGGTCGACGCGGAACGTCCGCCGAATCAGCCGCGCCGTCCTTATCAACAAGATTCGCCGCGACCCGGGCAGCCGCGGTTTGACGGAGGTCCGCCTCGGCCTCCGCGGTTTGATGGGCCGCCACGCGAGCAGCGCCAGCCGTTTACCGGAGGTCCACCCGGACCACGGTATGGGGGTCCGCCAAGACCGCCGTATTCCGAGGGGCAGCAGCGTCCACCTTACGCCGATGGTCCGTCCCGGCCACGACCACCATTCGCCGGAGGTCCACCCAGACCACCGTACGGGGGTCCGCCACGACCGCCAAGACCACCGTATTCCGAGGGTCCGCAGCGTCCGCCATACGCCGACGGTCCGTCCCGGCCACGACCGCCATTTGCGGGAGGCCCACCCAGACCACCGTACGGCGGTCCACCGCGACCGCCAAGACCGCCGTATTCCGAGGGGCCGCTACGACCGCCGAGGCCGCCGTATTCCGGGCCGCAGCGTCCACCGCAATCCGACGGTCCGTCCAGGGCGCCGCGACCACCCTTCCCCGGCGGCTCGCGACCACCATTCGCCGGAGGCACGCGTCCCCATAGCGCCGATGGCCCATCACGCCCGCCCCGGCAGGACGGCCCCTCCCGGCCGCCATATTCCGGCGGACCGCGTCCTCAAAGGCCTCCGTTCGGACGGCCCACCCCGCGAAAGCCGCGGTAGTTGCAATCGACGGTCGGATCTATGCGCGTGAATGATGCTTGGCAGGATAATGCGAAAGTGCGGTGGTTCGAGGGCGCCGGCTAACTTCGAACCCCGTATGGCCGCGCTGTTCGCAGCCTGTCGGGGATCTGCTGCCAGGAATCCGCACGCTGCCAGTGTTGCAGCACCTCGCCGGCATTATCGGCCGTGACCGGCTCGCTGATCAGGAAGCCCTGGGCAATGTCGCAGCCCATATCCCGGAGTACGTCAAGCTGCTGGTGCGACGTCACACCCTCGGCAACCACGATCAGGCCAAGGGCATGGGCGAGCTGTATGATAGACAGGACCATCGCCCTGTCCTGGCCGCCATACGGCAGGCCGGCGATGAGATTTCGATCGATTTTCACGGTCGTTGCGGGCATTCGGCGAAGCAGAGACAGCAGGGACACCCCCACCCCAAAATCGTCGATCGCCATGGTGATCCCGAGGGCCCCCAGATCGGCAAGCGAGCGGTATTCGGACTCGCTATGCATGAGCGCGGTCTCCGTCAACTCGAGGCCGAGCAGCTCGCTGCGCACACCCGACGAGCGAATGATCTCGCATACCCGCGTCACCAGATTGCCGGCGTCAAGCTGTCGCGCGGAAAGGTTCACGTACACTCGCACGGGAGTACCGGCTCGTTCCCATCGATTCGCCTGACGACAGGCTTCCTTGAGTACCCATTCGCCGATCGGTACAATCAGGCCATTCTGTTCGGCGAGCGGCAGGAAGGCGCCGGGTGGGATGAGACCGCGGTCCGGATGGTTCCACCGCACAAGCGCCTCAAAAGCAGCCAGACGGCCGGTGAGAATGTGCATCTGCGGCTGAAAGTGCAGCACAAACTCGCTACGGTCAACGGCGTGCCGTAGAAACGCCGCAATACGAGCCCGTGCGGGATCGGGACCATGCTCGGCCGCACGGAAGAATCGGCTCGACGCTCCGCGCTCCTTGGCGATGCGAAAAGCGGCGTCGGCATGGCGCAGCAAGCTGTCGGCGTCGAGCGCATCGTCGGGGTAGATACTGCCGCCGATACTCGCCGTAAGAAACAATTCGACGTCCCGCGCGTTTTGGCCGCCCGCATCCGGTTCGAAATCGTCAAAGGGCCCGGGCGTCATCGCCTCACGATTGTCGAGCATGACTTCCTCGATCATGATCGGCTCGGAGACCGCATTGAGGATTTCCAGTGCGAGCGCCGCCGCGACGTCGGCCCGGTCGAAGTCGAGGAGTGTAACCATGAACTGGTCGCCCCGGCACCGACCAACAACCCCACGACGGCCGGTTCGCTCCAAAAGTCGCTGCGCAACCACTTGCAATACACGATCGCCCGCCGCGTATCCGAAGGATTCGTTAACGTCGACGAATCCGTCGATGTCGATAAACAGTACCGCGACCTTCTTGCCGGTTTCGCGAGCCCGGTCCACGTCTCCCAGGAGCCGGCCCGTAACCGTATGCCGGCTAAACACTCCGGTGAGCGGATCGTAGTCGGACCGTCGGTCGAGAATACTCGGCCCCATCCCAAGCCGAGCCATCTGCGTCTTGCGAAGCTCACGGACAACCACGGGGACCAGCAGGGCAAGGTGCTCCACCGGAATCCGTTCGGCGATGCATCCGGCCACACTCTGATCTGCCATTGCCGCAAAGTCCGGACCGCATTGCGATTGGCGATCGGGCGGGTTACCCGCGGTAGGGTTAGGCAAATGGTCCGGCGGATTTTCGGCCGGAGTGTGGGTGGAACGCTCCGCGGGAAGCGGCGGGGGGGCACAGGCGCCTTCGATCAGCAACACAGGCGTCTCCGGGCTCAACTCCTGCACGAGTGAGAGTACCGAAGGAATGCTGAGCGTGCTGAGCCGGTCGGCGCACAGGATAACGTCCCACGGCTGTGACTGCAGGGCGGCCACAAGGTCGCCACGACCGTCGACGCGGTCTCCATGGACACAAAACCCGCGGCTCGCCAGCTCTTCTCGCAGAACGTCGGCCTGCTCTTCCGTGTCATCAACGATCAGTGCGCTCAGGGCCATTCCTGACATGATTCCGTATCTCCCGCCGCTACCCGCGCCGTCTCACATCATAAAGACAGGACTGGCCGCTTAGCTGCTAGTGTTAACATACCATGCCGAACGGACACTATTCCCATGAAATAATCGATCGGGTTCCGTTTCACTGCCTACGTGTGTCGTGTTGCCTGCCGGGTGTCCCGGCTGTGAAAGATCGACACATGACGAAAGCCGCCCGGAATGGGCGGCTTTCAGGTCCATCTATGATTTGGCGGGTTCAAGCAACAGCCGCGGCGTTGGCGGCGGGCTCAGACGCAGGCGCGTCCCCGAAATCGGCAAGAGCGTCCTGTTCGGACTCGTAGACACCAAAAATCGTATTCAGACGCGTGATCTGCAGCATGCGAGTAATGGCATCGTTGCAGCCGTAGAGCCTCAGAGAACCGTGCATTGGACGCAGCCGCTTGGTGGCGGAAAGGAGGGTGCCGAAGCCGCTGCTGTCCATATACTCGACGCCGGCCATATTAATTACAATCGTGGAGGCCCCCTCGTCAATGGCTCCGGTCACGGATTCCTTGAACTGCGGGGTCGTATAGATATCGATCTCCCCGGAAACGTCAAGGACAGGAACGCCGTTGACATGGCGGACGTTAGTCTCAATACGAATATTATCCATCAACATCCCTCCGATGGTTTATGATGAGGCCCAAGCGCTACGGTTCGGGTGAGCACACCCGCGTTGTTTTCCGCCGCGCACTCCTATATGGAGGGCGTCATGTCCGCCCCCGTCGCTTCGCTCCGGCGCCGGCTCCGGTCACCGTGTCTCTCGATCAGAGCAGGCGAACACCGCCGCGTTCGACCTCAGGCAAACGCAACATCCTATTTATTTTACCCAACATGATGCAAAATAAACGGCCGCAGAACTAGCAGGTCGAACGTTAGTGAGACAGCCCAGTGCGCGAGGAACCCGTAGAGGAAGGATCGGGTCCGCAGTGCAAGGATACCGAGGATCGGCCCGGCGATCGCAGAGCCGATAATCTCGTCCAGTGGCTTCGATGCGCCGGGTGTGGGTAGCCAGTGCAGGAGAACGAACGGGATCGTCTGCACGATGACCGCGCCAACACTCCCGAGCCGCGTGCGTTCCAGGCCGAACAGCAGGAAACCGCGAAAGAAGAACTCCCAGCAGAACATGTAAAAACCCATAGCAAGCTCGTAGTAGAGCAAGGCATGTGGATTGACCGTGTGCGCAAACCGGCCGTAGGGGACAATCGAGCCGAAGCCCCACAGGTTACTGGAGAGGTGGCCGATATAGTACAGGCGAAAGTCGGCCCAGGTCGACGCTAGAGCCGCGAACGGCAGCATGCACAGCCAGCAGATCAACGCCCACTTCAACCCCAGGCGAGCATCGCCGCGCTGCATCCCGAACCGGCCTGGCTCTTCGCGCAGGACAAACAGAATCACCATCAGCGGCACCCACAAACAGAGGCCGTCGTTAATGAACCAGTACGTCTCGATCGGCTTGAAGTCGCCATTGGTGGCGAATAGATAGGCCGTGATAAGCGCAGCAACCACGAATATTACGATGCCGGCGGCCGGACCGGCGGTAGATTCCTGCTTTTCCTCGACGAGCGGTTTTGCAGTCTTTCTCACAAGGTCTCCTCAACATTCGCGAGCAATTGCGTTGACCATTTCCTGATGCACGCTGCGGGCGTCCGCCAGAACTCGGTGCGAATCGAGAGAAACGAAGGCGCCGTAGTCATAGAGCGCCGTGCCGTCGCACAGGACAAACGCCACGTCGCCGGCACGGGCACTATAGACAAGCGCGGCGTACGGATCGGAGGGTGGCGTCGTGTTGGGACTGTCCAGGCGGACTGCAATCAGATCCGCCCGCTTGCCCGGAGTCAGCGACCCCACTGTCTCACCCATCCCGAGCGCACGCGCTCCGTTCAAGGTGGCCATCCGGATCATGTCCTGAGCTGCCACGGCGCTTACATCCCGGCAAACCGCGCGCTGCTGCAGCAGGCCCAATCGCATTTCTTCGAACATATCGAGCGTATTATTGGAAGCAGCGCTGTCGGTTCCGAGGGCGACGCAGAGGTCGTCACACCGCAGCCACTCGGCGAGGGGCGCGATCCCCGCCCCGAGCTTTCCATTGCTTTTGGGACAGTGCACGATGGCAGCGCCATGCTCCCGGACGGCGCTGATGTCGGCCGGCGACTGATGGACGCAGTGGACAGCAAGGCTTCCGGGCCGCAGGGCGCCCACGTCCGCCGCGTAGGCGGTTGGGCTCATGCCCGGCGTATGCCAGTCGATGCCCCGCCGCCGAAACATATCTGAAAACGGACCGGAGCCGAACTCCGTCAGTTCCGATTCGGCCGGCGATTCGGCAATGTGGATGCTCCATGGAAGCATAGACAAGTCCGAGTCGGCGTTAAGCGCCGCAAAAAGCGCCGGACGAACCGTGTAAAGCGCGTGCGGTGAAACCCCGAGACGAACCCTGACCGATTCGAAACGCCGGTGAGCCTGCAGTTTGTCGCGCAGCGCCGCAATCACCGGCCCAGTCGGTTCCCGATCGTCGATTCCAAACACCTCCTGGAACACCAGGGCTCGCAGGCCCGACTCGTCCGCAATCCTCGGAGTTACGCCACAGTCTGTGTTATCACCGACCGTCGTGATACCCGCGCGAATGCATTCGAGGGCCCCTAGCCGAGCCGACGTGGCCCAGCCGTGGTCGTCAATGAGGGCCTTGGAGGCTGTCAGGGCGCGGATCCACGGGAAGAAGGGAAGGTCCTCGAACAAGCCTCGCTGGATGGTGTACTCGAGATGCGTGTGCGCGTTCACGAAACCCGGCAGAATGACCGCTTCGCCGAAGTCCCGGTCGACCCCACCCCGGCCACCGCGCGGGCGAGAGCCGACGTCGACGATGAGACCGTCCTCGACGACGACACAGCCGTCCACGATCGGTTCACCGTCCACCGGGAGCACCCACCTCGCGGCATAAGTCGCGCTTGGCATGCGTTAAGATACCGTGCCGCTCCGCTCTTGTCAAGCGTTGAGTCTGTTGTTCTGCGCCCGCTGCTGCAAGGGCCCCGCCCGCTTGACGCGGACGGGGCCCGCACTCTTGCTGTTTTCTATATGCTCTCTGCTGTTTGCTGATCCCTACGGATACGCGCTGATAGCGACGGCCGTCCATCCGTTAAATGGACCGAAGGTGTTCTGGGTGAACGTTCCAGCGACGTTGTCCACGTCCATGATCGAGGCCGCGCCGGCTGCGCTGTTCCAGAGAACCTGCGTGTTGCCATCGGGTCCGTCGGCGATGGAGGCAGGCGTCCAACCCTTAAATGGACCGTAGCCGTTCTGCGTGAACTGCCCGGTCTCCGTGTCGTAGTTCCACAGCGATGCGGGCTCGTTTATGCACGTCCACAACAGGTGGGTGGTATCGTCACCGTTGACCGAGGCGGCCGTTGCGGTCCACCAGTACGGCCCGAACGTGTTCTGCGAGAACAGTCCGTTCGTATTGTCCACGTTCCAGACGGAGACGGCGTTGTTCAGGTTGTTCCAGAGCAGCCGTGTGTCGCCGTCCTGCCCGACGGCAATCGCGCCGGGCAGCCATCCTGCGAAGGGGCCGTAGCTGTTCTGGGTGAATGCGCCTGTGGATGTGTTGTAGTTCCAAAGCGAAACCGAATCCCAGGCCGACGTCCACGCGACGTGCGTGGTGTTGTCCGGACCGACCGACAATCCGGTCGCCGTCCACAGGTCGTAAGGCCCGAACAAGTTCTGTGTAAATGCTCCCGTATCGCCGTTTACGCTCCAGATCGACGCCGCTCCGCTCGCGTTGACCCAAAGAACCCTCGTCAAGCCGTCGGGGCCGTCGGCGATGGCCGTGGCTGTCCACCCCGGGAAGGGGCCGTATGAGTTTTGTGTGACATCCCCCGTAGTCGGGTTGTAGTTCCAAAGCGCCATTGCGCCGTTCGGATTCGACCAAAGGATGTGGGTCACCGCCTCCGGTGTCGCCATAACCTCACTGCTCTGCGCCGATGTGCCATAGTTGTTGGTCGCGGCAACCGTGTAGTAGTATGTAACGCTGTTTGTGACGCTGGTGTCGACAAACGAGTTTGTCGTGCTGCCCGTCACGTAAGGCGTCGCGCCCTCGCCACCGGATGTCGTCGAGCGATAGACGTTGTAACCCAATGCGTTGTAAGTTGGGGACCAGGCTAGCGCGACCTGCGCGTTCCCGGCACTGGCAACAAGGCCAAGCGGGCTGGAAGGCGCCGGAAGTGGCAGTCCGAGGTCAAGGGCGTCAACCGTGCCATAACCGGCGCTGCTTTCTTGCGTGTTGCCGCCACCGGCGGTAGTCCAGTACAGTAAGCCGGTGCTGGACTGTATCACGCCGGAGAGGTTATACATCAGTTGTGATCTACCGTAGCATACTACCGTTGTTAGATGCCCTCTCGGGGTAAGCTGAAAGACCGTGCCGTTACCCAGTGTGACGCAATTGTACGCGTAGCCTCCGTATGTGGTTCCATAGAGGTTGCCGTCGCTCGCCTGTATCACTCCTGTCTCCGGGTTGAGCCCATCCGATCCGTTGAACGAGTGCAGGGTGCTCAGCACACCGCCGGCGGGAATCTGGAAGACCGTACCGGACGCGTAGGCGCCGCCGGTAAACGTCGTTCCGTAGATGGTGCCGTCGCTCACCCGTATCAGACTGCCACTGGGCCCGCTCCCATCCGGACCACTGAACGAGTACACGGTCGTCAGAGAAAACGACGGGCTGATCTTAAAGATCGTACCCTCGCCGCCAATGGAATCCTGGTAGTTGGCGCCGCCTGCGCAAGTGGACCCATACAAGCTCCCGTCCGCAGTCTGCAGCAGGCCGGCCCCGGGCATTGACCCATCCGGCCCGCTAAAGGAGTGCACGGTCGTAATGTTGCCGGCGGGAGTTATCACGAACACCGTGCCGAGCCCGGCCGCTCCGCCTTCCAACGTGGTACCGTAAAAGTTGCCGTCGATCCCCTGTATCAGGTTGCCGTTCGGGGTGCTTCCGTCCGGTCCGCTGAACGAGTGCAGAGTGGTGAGCGCGCCGCCCGGGGTGATCTGGAAGACCGTTCCACAGCCGGTCGCGCCGCCGCCGCTCGTACAACCGTAGAAGTTGCCGTCGGTACCCTCTATCAAGGCGCCGGTAGCCGGCCAGCCACTGATGCCGCCAATGCCCGCCGGATACTGCCCGTCCGGACCGCTAAACGAGTACAGGACGCTTTCCGCGCCGTCAGGCGTGATTCTGTAGACAGTGCCGTCATTATTGGCGCCGCCGAACCACGTGGTCCCATAGAAGCTGCTGTCATTCCCCTGCACCAAGCTGCTGTCGGGAGTCGAGCCGTCGGGAGTGACGCTGCCCGGGGGGTTGAAGTAGTACACGGGGAAAAACTGCGCACGTGCTCCACTTGCCGTAACGAGGCACATGGCCAGAACTACCGTTAGCCTGAGCCATCTCTTGTAGTTTACTAAATGGTGCATAAGATCCCTCCGGCGATGCTGCTGCGATCGGACGACGTCGCACGCTCGAATTTGTTCATCTGGTTGCATTATACAACCGACGACAAGGCATGTCAAGGGAAATATTTGGGCTCGACGGTGGATGTCGGCAACGAGGGATGACAGATGTACGCTCTGTTGCTTATGCTCCAGAGCGCCACGCGGCCCCGCCCGCTTGACGCGGGCGGGGCCGGCGCTTTCGCTATTTGCTATCTTCTGTTTGCTGATCCTTACGGATACGCGCTGATCGCCGTTGCGGCCCAGCCGCCGAAGGGGCCGTAGGAGTTCTGCGTAAACGCGCCCGTCGCATCATTGACGTCCCAGATCGACGACGCGCCGCCGTCGACCCAGAGGACCTGCGTGTTTCCGTCGGCGCTGTCCGCAATCGACGCCGCCGACCAACCCGCGTACGGGCCGTACCCATTCTGGGTGAATGCGCCCGTCGACAGGTTCAGGTTCCAGAGCGATGCAGCGCCGCTCGTACTCGTCCAGAGCACGTGGGTCGTGTTGGCGGCATTGACGGAAATGGCCGTCGCCGACCACCCGCCGAACGGCCCGAACGAGTCCTGCGTGAAGGCGCCCGTGGCGCCGTTCATGCTCCAGATCGAAGCCGCGCCACCGGCATTGCTCCACAGAATCCGCGTCATGCCGTCGGGACCGTCGGAA
>JBKQWH010000092.1:0-2862 GCA_052139635.1 Capsulimonadaceae bacterium
ATCGGCTGCCCGTACGACTGCCTTTCGGGGGAGCAGCCCATAGAGGAGAGAAATAGCGCTCGTCGCGTCCCCGCGCGCACCGGATTCGGCGTGTTTTCCGATCAGGATCAGGGCGATCAGCATATCCGCCGTGTCGAAGTAGACGCGCGTGCCGTTGTGAAGCATGACCCAGATACTGTAGCCGAACGCGGTCAGCGAGCCAAGAGTCACCAGCGTCTCCATGGTGGCCGTTCCGCGCCGTGTCGATTCCCAGGCGCGCCGGAACATCGGCAGTCCGGCGGCCAGCACCGGCAGTGAGAGGAGAAATACCCACCTCGGCAGGAGGTACGACGCCGTCGCCCCGATTTTCTCGAAGTAGTTGACGTACAGCGCCATGCTCGACATGCCGGCATTGACGGCGAAGACCATCGCGACCACGGCCCGGATGAAATCGGAGCGTCGGGCTCGTGCGGCCGGGGTGTCCTTCGCCCCGCCGGCGTCGGTATAGCGCTCGGCCGTGTAGCCGAGACCGCGGATGATGCCGAGGAGGTCCTCTTCCGACGTCCGCGCCGGCCGGTATGTGATCCGCACCGTGTCCGACGCGAAAAAGACCCTGCAACCGGTTACGCCGCGCTGCCGCGCGACGGCGTGCTCGATCAGCCAGGCACAGGACGTACACCACATGCCGCCGACATGGAGGGCCGTATCGCGGGTGGCCTCGATGTCGCTGCGGGCGGAAGAGGCGCTCGATGCCGGGGCATTCAGGATCGGAGTGTAGGCGGCCGGCGGCGGTGGTTCGAGGTCGACGGCATCGGGCCGTGCAATCAGGCCCATAGCCAGACACTGCTGGTAGAGGGGGGATGCGCGGAAGTCGCCGCCCGGCTCATGCTGACCGCTTTCCACCAGTAGGTGGTAAACCTGCTCGCATCCGCCGCAGCAGAAGATGCGGCGCGCGCCGCCAACGTTTGCATAGCGGGGACGGTGTGCGGTCAGTCCGCAGAGGTCGCAGGCCGGCCTGACGTTGTCCGCATCGACAACGGCGGTCCCTTGCGTCGAGGCGTCGTCATTCTCCGCGGCCACTACTTCTCCTCGTCGGGCTGTGCGAAGTTGTTCTGCACCTGCTCACGGGGCGGGTTCGTTTCCTGGCGCACCGTGACGTAGATCATCAGTCCCATAAAGAAGATGACGACGCCGATCAGGGCGAATGTCAGCGGGTGCGCAATCGATCGTCGATTGCCGGCCATGACGGCGGGGCTCGGATAGTCCGTCACTTTGCGATTACTCCAGGAACGTGCCATGTTAGGTCCTTAGAAAATAGAAGATAGCTAATAGGTAATAACCCGACGCTTCAACGCGGGGTGTAAAAGATGAGCGGGATGCGCACATGCTCTCTCGACGATGCCACCGTGACATACGCCTCTGTCCCGCCGGCGATGAGTGCCGACGCCGGTGCGGCCAGCGTCAGCGGAACGCGGACTCTACCGCGTCCGTCGACGACGATCGGGCCGGGCGGCGCTGCCACTCGACCCGGTATTCCCGCAAGTGTTACTGTGTAGGTTTCGCGGTCCGCGCTGCCGTTCTCCACCATTAAGGTATAGGTGTTAAAGACCTCCCCGGCGTTCCGAACGACAGCCCCGTTGGCTGTGACATTGGCCGCCATCGGCAGGCGGCCGAAAACCGACCACAGGGCGACCACGGCAAATCCGCCGAGAGCTGCCACAACCGCGAGGCGCCGGTTGTCCCAGAGGCCAAGGCGCTGAAGTCCGCTGAGCTTACGGGTTCCGCGGTCCGGATCGAGGCCGTAGCGGTATTCGATGAGGCCGGCGATGCCGCGGCGCCCGAGCACATCGTTACACGAATCGACGCACTCTCCGCAGCCGATACAGGCGTACTGGCCGACACCCTTCTTGATGTCGATGCCCATCGGGCAGTCGATCTCGCACTTCCCGCACCGAATGCATTCGCTGTCGCGCTCATCAAGGTAGCGCACGGCGAGCGTGTTACGGTCGGCCAGCGTCCCGATCAGAGCGCCGTAGGGACACACATCGGTGCAGAACTTCCTCCGGACCCAGAGCATATCGGCGGCGAGCGCCGCGGCCAGAGAGTAAACGGCCAGGGCCGCCGGGATATCGCTCCCCGGATTCCGTGTCGCCGTTATCACCGCGTCCGGCGCAAGCCAGTAGCTCACCAGCACAATGCCGGTTGCAAGCGCGATACCTGACACAATGACAACCCGGAGTAGCCGGGCAAGGTTCCGGCGCACTCCGCCTCGATTGGCGCGCAAGGCCTTCTTTAAGCGACGGTCTATGGATTCCGAGAAATCGCTCGCCGCGGTTTGCGGGCAAAGCCAGCCGCACCAGAGGCGGCCGTAGAGGAACGACATGGTGACGAGACCCCAGAGGGCAAGCATCCCGCACCAGAAGACCATCATCCCGTCGCCTGTGCCAAGCTCTCGTCCGCCGAAGTAAAACACGCCGCGGTGAAGGTCTGCACGCATTCCGTTCGTGAGTGGCAACAGCACAAAGAGGGCGGCGCATGTGATCTGCACCAGGCGCCTCCACGGATGCCACCGGACCTTGCTCGTTCGTGGCGGGGGTGGCGGCTGGATTATTCGGTTGGATAGGTCCAGTACGGCCATGGGTGCGGAAACGCTTGTCCTCGACCGTCGCAGTGACTTCAGTATTCTCGAATCAGTATACCCATCCGGGCGCCCTGACCGTTTCCGTCGCCGAGCGAGCCCTCTGACGGACGATGGACGCGATAGATCGAAAGAAGATCAGGACAGGGACATCTTCTCCTTGATGGGTAATTCTCACAGCGCGGCATAGCCGCAACCAAACTGCGGAGAAGAAGCGATTCCTCTTTCGTCCGGAGGACGTTCTC
>JBKQWH010000093.1:0-5776 GCA_052139635.1 Capsulimonadaceae bacterium
TAGTCGTCCCGTCGGGAGGCGCCAACGGTGTGCTGGTGGCAATGGGTGGAGAGTTCGGCGGCTATTCGATGTACCTGCAAGGTGGCCGCCCGGTCTTCTCTTACAACCTGTTGGGTGTTCTTACGGAGCGATGGAAAGGTGCGGAAACTGTGGGTGCGGGCGAACACATTGTTACGTTTGACTTCAAGTACGACGGTGGGGGCTTTGGAAAAGGCGGCGTGGGAACTCTCTCGGTGGACGGTAAGCTCCTCGACACCCATCGCATAGAGCATACAGTCCCGTTCCTTTGGCCGTGGGACGATGGGCTTTCCATCGGACAAGACACCTTGACCGCGGTCGATGCCAACTACAAGGTTCCCAATGCGTTCACCGGCACGATCAAGACGGTAACTTACACGTATCCGAGCGCCGAGTCGGCATCGATGACACCGAAGCCGGAAGATCTCAAGCGCCTAGGAGAGGCGAAACGTCGAACCGCCGATATGATCGAGTGGGGCTTGGGGCTCCGAAACCCGGCGGCTCGTAAAGCGGAGAGGACGAGTACCGCAATTACTCTCGCACCCTTAACGCCGCGCATCGGACTCAATTGACCATCTGACTGCGCTGACGACGCGATCTTTCGAGTCTTCTCGCAAAGCACTAATTTTTGCGTGCCCGCCGCTCGCGTATGTTCCGGCCGTTCATATTGGCAGGGAACTTGCTATACCAACAAATCCAGCGAGCCGCACTTTGATGTGTGAATTCGGAATCTCCGCGGTGAGGCGTCGGTATCGAGAGTACCCCGTATCTCGAAGGGCGTCACGAATGGGACGAACGATACGCCGATCTCGTTCTCGGCAAACGCAACGGCAAATCGCAGCGACTGGCTCTATCGCGGTCTCGGACGGATGGTGGCGAGCTCCGTTTCTCCCGGCCGTCCGGGGCGGATGCTGATGATGCGGTCGGAGGATCCTCCACCACGCCCGAAGGCGGCTGGCGAGGATCGCCGTGACCACTAATCCGACCGCAGAATGGATCGCAGGCCAGTTGATCGAAGCCTTTCCCTGGAGCGAAGCGCCGCGTCATCTGATCCGTGACCGCGACCGTGCGTTCGGGTCGGCGTACACCCGGCGGGTTGATGCGATGGGTATACGCAATCGTCCAACTGCGGCACGCTCGCCCTGGCAGAACGGACAGGTCGAGCGGCTCATTGGCTCGGTCCGGCGCGAATGCCTCGACCACGTCTTGGTGTTCGGCGAAGCCGATCTGCGTCGCGTCCTCAAAGCCTACGCCGGCTACTACAATAAGGTCCGAACCCACTTGTCGTTAGACAAAGACGCGCCCCACTGCCGACGCACACAGACCGTCGGTGCCATCGTCGCAATGCCGGTTCTCGAGAGACTCCATCATCAATACGTTCGAGTTTGATTTTTGACTATGGACAACGGGCCGACACAATGGGGTGGCGCGGCGATCGCCAACTTCAGCAAGACGATGCCCGGGTTGCGTGGCTCGCACGTACTCAGCGGATGTGGCCATTGGGTGCAGCAGGAGCGGCCTCGGGATGTCAACGAGCTGCTGCTCAAATTCATACAAGGGCTCTGAACCGGCTGCCTCCTCGATCCGAAAGAGACCGGGGAATAACGAGCAGCGCTGCTTGAAGCCCGGTGCTCAGCGCGAGAGATTGCGGCTCGGTCCTCGCGTCATGAGCGTCGTTGTGAAACCCTGACTTTCGTTTCGGCCCCATCTGGCAGAGGTGCTCTATGCGTGCAGTCTGGATTACCCGACACGGCGGACCAGAGGTTTTGGAGCTTCGCGAATCTCCGGATAGGGTTCCTAATCCCGGCGAGGTGCGCATTAGCGCCGCCGCGTGCGGGTTGAACTTCGCCGAACTGATGGCCCGCCAGGGACTCTACTCCGATGCGCCTAGGCCGCCGTGCGTAGTCGGTTACGAAGCGGCCGGAACGATCGATGCTGTCGGTGCCGAGGTCGATCGCGGACTCATCGGCAAGCGTGTGGTCGTGCTCGCTCGTTTCGGCGCTCACGCTGATCAGGTCTGCGTGCCGAAGGCGTATGCTTTTCCGATCCCCGACGAAATGAGTTTCGAAGAAGCAGCCGCCATTCCGGTTAACTACCTGACCGCCTACCAGATGCTATTCCGGGTCGCCTCGATTCGTCCCGGAGAATCGGTGCTGATCCACATGGCGGCCGGCGGTGTGGGCCTCGCGGTGCTCCAACTGTGCCGCACCGTCGAGGGCATCGTCACTTTCGGCACCGCGTCAAAGTCAAAGCATGAGGTTATTCGCGCCAACGGATGCACCCATCCTATTGATTACCACACGACCGACTACTTCATGGAAATTATGCGGCTGACCAGCGGCCAAGGCGTCGATGTCGTCCTTGACGCGCTCGGCGGCAACGACTGGCGCAAGGGTTACCGGCTACTGCGGCCAACCGGACGATTGGTCGCATTTGGATTCGCCAATATGTCGTCCGGCAGCACACGCAATATCTGGCGGATGATTCGCCAGCTCGTGACCGTGCCGCTATTCACGCCGATGGGTCTGATGGACAAGAACCGCAGCGTGGCCGGTGTGAATCTCGGCAATCTTTGGGACGATCCCTTCCTGCCGGTCGCGATGAACAGGCTTATGATTCTGTATCGCGAGGGACAGATAAAGCCGCACATCGATTCGAGCTTCCCATTCGCCCAGGCGGCCGAGGCTCACCTGCGCCTCCAGGAGGGGAAGAACGTCGGTAAGGTCGTGTTGGTGCCGTAACTGAGCGTCACCGCCCGTTGTGAACGACGGCAGGCGACCATCTGCGAAACTCATAACCCGGTCCCTGCGCAAAACTTAATCCGCCCGAATCGGTTGTTGGTTTCGATGGGCTGGCGATAGCCTGCGGTGCATAGGGATGCTGACAAGCGAAATTCCGCTATGTCATTATGAGCGTGAGGGACATCAGTCATGGAAAAGCGAAGACTTGGTAGGCAGGGACTCGAAGTATCGGAGTTGGGCCTGGGATGCATGGGGATGTCGCAGTTTTACGGCCCGCGCGACGACGCCGAATCCGTCGCGACGCTTGAGCGCGCCGTCGAGCTTGGGATCAACTTCTTCGACACCGCCGACGTTTACGGCCTGGGCCACAACGAGGAGCTGGTCGGCAAAGCGCTCAAGCAATACCGCGATCGCGTGATTATCGCGACCAAGTTCGCCAACCAGGTCCTGCCCGACGGCAAGCGCGCGATCAACGGCAGACCCGAATACGTCCGCTCCGCCTGCGACGCGTCGCTGAGGCGCCTCGGAGTCGATCACATCGATCTCTACTACCAGCATCGCGTCGACAAGAATGTGCCGATCGAGGAGACCGTCGGCGCGATGGCCGACCTGGTGCGCAAGGGAAAAGTTCGCTACCTGGGCCTGTCGGAGGCTGGCGCCAATACGATTCGCCGCGCGCACGCGACCCATCCCATCAGCGCTCTACAGTCGGAATACTCGCTCTGGACCCGCGACTACGAAGACCAGGTGATTCCGACTCTGCGCGAGCTCGGCATTGGATTCGTCCCATTCAGCCCGCTCGGTCGCGGCTTCCTTAGCGGAAGCATTCGCGACTTGCCCGCCGACGATATGCGCCGCAGAATCTCGCCCCGTTTCGACGCTGAGAATATGCAAAAGAATCTCAAGGTCGTCGATCGCATCAAGGAAATCGCCCGCGAGAAGGGAATTACCCCGAGTCAGCTCGCGCTCGCATGGGTGCTCGCGCAGGGCCGCGACATGGTCCCGATTCCTGGCACCAAGCGTCGTACCTATCTCGAAGAGAATGTTGCGGCGGCCAAAATCCAGCTGTCGAAAAGCGATCTTGCCCGCATCGAGGAAGCCGCGCCCAAGGGCTTTGCCGCCGGCGGACGTTATCACGACATGAGCACCGTCAACGTCTAGATAAGCGCAGCCTCAACCAGCATCGGCGACCGGGCGAACGCCGGACTGAGTGATGAATAGCGCGCACGCGATCATTGCCAGCCCCTTGAGGAACATCGAGACGTTGACGGTGCGCATCACGGGATCGGCCAGCGTGAGCATCGCGATGCCGTGGACGACGATTGTCACCGGGACCAGAAACAGCACGATCAGCCATCCGCCCAGGCGCGGACGATAGTTGAACAGAATCATCGCGGCGCCTGCCAGCTCGACGACCGCCGAAATCGCCACCCAGAACGCGCGGATAGGAATCGCCGCCGGCATCAGATCGATGTAACTCTGCATCGACGTGAAATGCGTGATGCCCGAGAGAAAGAAAATCAGGGTGAACAGTATGCGGGCGGTGATGCCGACCGCGGGACTGATGATCTTCAGATCGCCGGTTTCCATAGTCGTGATCTCAATCCTCCTGCGTTGCGCGAACGTTCGTTGACTCGCTCGCTACAGGCTCTCGGCTGCTTTCAGGCTCAGCAGATCGTTGCAGCCGTCCTCGATCATCGAAGCGCGCGCGTCGCGCAGCAGCTTCTCGATCGGGTACTCGCGGCTGAGCCCGTTGCCGCCGAAGATTTGCAGCGCGCTGCTCGCCACCTCGAAGGCCGTGTTCGTCGACGTGACCTTCGAGGCGACTGCTAGGTGCAGCATCGCGGGTGCGTTGATCGAGTTGTACAGCGTCACCTGTCGGCTCAGCGCCTTGGCTGCCTGGACCTGCCGGAACATCTTGAACAGCCGCATCTTCACGCTCTGGTGCTGGAAGATCGGCACTCCCCCCTGCACGCGCTGCTTGGCGTAGTCGATTGCCAGATCGAGCGCGGCCTGCGCCACGCCGGCGAAGATCGAGCCCATCCCCCCGTTCGCGTTGCTCAGGATCATTTCGGTCGCGAACGGGTACGCCTCCGGCGGGATCACCATGTAGTCGGCGGGGATGCGCACGTGGTCGAAGAAGATCTCTCCCTGGTTCAGCGCGCGCTGTCCGATTTTGTTCAGCGGCCTGCCCTTCGACACGCCGGGCACATCAAGCGGCACCAGGAACCCGCCGTCGGCCCGTTTCCCGTCACCCATATCCACCGCGCAGAACATCGCGGTCGCCTTGGCGATAGTTCCGTTCGAGACCCAGGCCGACTTCTGTCCGCTGAGCACGAAGGAGTCGCCGTCTTTGCGCGCGATGCAGTTGGGCCGGCCCGGTGGCTCCGTGCCCGGCCTGTTCATGTAGTAGATCAGGTCGCTGCCGTGGTCCGGCTCGGTGCCCGCCCAGCAGCCGATACAGTCGTCGGCGCTGAAGCGCTCGATCAACTCGGGCTTCCCGGACATCTGGGCCATCATCCGCGGGAAGCCGGCCACGCCGAAGCTGATTGCCAGCCCCGAATCACCCCAGCCCAGTTCTTCGCTAATGATGCAGCGCAGTCTCGCCTGTTGTGCGGGCGTAAGGCCGCCGCTGGGAGCCGTGAGATCGTCAAGCCCCAGCGCGCGGTGCTTCTTGAACACCTCCCACAGGATGGAGTCCTTGGCGATCACGTCGCGGGGGTCGGCCATCGCGTCGAGCTCTGCGCCCGCGGGTCGCATGACCTCCTCGGCAAATCGGTGAACCGTCTCCCGAACGGCTCGCTCTCCCTCACTCAGATCCACTTCAGGGCTGGCCGACGGACCCACCGAGGTCCACAAGGTGACGCTGGCCCGCCAGGTGCTCAAGGGCTATGAGCCCGCTCCGGACATGTTCCCCTCCGAGCACCTCCCCCGCCTGCGTGCCGCGGCCGAGGCCAAGTTCGCCGACCGACTGTCGGGCGTTCCGCAGGCGACCTGAACGAGCGGCTGGCCCGAGC
>JBKQWH010000094.1:0-3786 GCA_052139635.1 Capsulimonadaceae bacterium
ACTCCGCCGCCCGATCCGATTCAGCAACTGACCGAGCGGATGGAAGCTCTCGAGAAGGAGAACGCCCGTCTAGAGGGCCTCCTTCTCCAACGACCTGCAGGCTCGGTTGTACAGGAAAACGTTCTTGCCGACCCGAATGCGGCTCCGAGCCCCGCTCCGAACGCTCCGGCATCGGACTCAGACAGCTTGGTCAGCCAGATTCAGAAAGGACTCGGGACACGCTACGACGATGGGTTTGTGTTGGTGGATACACCCGATCCGAACCGGGTCCCCTTCCTGCTGCGACTCAACTTGTTCAACCAGTTCCGTTACCTGAACCAGGCATTGCCTTCGGATACGTTCACCGACCACCTCGGCAACGTTCTTCCGGTCGAGCCGAGCGCGCGCAACGACTTCAGCGCGAACCGAAATCTTTTCTACTTCGGTGGTTACGCGTTCGACCCTAAGCTCTTTTACAACGTGATCATTTGGTCGTCGAACTCCGTGGCGACGGTGATCCAGGGGGGATACATCGGTTACGAGTTCGACAAGAGTTTCAGGCTGCACGCGGGTTACTACGGAATACCCGGGTCACGGAGTAACACCCGGGACTTTATGTTCCTGGAGGGCGTCGAGCGCAGCATGGCAGATAGCTACTTCCGCCCGGGATTCACTCAAGGTGTTTGGGCCGAAGGCGAACTCTTCGAGCACCTGTTCTACAGCGCCTACATGGGCAACTCGCTGAATACACTCGGCGTCAGCTCTTCGAGGATCGACACGGACATGGCGTATTCGACGAGCTGGTGGTGGGAACCGCTTGGCGACTATGGCCCCCCCGGGGCTGCGCGGATGGCCTTCAGCGATCTCGAGTATCACGACTGTCCCGTCGTCCGGCTCGGAACATCCTTTACGGGCGCGCGGGAGGACCGCTTTGACTCCGATCCCTTGTCCAATCCCGAAAACGTCGCCCTGTACAACTCGGACGGCGTACTCTTTTTCGCCCCGGGGGCCTTGGCCCCTGGCGTCACGGTCCAATTGGCGAACTACTACATGTGGTCACAGGACTTCGGTTTCAAGTATCGTGGGTTTGCTCTCAATGCCCAGTACTTCCTCCGCTGGCTCAACAACTTCGCGGCCAATGGTCCCTTGCCGATCAGCAGCGAGTTCGACCATGGATTCGAAGCCAGCTTGGGCTATTTCTTTATCCCCAAGACATTTGAACTATACGGTCGGACGTCGGCCGTATTCGGCCAATTCAGGGATTCAAGCGAGTACGCCTTAGGCTTCAACTGGCACCCTTGGCAGAATCGCGGCTTTCGCCTGATCGGCGAGGCGAATTACGTCGTCGACTCGCCGACCGCATCCATTCAAACCGTTTACGATGCCGGCATGACCGGCTGGAATTACGTACTCCAAACCCAACTCTATTTCTAACCGCTCACCCGTTGCGCCGAATGCGGTGTGACGTGCTGTGCGCGTTGTGGGGGATGGCCGGAATGCGGCAGCGCCAAGGCCGCGTCGTTGGCGACGTAAAACATGGGCGGCTCATAAGTCCATCCCTCGGCAAGGCGCCGCTCCTCGTCGCAGATCTTTTCATATAGGTAGCGTCCGCCCACAGTGCCATAAAGCCGCGACTTCCCGCCGAACTCCTGCACAAGATCCTTGAACAGCGCAGACATTTTGGCTCTCAGCGCCGGATCGTGCCGGTAGTACCTGCGAGCGGCGACGGCGGCCGCGGCAAAGACGAGAGCCTGGTCTTTGAATTCCCGCTGCAAACGGCGGCGTATTCGCGTTTCGGGGTGATGCTTGTATCGCAGCCAGCCGTTGAACCCCGTGCGAACGATCCGTAGCATGCTAGGCCCGTTGCGGTCGAAGTCGCGTTGGAATGCCCGCAACAGGTACTCTGTTTCTCGACCATCGTGGATGTGGGGATGGCGGTAGTTGAAACGGTACTGCCCATGTGTGTCGCAGTGGGGGCAGATGCCTTCGTCGAGCATCCGCCCTTGTTCCGAGAGCTCGGCGTGCAGGGGTGTGCCATGCAGCGGCGTGTAGAGCATGAACTGGTGAAAATCGGCCTTGTAGCGGACCGCATTTTCGATCGCTCCGTCGATGTTCTCCGGCGTGTGGTTCTCCAGGCCGATGATGGTCGAGCCCAGCACGCGAATACCATGCTCCTGTAGTTCCCGCACGAGGGTCAACGTGTCGCAGCCATGGAGTTTATCATAGCGGCTGTCTTCACCTTCAAGGCCCAGCCAAATCCAGGAGACGCCCAAGCTGACAAGTTCCTGGGGCGAATACCTGCGCACGGCGTTAGCCGAGCTGAACAAATAGAAGGTCCACGCCTTATCGTGCTCCTGCATCAATTCCAGGATCTGCAAGGCCCGGCGGCGACTGAGCAAGAAATTCTCGTCCATGACGAAAAACGACTGCGCGTTGATCGACTTTTCGAGCTGCTGCATGATGTCGAACAGACTCGCGGCATCGGGAAAAAAACTGAAGAACTTCCCTTTGCCGCCGAACATCCACGACGTCGCGCAGAAGTTGCAGCCCAGCGGACAGCCCACCGATGGAATCAGCGTGGCGGTGACGTCGCGAGGACTTTCCGGCATCGGCTCTCCCAAGGCGCGGGCGCCGACCCGCGTACGGATTTGCGGATGGCGGAAGGGTCGGTCAGGATCTTCGCCGAGGAACTCGCGGAACCACCTTACCCCCTCGCCTCGCACAATATGGTCGGTATCGATGCGGCCATCCAAGTCCGGAATGTTGGCCGCGTGACCTCCGACCACGATCGTCGCCCGGGGCTGGTACTGCCGCACTAACCGGCACATCTCCCGGACCTTCAACAAGTTGATCGTGATGCTACCGATGCCCACGACGTCGTACTCCACGCGGCGAAGCTCTTCGATGAAGCGATCGAGCGTGGGGAAATCCAGCAGGGTGCAGGGAGCCTCGATGTTCACCTGGATGAACATCAGGCCCCACGATTGGTGAAACATGCGCAGCGAAAAGGGACCTTGCAGACGGGTCACCTGGTTGTGATACAGCTCCATGGGATTGATGACGCGACTGCCATACTCATCGTCTTGCGCATACGGACCGAAGACGCTGCAAAGGAGGACCCTGGCTCTGCCCCCCAGGGGATGGCGCGGGACCCGGTTGCCGGCATAAAGGGAATTTGTCATGTGATTACCTTGTGACGGTTTCACCCCTCGCTCTGAATGCCATCAATGTAGGCCTGCGCGCCGGTTTTTACATTGGCGGCGTTCCCCTCGTCCGTGTCGATGTGCATGGCCAGCGAGAAGCTCGGGTCCACCCGCACAAGCACGTCGCCAAAGACCAGTTCGCGGTCGCCGGCGATCCGCACGCGCACGAACGACTTGTCGCGAACACCATAGCGGAGGGCGTCCTCAGGCGTCATGTGAACGTGGCGCAAGGCGCAAATCACGCCGCGGTCCAATTTCACGCTGCCGGCCGGGCCTTCGAGCGTACAGCCGGGCGTGTCGGCGATGTCGCCGCTCTCCCGGATGGGCGGATGCACGCCGAGCTTGAACTGCTCGGTCATGGCAATTTCAATCTGGGTGTATCTGCGCGCCGGGCCGAGCACGCGCACGCGTTCCACGCGGCCCTTGGGGCCGACGATGGCAAGCTGCTCATGGCAGGCATACTGGCCGGGCTGCGATAGGTCGGCGTGCTTCGTGAGCTGGTGACCCTTCCCGAACAGCGACTCGACGTGCTCCTGCGTGAGGTGAATGTGATGCGCCGAAACCTCGACGAGAAAGGGCTGCTGTTTCTGGGCTTCGAGCACGC
>JBKQWH010000095.1:0-12577 GCA_052139635.1 Capsulimonadaceae bacterium
TTATTCGTGTCCTATCGTGGGACAGGCGTCCCTGCCTGTCGTCTGAGGTTTTCATGAATAATACAGGCTAGGCTGCGGAAGGCTACTCGCGAGGGAGACCGCGAGCGGACCGGAGGCCGGACGGACGATTGGGCCAGCGAGCGAGGATCTCCGGCGTGTCCGGGTCATAGGCCACGCCGTGATATCCCGTTTTGTCCACAGCGATGTTCGCCATGCGCGCGTCGGCAGCGACATCGACACTCGCTTGAAGGTCGGAGGAGGACAGGGCAAGGCAGGTCAGCGGGATTTGCATCTCAATCTCAGATCCGTTCCACTCGTAACGAGCGCCGTGGCCGCCGGCGACAGCCGAAATGACCCGCGGTCGTCCCGGGTGAATGGAGAAGCGATCGAACGCCGGCTGAGTCGGACCGGTCCGCAGCGGGCGCAAATAAACGCTGTAGACTACGTCGGGTGAGATCGGAAGCCGTGTATCGACCCGCACATAGAGGAATGTATTGTCCCGCGCCAGGTAGATTCGTGCGATGTCGGCGCTGCCCTTCAAGGCCCGCACGATCGTATCGGCGACCGGATCGATGGCGACCGGCGCGATCCCCGTCCATGCAGCCGTCGACGCCGTCAGCCCGAACGCCCCGCCCGGGACGCGCGCCAGCGGGCGCTGCAGGCCGCTGTTGAGAGTGCCAAAAAGCTCGGACCTTCGGGCAAACGAAAAGAGAAAGCGTCCCGTCAAGCTCGTCTGGGTTTGGTAGCGTTTGATAGCGGCATACTTTCTCATCACCTGGTAGGGAGTCAGTTGCAGCGCCTGCCACGAAGTCTCCCCGTTGGCCATGGGAGCAGGAGGCGGGAGGACAAGCTCTTCGTGCAGCCCCTGTGGAACCGGCCAATCGCCGCGATGCACTAGATAATAGTGCAAATGCGCTGCTCGGGCCCACGGCTCGCCCTGTGCCCGCAGCCGGTCCAGGGCGCACCTCACAAACACGCTGGCAGCGGCGTGGTCCGGGTGATCATCGCTCGGATGCGTCACATAAATATCGGTCGGCTTGTCACGCTCCATCTGCGCCGTAATATCGGCGAGCACCTGCGCTCCGCAATACGGTGCGTGCGGCGTCGGCGAGTCTTTGTAGGGCGAATGATCCGCGTGGGTGTAAAAGGAACGGTAAAGGTTTCCAGGAGACCAGTTCGTCGTCCACATCGGCATCAGGCCGCGATCCGGATAGCCGAGGAACGCTACATGGTCCGGCCGCACTCCGAGAATTTTGAGGGCAGTTCTCGTCTCCTGCTGGCGACGGTACCCGTAGTAGATAAAATCCGAGTCCGTGAGCGTCAGCTTATGCGTTTCCCGCGACACGCTGATCCGAAATCCGTCGCCGTTGGTAATCACGACCACGTGGACGTCGCAGCCATTGTGCGTTGCCTGATACATGAGGCCGCCCGCGCCCACCGTCTCATCGTCGCAGTGCGGGGCGAAGATGAGAAGCGATTGCGGCGGTCGGGCCGGTGCGATCAGGCGGAGGTGGCTGTTATAGTCCAGAACACGATTGCTGGCATAAATTTGAAGGGAGACTGAAAGAACAATGAACGACGCAAACGCGAGAGCCAGGCCAATCGTCCAGGCCAGCGTGCGTCTCCACGAACGCGGCGGGCTGCCATTCCCGGGCCTTTTCGAGGGAATGGAATCGACATCTGCCGGAAAGCGGTTCGACGGGTCGTCAGGATTCCCGGATACGTCGCTGCCCGATCCGCTCATCGGCGAACTCTCCCAGTGAATGATCGTCGCTCCCGCCCGGCGTCGCTGCACGGGGCAGAGCCGATCCGTCGAACTTAAAATACATGGCGGAACGGGTGGGATTCGAACCCACGAACGAGGGTATACCCCGTTACACGATTTCCAGTCGTGCTCCTTCGACCAACTCGGACACCGTTCCACGTCTTGTCGTGAATGCTATTCTACTCCAAACGCAGCCGCTTGTCAACGCCCGGCGACCTTGGGAAAGCGATCAGATTGGGCTGTCATCAGGCCCCATTCGAGTACCCTCAACCGTTCGATGGAATACGAATTCCGGCGCGTCGGATGTCACGACACGGTTTCCATTGCAAAATAATGACAAATTGTTACTGACCACAGCCAGGGCGTGAAGGAATTCCTCGTCCGGTGTGGAATGGTATTGCGGTGCGGAAGTTGATCGACTGTGCGCCACCGTAGTGAGTCGCCCTGGGCTCCCCGGGTGACCCATGTTAGCCAGTATCGCCGAGGCCAATTCGACTTACCCCCTGGGTCACCGGGCTGCGCCGAATTCATAACTGCACCTTGGAAGGATTGAGGAGATGCACACCAATACGACGCTGTCGTCGCGGGCCTGCCCCGGACGCAACAACACACACGGCAAACTGCCTCGGACCGGCGGCAGTCTCATCCCGGTCATTATGGCCGTCACCATGCTGCTTCTCGCCGTCGGCCGCGCCTGGTCCCAGGGTCAACCTGCATCGGCGACTCGACTTGGCATCACCGCAGCGTCGCATGCCGTTAGACTGTCGCTGGTTCTGCCACTGCGAAACCAGGACCAGTTGCAGTCACTGCTCCATCGGCTTTACGATCCATCCGATTCCCTGTATCATCATTACCTTACACCGAAGCAATTTACCGCACAGTTTGGCCCCACTCGGGCCAGTGTAGCCGCTGTCGAAGCAGCCTCGCAAGCGGAGGGCTTCCGCGTCATCGACGTGGCGCCGAATAACACGATCATTCATGTTCAGGCGCCGGCATCTACCGTGGACGCCGTCTTTCATGTCACGCTGAGCGATTACCGCTGGGCGGACGGCGTCTCATTTATTTTCGCCGATGCCCCTCCCACGTTGCCGGCAGCCTTCCGGCAGAACCACGTGGACGTGGTGGGGCTCGACGGGTCCCACCGGCTGCACCACATTTCCGGCGGGCTGGATCAGCGTGCCCGCGCGATTTCGGCGCCGGCTGGTGCCGGCGGCCAGCATTCATCCCCAAACCGCTTGCTCTACTTTACCGGAATCGGCCTGCTTCCGTCCGACGTCTACTCGATCTACAACTGGTCCAAGCCCTCCACGGGGGGCGGGCAGTCCGCATCTTTGTTCGAACTCGACGGATGGACGTCGACCGACATCAGCGACTGGGAGTCTAGCGCACTTCTCGGAGCCACGACGCTAGCACCGACTCTCGTTCCGATCGACGGCGGATCACAACAGCCGCAAGACCCCGACGGATCAATAGAGTGCACGCTCGACATCGATATGGTGCTGCTGATGGCGCCGGGTCTCTCCAACCTCTATGTATACAGCGCCCCGTTTGACGGTGACCAGGCGCAGGAGACGCTGGACATCTACACGCAGATGGCGACCGACGACGACGCGAACGTCATCAGTACCTCCTGGGGCTTCAATGAAGACGACTTTATACCTAGCGATGATCAGTTTGCTAACGACGAAGGTGGCATATTCCAAGAGTTCGCCGCTCAGGGCCAGACGCTTTGCGTGGCGGCCGGCGATGCGGGTGCATTCGCCGATCAGACGATCTCAACTCCCAATGTCGGCCTGGAAGCTGCCATGCCATACGTATTGTCGGTGGGAGGCACCGACTTAACCGACGGTCCGAATGAGGTTTATGTCAGCGAAACGTCATGGGCCGACCCGAGCGACCAGAGCCGCGGACCGTACGGCACCGGCGGTGGCGGCGGCATCAGCAGTTACTGGCAGATCCCGTGGTACCAGGTTGGCGCATTTAACCCGTCCGTGAACCCGCAGGGATCATTCACAAACAGGAACCTCCCGGACGTGTCTTTGTTTGCGGATGGCGACGACAATGGCTATGAGATCATGTGGACCGATGTCTACGGCGTCGTGGGACCGGCCGGCGATCAATACACGACACCTGTGGGCGGAACCAGCGCCGCAGCGCCGCTTTGGGCCGGCTTCCTGTCCGACGTTAACTCGGGCCGCGGATCATCGATTGGCTTTGTCGACCCGGCGATCTACACCCTCGCGGAAGACCCGGTCGCTTACGCGAACGACTTCCACGACATCAACGACGGCAGCAATAACCTCTATTACGTTGCCGTCCCGGGGTACGACAACTCGACCGGCTGGGGCAGCTTTCAGGCCAACGAACTCTACGCCGACCTTCTCACCTATGGCAGCAAGCCGCAAGCGCCAACGGGACTGATCGCAACGGCGGGTGGTGCCGAGGTTTCGCTGGCATGGACCGCCGTCACATGGGCGACCTCATACAACATCTATCGCGGCACAGCCAGCGGCGCCGAGGGCTCGGCTTCCGTCGCCGCATCCACATCCACCACCTTCGTGGACACGGGCTTAACCAACGGCGTTACGTACTTCTACACTGTCGCCGCCGTTGACAGCGCCGGAACATCGCCCCCGTCGAATGAGGCGTTCGCAACCCCGGAGTCGACGATCCCGGCTTCACCGACCGGTCTGACAGCGGCGGCCGGAAACACGCAGGTCTCGCTAACCTGGACTGCCGTTACCGTTGCGACCTCGTACAACGTCTACCGCGCCACGTCAAGCGGGGCCGAGGGCACGACGGCGGTTGGCAGTTCCACGACCACGACATATACCGACTTGGGCTTGACCAACGGTGTCACTTACTTCTACACCGTCGCCGCCGTCGATGCCGGGGGGACGTCGCCGCAGTCGAATGAGGCGTCCGCCACGCCGGTAGTGCCACTTCCGGCTGCACCAACCGGGCTGGCTGCGAGCGCCGGTAACACAGAGGTCTCGCTTGCCTGGACGGCCAGCACCGGCGCGACGTCGTACAACGTCTACCGCGCTACGGCGACCGGCGCCGAAGGCACGACTCCTGTCGGTGTAGCGACCACGTCATCCTACACCGACACCGGCTTAACTAACAGCGTCGCCTACTTCTATACAGTCGCTGCCGTTAACTCCGGGGGGACATCCCCACAATCCACCGAAGCATCGGCCACTCCGGACGCGTCCCTCCTATCCGCGCCAACCGGCCTGGGGGCGTTGCCCGGAGATACGGTGGCTGTTTTGTTCTGGACCGGGAGTACGGGCGCAACCTCTTACAATGTCTATCGTGCAACGACGAGCGGCGGCGAGGGCTCGACACCCGTCGGCACGACCACCCTTACGGTGTACGACGACTCCGGCTTGACCGACGGCGTCACGTACTACTACACGGTGGCCGCCGTGGACTCTTCGACGACGTCCCCGCCATCCGGCGAGGTATCCGCCACGCCCGAGCCGCCGGCTGCACCCGGTCCCACCGGCCTGGTTGCTACGGCCGGGAACACGGAGGTCTCGTTGATCTGGGCCGCCAGCGCTGGGGCGACCTCGTACAGTGTCTACCGGGGAACGGCAACCGGCGAGGAGGGCTTGACGCCAATCGGCACGCCCACGATTACGGCCTACACCGACACCGGACTGACCAATGGCGACACGTACTATTATACGGTCGCCGCCGTGGACAGCAACGGGACATCCGCGTGGTCGAACGAGGCCTCCGCGACTCCTGCGCAGCCGATTGTATACGCGTGGGGCAGCAACACAACAGGGGATTTCGGAAACGGAACAACCACGAACAGCAGCATTCCCCTGCAGGTGACGGACGCCGGATCAGTCATGGCGCTTGCCAGCGGAAACGGGCATGTCCTCGCCCTCAATCCTGACGGGACCGTGTCGGCATGGGGCGAAAACGCCGCCGGTCAGCTTGGCAACGACTCCACCACGAACAGCAACATTCCCGTCCAGGTCTCCAACCTCAAGGGAGTTACCGCCATATCCGCCTTTGTGTGGGACAGTATGGCTCTGCGATCCGACGGTACCGTTTGGATCTGGGGCTCAAACGCAAACGGCGATCTCGGCGACGGAACAACGACGAATAGCGACATCCCCGTACAGGTAAAGGGCCTGACCGGGATCACCCAGATTGCCACCGGGGGCGGTCTGGCCCTGAGATCGGACGGAACTGTGTGGGCGTGGGGCGATAACTCCTACGGTCAACTCGGGAACGGAACAACGGATAACAGCGACATTCCAGTCGAGGTAACGGGTCTAGGCGTGGTCGTCGCCATTGCCGGCGGAGGCGGGCATAATCTCGCGATTCAGTCGGACGGCACAGTCTGGGCATGGGGCGCTAATCCATATGGTGAGCTCGGCAACGGGTCGACAACCAACAGCAGCGTCCCGGTGCCGGTTACGAGTCTTGCAAATATCATCTCGATCGCCGGTGGCGCCGATTCGCTCAGTCTGGCGCTTCGCTCAGACGGCACCGTCTGGGCCTGGGGACTGAACCAGTTCGGTGAACTCGGCGACGGGACTACTACGAACAGCAGCGTCCCGGTTCAGGTAACCGGCCTCACCGGAGTCATCGCGATTTCCGCGGGGTACACACAGGGTCTTGCCATCGGTTCGAACGGTAGTATCTGGTCCTGGGGTGGCAACTATTACGGGGAGCTCGGCACCGGCTCGACGACCGGCTCCAGTGTGCCTGTGCAGGTCGCCGGTATTCTTGGGGCGACGTCGGTCATCGGCGGCCCGAATTACAGCCTGGCGCTTGCCACGGCGGCATCGACCCTGCCGCCGTCGCCCACTAACCTGGTCGCGACGGCCGGGGACACGACCATCGCGCTTTCCTGGTCGGCCAGCTCCGGGGCACAGACGTACGATGTTTATCAGGCGACGGCGAGTGGCGACGAGGGAAATACACCTGTAATAACCGGAGATGGCGCAACCACCGCAACCATCACAGGCCTCACAAACGGCACAACATACTACTTCACGGTCTCGGCTGTCAACGCAAACGGTACGAGCGCTCCGTCCAACGAAGCTTCGGCCATGCCAACCGCTGTGGGCGCGACGCATATCCTCTGGACCAACGGCGCTGGAACTCTCTCGCTCTGGGTTTATGATCCCATCGACGGAATATACTCCCAGTTCACTTACGGCCCCTACCCCGGCTGGACGCCGCTGGCCATCGCCGACGGTCCTGACGGCTTTACACGCGTTCTGTGGACCGGCGCCAAAGGTGCTGCGGCAATCTGGAGCGTGGACACCACAACCGGTGACTACACGCAGAACTCCTTTGGACCCTACAATAATTGGACGGCGACGGAATTGTCGGTGGGAGCAGACAATACGACGCACGTGCTCTGGCTCTCTGCATCCGGCGCGGCCGCGGTCTGGAACTACAACACTGCTACGGGCGGGTACACGCAGAATTCCTACGGCCCCTATGCCACGTGGACGCCCGGGCCAATCGCGGATGGACCGGACGGACTGACACGCCTGCTATGGACGAATACCGGCGGCGCAGCCTCAATCTGGAGTCTCGACAATGCTACCGGCCAGTTCTCCCAGTACACGTTCGGCCCGTACAGCCTTCCCGACACTCCGAACATCGCCGCCTCTATCTCTGTAAACGCGGCCAACACGACCCACCTCCTCTGGACGGACTCGATCGGGACTGCGTCCGTCTGGAACCTGGACATGTCGAACGGCACATATACGGAGAACACTTTCGGAGCATACGCCGGCTGGACGGCCACGTCGATCGCCGACAGCGTGGACGGAAACGTGCAGTTGCTGTGGACTGGCCCATCGGGCATCTCGATCTGGGATCTCGACAACACGGACGATACGTTCACGCAGAATTCTTACGGCCCGTTCGCCGGCTGGACTGCCACGGCAGTCAGTGCTTATCCATAGTTTCTGCCAGCCGGCCTCTCCCGTATCAAACGGGAGAGGCCGGTGGCGGGCAGGCGCAGTCTTCCGTTCTCAGCCGCCTGCCTCACAAAAACGGTCGAATGCTCACTGGCATGCTCCCCGCGGGCCGTCGCTTCGGGTATACTCGCCGTGTGTTTGTAACCCCAAAGGAATCTTCGTTCTGCGGTATTCATTGCCGGGTTCGCCAGTGCCGACGACTTCATAACGATATGTGTCACGGTCTGGACTTCAAAATCTTCAGCATTGCTAACGGAGGCAGCGTTATGCGGAATTCACCGTCTCGACATCGCTCGCTCGGGCTTGCCGCGCTATTGGCCCTTTGCCTTATCCCCGCGGTCGTCGTGCACGCTCAGGTAGTGACGACGTTACATTCGTTTACCGGATTGGATGGATACGGCCCGAATGGCCCCCTGATCGAGGTGGGCGACGGCACCTTGTACGGCACCACGGAATACGGCGGCACTACGTTCGGGACCGGGGTGGACGCCCTCGGGAATGGAACGTTCTTCCAGGTCACCGCCGGCGGTCTGTTTACCTCATTGTACTCCTATACGGGCCTGGATGGGGCATATCCCACCGGCGGCCTTGTCGTAGGGCCCGATGGAAGTTTCTATGGAACGACATACGCCGGCGGCTCATCCTTCAGCAGCAATCCGCCAGGCTTCGGAACAGCGTCGGAGATCACGCCAGGAGGCGTGCCAACCATCTTCCACTCGTTCCTGGGCGGAAACGATGGTGCCGACCCTGACAGCGGCCTTCTTCTGGGCGCCGATGGCAACTACTACGGGAGCACCCTCACCGGCGGCCCCAACCTGTGGGGGACGATCTTCCGGATGACGCCCGGTGGGACCGTATCCAGTCTGTTTTCGTTCAACTATTCCGACGGCTCCGAACCAATCGGCAGCCTTGTTCAGGGGATGGACGGGAACTTCTATGGTGCTACGCTCAACGGCGGATCATCCGAAGATGGAACCATTTTCGAGATTACTCCCGCCGGCGCACTGACCACCTTGCATGTGTTCAAAGGCGCGGACGGATCGGAGCCGTATGGCAACCTGGTAATCGGGCCCGACGGCAGCTTCTACGGGGTCACGGCCATTGGTGGCTCCGCCGGCGACGGCACGGTCTTTTCCATCACGCCCGCCGGTGTTTTCACCACCTTACACACGTTTGTGGGTCTTGACGGAGAGAACCCACTTGGCGGACTGCTCTTAGGGGCCGACGGCAACTTCTACGGCACCACGGGGAGCGGCGGCGTGGGTAACGCCGGCACAGTATTCCAGCTTACGCCGAACGGAGCGCTGACAACGTTGTACTCGTTCACGGGCCCCACGGGGTCCGGCCCCTTGGCCGGAATGATACAGGGTGTGGACGGCAACTTCTACGGAACAACGTTCGAGGGCGGAGCCAACAACGCCGGCTCGGTATTTGAGCTCGTCATTCCCCCGGTTGCTCCGACAGGCCTGACCGCGACGCCGGGTAATGCCCAGGTTACGCTGGCCTGGAACGCCAGCACCAGCGCGACGTCCTACAACGTCTTCCGCGCGACCGCCAGCGGCGCCGAGGGCACAACGGCCATTGGGACGTCCACAATAACGTCGTACACCGATTCCGGACTAACGAACGGCGTCACGTATTACTACACGGTCGCCGCCGTCAACACCGCGGGTAGCTCGCCGCAATCGAGCGAGGCATCCGCCACACCCGCCGTGCCCATTCCCCCGGCCCCAACCGGCCTGACCGCGACAGCCGGGGACACCCAGGTATCCCTTTCGTGGGCGGGAAGCACCGGCGCCACGTCGTATAACGTCTACCGCGCCACCATGAGCGGCGCCGAGGGAACAAACGCCATCGGCTCTACGGCCGTCACGACTTACTCGGACACGGGCTTGACCGACGGCGTCACGTACTTCTATACGGTTGCCGCCGTCAACATCGCCGGCGTCTCCCCGCAATCGAATGAAGCTTCGGCCACCCCGGTTCCTCCGGCGCCGACCGGCCTGACCGCGACGGACGGTGACACCCAGGTCTCGCTGGACTGGAACTCCGTCTCCACCGCAACATCCTACAACGTCTACCGCGCGACCACGAGCGGCGCCGAAGGGTCGACCCCCATCGGCACGTCGGCCACGACGTCGTACACCGACACCGGCTTGACCGACGGGGTAACGTACTACTACACAGTCGCCGCCGCAAACGGCACGTCGACATCCGCGCAGTCGACGGAGGTGTCCGCCACACCGGAGCCGCCGGCGCCGCCGGCGCCGACCGGTCTCACGGCCACGGCCGCGGACTCACAAGTCACCCTCTCCTGGACGGCCAGCACCAACGCCACGTCATACAGCGTCTTCCGCGGCACCGCGAGCGACGCCGAGGCGTCGAACCCGATCGGCACGTCCGCGTCGACGACATACACCGACACCGGCCTGACCGATGGTACTACGTACTTCTACACTGTCGCCGCCGTCGACGCCGGGGGGACATCGCCGATGTCGAACGAGGCCTCCGCGACGCCGGAGGCGCCGTTTGTATACGCCTGGGGCTGCAACGAGTATGGCAATTTCGGCAATGGGACCACCACGAACAGCACTACTCCCGTTCACGTAAGCGACATCGGTTCGTTTACGGCCCTGGCCAGCGGGAATGGACACATCGTCGGCTTACAAACCGACGGTACCGTGTGGGCATGGGGCGAGAATGGCTCCGGTCAACTCGGAGATAATACCACGAACAATAGCGACGTTCCTGTCCAGGTAACCGGCCTCAAGGGCATTACCGCCGTCTCAGCCTTTGTTTGGGACAGCATGGCGCTGCGCTCGGACGGGACTGTTTGGACCTGGGGATCGAACGCAAACGGCGAGCTCGGAAACGGGACAACAACAGACAGCAGCATTCCCGTCGAGGTGAAAGGCCTGACCGGAATCATTCAGATTGCGTCCGCCGGCAGCCTTGCACTCCGATCCGACGGGACCGTCTGGGCATGGGGAGATAACTCCGACGGCCAGCTCGGCAACGGTACAACAACTGACAGCAACATTCCCGTCCAGGTGACCGGCCTGACGGGAATCGTCGCAGTGGCCGGCGGCGGCGCGCATAGCCTTGCCGTCGATTCGAACGGCAATGTCTGGGCCTGGGGCTCGAACCCGAACGGGGAGCTTGGCGATGGGTCTACGATGTCAAGTACTGTGCCCGTTCAGGTCACGGGCCTGACCAATATCGTTGCGGTCGCCGGCGGCGCCGAGTCTCTCAGCCTTGCACTTCGGGCGGACGGGACCGTTTGGGCCTGGGGCCTCAACGCGTTCGGCGAACTTGGAAACGGCACAACGGAAAACAGCAGCGTGCCCGTGCAGGTGAGCGGCCTTGCGGGTGTGACCGCGATTTCGGCGGGCTTCACACACGGCCTCGCGATCGGACCCGGCGGCGCTGTCTGGGGTTGGGGAAACAATTACCAGGGGGAGCTCGGTATCGGTTCCACACCTCTCTACAGCACCCTCCCGGTGGCAGTCTCCTCCAGCCTTACCGCGGTAACGTCCATTGTCGGTGGGCCGAATTATAGCCTGGCAATTGCGGGCTCGCCTCCGGCATTGCCGGCGGTCCCGATCAACCTTGTCGCGACGGCGGGCGACACGACCGTCACGTTGAGTTGGACGGCGAGCACGGGGGCGACTTCGTATGACATCTACGATGGGACGTCGAGCCACGGCGAGAGCAGCACCCCGGTAGAGACCGGCATCATCTCGACAACGGCAACCGTGACCGGTCTTACGAACGGCGTAACGTACTTCTTCCAGGTGAGCGCCATCAATGCCGGAGGCACGAGCGAGGTCTCCAACGAGGCATCGGCCACGCCGGAGGCGAACACCCCAACGCATATCCTCTGGTCCGATGGAGCGGGATCTCTTTCCCTGTGGAACTACGATCCCATCACCGAACTGGTGACTCGAAACGCCTATGGCCCGTACCCCGGCTGGACGCCGACGGCGATCGCCGACGGACCCGACGGCCTCACCCGCGTGCTATGGGTCAGTCAGAGCGGGGAGGCGGCGATCTGGAGCCTGAACAACGCCAAAAAGGGACCCGGAGCCGGAACCTTTACGGAATACTCCTTTGGCCCGTATCCCGGCTGGACCGCATCGGGTTTGTCGGTCGGAACGGACAACACAACTCACGTGCTTTGGCTCTCGTCGAGCGGCAGCGCCGCCGTGTGGAACTATGACACCACCGCGGGCCTATTCTCGCAGAACGTTTACGGGCCTTACCCCACATGGGCGGCCGGTCCGATGGCCGACGGACCCGACGGGCTGACACGGCTCGTGTGGACAAACACGGGAGGCGCTGCCTCCGTCTGGAGTGTCAACGATTCTCAAGGCACGTTCACTCAATTCACGTACGGCCCGTACAGCGGCTACGCCGCCACAGCGGTTTCCGTAAACGCCGCAAACACAACCCACCTTCTGTGGACGCTCGCGGGTGGAGCGGCATCAATCTGGAACCTGAATACGTCGAACGGCACGTTTACCCAGAATACGTTCGGCCCGTTATCCGGCTGGACAGCCACGTCCATCGCCGACGGTCCGGACGGAAACGTCCAGCTCTTGTGGACGAGCACGTCGGGCGCCGCGACGGTCTGGGACCTCGACAATAACACAGGCATGTACACGGAGAACACCTTCGGACCGTACGGCGGCTGGACGGCCGGTCAGGTAAGCGCGTATCCATGATAGTAAATAGGAGTGAGTGAACAGGAGACAGTCAGGATCAATCGAACCGTCCCCGCCCGCGTCGAGCAGGCGGGGACGCTCGTCACGGTCAGCGACGACTGATCCTATCGTGGGACAGGCGTCCCTGC
>JBKQWH010000096.1:0-5402 GCA_052139635.1 Capsulimonadaceae bacterium
CGTAGCAAAGCCGCCTCGGAAACGGCCGGGATAAAAGAACACACTGAGGAGGAAGATGCCATTGGAGACGAGACCTTACTGAGGAAAGCGTACCCTGCGACGTGATAATCCGTCGCTCGATTGTGCACTTTTCATTACATACTAACCTTGATCCGTGTGGGGACGGCGGCGCGGTTCTGACATTCCGCGGCCAGCCGGGATGAATTGGCAACAAGGTCGTCTCTCACGAGCTATAATCACGTAAATAAAACTTGCCGGCCCGAAAGGAGCCATCACCCATGGCTGAGGACGACACCCGGTCCGCGCTTTCGCGCGAACGCCGTGAACGGCTCTTTCCCGTACTCACAGCGGGCCAGATATCTCAAATCGCGACTCATGGAACCGAGCGCTCCGTTGAGAGCGGGGAGATCCTGATCGAGCAGGGCGACGACATGATGCGGTTCTTCGTGGTGGTGGCCGGCACGGTCGAGATCGTCCAGCCGGGCTGCGAGCACGAGAACGAAATCACCGTACACCTGCCGGGGCAATTCGTAGGCGATGTATCCCTTCTTTCCGGCCGTCGGAGTATCGTGCGGGCGCGCGTGGGCGCCCCCGGCAAGGTGATTGAGGTGAGCCGGGAACAAGTCATGGAGCTCATCCAAACCGACGTCGAGATCGGCGACATACTGATGCGCGCCTTCATTCTGCGCCGCATGGAGTTGATCGCGCGCGGCTGGGGCGACGCCATCATACTGGGAACAAACGGCTCCGCCGGCACATTGCGCGTTCGAGAGTTCCTGGCCCGGAACGGCCACCCGCACACCTATATCGACCTCGACCACGAGTCCGGATTTCAGGAATTGCTCGACCGGTTCCACGTCACGATGGACGAGATTCCCGTCCTGATCTGCCGCGGGAGCCTGGTGTTGCGCAATCCGTCCAACAGGGAGGTCGCGGACTGCCTCGGCTTCAATGCCGGCATCGATGAAGCGACGGTACGCGACGTCGTTATCATCGGGGCGGGGCCGTCAGGGCTGGCCGCAGCGGTCTACGCGGCATCTGAGGGGCTTTCGACAGTTGTGCTGGAACACTTTGCTCCTGGCGGGCAGGCGGGGTCCAGCTCCAAGATCGAGAACTACCTTGGATTTCCGACCGGTATCAGCGGGCAGGAACTGGCTGGCCGTGCGTACACGCAGGCTCAGAAGTTCGGCGCGTCGATGGTCATCGCCCGGCAGGCTACGGGGCTGGACTGCTCCGGGCAGCCGTTCGCGGTTCAAAGCGAAGGCACTGCGCCACTCAAGGGCCGCTCGGTGGTGATCGCGACGGGAGCCCGGTATCGCAAGCTTCCGCTCGAAAACCTGTCGCAGTTCGAGGGCGTCGGCGTCTACTACGGCGCTACCTTCATGGAAGCCCAACTTTGTCAGTCCGGCGAAGTGATCGTAGTCGGCGGGGGCAACTCCGCGGGTCAGGCCGCCGTATACCTGTCGCAGACGGTCAAGCACGTGCACGTCCTGGTGCGCTCGAGAGGATTAGCCGACACGATGTCGCGCTATTTGATACGGCGCATTGACGAAAGTCCGACCATCACCCTCCACGCGTACACCGAAATCGTGGCGCTCGAAGGCGCGGAGCACCTCCGGAGAGTACGGTGGCGTAACAATCGCACCGGCGCGGAGGAGGTCCGCGACATTTGTCACGTCTTCATGATGACCGGGGCTGTTCCAAGCAGCGACTGGCTGCGCGGATGTGTCGCCTTGGACGAAAAAGGGTTCATCAAGACGGGAACCGATCTCAGCCAGCAAGACCTCGCCGACGCTGGCTGGCCCCTGTCGCGCCACCCGTACATGCTGGAAACGAGCCGGCCAGGGGTATTTGCCGTCGGCGACGTGCGTTCGAACAATGTCAAGCGCGTGGCGTCAGCCGTGGGTGAGGGCTCGATCGCCATATCCTTCGTCCATAAAGTCCTTCACGAACAGGCGTAACGTCCTGGTTGACGCGACAAGACACAACGGAAAGCCGGACGCCGATTCCGTCCGCGAGGACGACCCGTGCGAGGAACACCATGCAAACAACAGAGGCAACCCGGAATATCCCCGCGACACTGGCGGATCAGTACCGGTCAGTGCGAGCGCTGAGCGAGACCCTTTGCGAGACGCTGACAACCGAGGATTACGTTATCCAGCCAATGCCGGACTGCAGCCCGACAAAGTGGCATCTGGCGCACACAAGCTGGTTTTTTGAGACGTTCCTGTTAAAGGACGGTGTCGACGGATATCGATCGCCCCATCCGCAGTACGATTTCCTCTTCAACTCCTATTACAATGCGGTCGGTGCTCGCCATTGTCGGCCCAAGCGCGGCCTGATCTCCCGACCGACCGTCGCAGATACATATGCTTACCGCAAGCATGTCGACACGGCTATGCTCGAGCTCCTCGCGACGGCTGCGTCGGAGGAGCTGCGCAAGATCGAGCCGCTTGTCACGATCGGTCTGCACCACGAACAGCAGCACCAGGAACTGATGCTCACCGACATCAAGTACGTATTCTGGGAGAACCCACTCCGCCCGGCATTCCGACCATCGGATTTGGGGCGCGTCGGCGCCGAAGGCAGCCTGGCCGGAATGGATCTGCATTTGCCGGCCGCGATGCGTCCCGCCATGGATCGACCTGTCATGAACTGGGTCGATTTCGACGGCGGTCTCGTGTGGATCGGGCACGACGGCGGCGGCTTTGCGTTCGACAACGAGGGGCCGTGTCATCAGGTGTTCTTACAGCCGTACGCGCTTGGGTCGAGACTGGTTACGTCGGGAGAGTATCTGGCGTTTATGGACGACGACGGCTATCGACGCCCCGAGTTGTGGCTCGCGGAGGGCTGGTCGACCATTCAGGCACGCGGATGGGATTCGCCGCTCTACTGGGAGAAGCATGATGGGGAGTGGTGGCAGTTCACGCTGACGGGCATGCGGCTGGTAGCCCCGGATGAGCCTGTCTGCCATGTTAGCTTCTTCGAGGCGGAGGCGTATGCGTCGTGGGCGGGAGTGCGGCTGCCGACGGAGTTCGAGTGGGAGCACGCGGCTGCACAGCAGAACGTCGAGGGCAACTTCGTGGATAATGGACTTTATCATCCTGCGGGATCCTGGCCCACTATTCGCGAGTACCCGCCGGAGCGAAGCGGTGACGCAGGGAAAACAGCCCGGATTGACCAGATGTACGGCGACGTCTGGGAGTGGACGCAGAGTTCTTACGCGCCGTATCCGGGCTTTCAAGAGCCGACCGGCGCTCTCGGCGAGTATAACGGCAAGTTCATGTCCAACCAGTACGTGCTGCGCGGCGGGTCATGTGCCACGTCGCGTTCGCACGTGCGATCGACGTATCGCAACTTCTTCCCGAGCGAGGCGCGGTGGCAGTTCTCGGGGATACGATTGGCAACCATGAGGAATTCACCATGCTCACCGACACATCCGTAGCACTTAAGCCGGCGCACGGTGATCCGAAGGCAGGTCCCGCGATGGAGTCGCGGTTGACGGCGTCCAACCTGATCGACTTCGAGCCGGACCTTCGGACCTTTCACGGCGACGTGGTCGCGGGACTGCGCGCCAGGAGTAAGACGCTGCCGTGTAAATACTTTTATGACGCCCGTGGGTCGAAGCTATTCGACATAATCTGCACGCTGGACGAGTACTATCCGACGCGGACCGAACTCGCAATTGTGAACGACCGGATCGACGATTTTGCCGCCGTCCTCGGGAACGGTTTCCGGCTCGTGGAGTACGGCAGCGGCAGCAGCACGAAGACGCGCATCTTGCTGGAGCGACTGTCAGGGTTGACGGCGTACATTCCGGTAGACATTTCACGGAGTCATCTGCTGCAGAGCGCCGAGAAGCTCGCACGCGATTACCCGAACATCCCCATCGTTCCCGTCTGTGCCGACTACACTCGACCATTCGACCTGCCGCACGGTGACGACCGAACAATAGTCTACTTCCCCGGATCGACGATCGGCAACTTCCATCCGTGGGAGGCGCGCGATTTCCTCTCGTCCATCGCGGCACAATGCGGGGCCGGCGGAGGGTTGTTGATTGGCGTCGACCTGAAGAAAGACCCGGCCGTCCTGCACCGGGCCTACAACGACTCCCGCGGTGTGACAGCGGCGTTCAACCTCAACCTCCTGACGCGCATCAATCGAGAACTCGACGGCGATTTCCTGACGAACTACTTCGCACACCAGGCCTTTTACAACAAACGTACCGGCCGCATCGAGATGCACCTGGTCAGCACGGTCAGGCAGACGGTGCGAGTTGGCGGAGAAATCTTTTCGTTCGATGAAGGTGAGACAATCCTCACGGAATGTTCGTACAAGTACTCGATCGACGAGTTCACGGATATGGCGGCTTCCGCGGGCTTCGAGCCGACCGGCGCGTGGAACGACATCGACAACTACTTCTCGGTCCAGTACCTTACCGTGGCGGCATAACCCGCGGTTCGGCGCTACTGGGAGGCCCCGGTTTCATGCCGGCGCGTCCGGGGAGACCTCCATCTGGTCGATGTAGCACCACGCCCACGACTCACCGGGCTGGAACGATTGCATGATCGGGTGGCGCGTGGCATGGAAGTGGCGTGTCGCGTGTTTGTTCTTCGACGAATCGCAGCATCCCACGTGTCCGCAGGTCAGGCACATGCGGAGGTGGACCCAGGAATCGCCGATCTTCAGGCACTCCTCGCAACCACGCGTGTGCGGCGTGACCGGTTGAATGGAAGCGCTGTGCGCGCAGAGAGGGGCTGACATGTCCTTAAACCTCCTTCAGGTACTTGTGCACGAATTGTACCGCCATCGCCCCCACTCGTCAACCGCTAAGAACACGCACTTGGCCCCCGACCGTGCGTCGCCGGCCGCGAACACTCCCGAGTGGTTGATGGGGGGAGTCGGCACGGTTTTCGCCGCATCAAGACCGTGAGTATCCGATTCTGTGTCCTGGCGTGTCTCACTAGGAATAGAGCGTTGCAGCAAGCCGCGGATTGAGCGCGGAAAAGGGGGGCTCGAAGTGCAACAGGTCATAGATCGGAACGCCGGCGGGGATACCCTCGTCCGCGCAAATGGTCGGGTTGATGACGATGGTCCTCGGGACCGGTTCTTGCTGGATTCCTATTCGAACACGGTTATCGACGTCGCTGAGCGTGTCAGTCCCTCGGTCGTCAGCATCGAGGTGTCGGCGGCGGCGGCGAAGACCCGGGACGAGCGAAGCGGCATGCGAGGGAGCGGGTCGGGCGTGGTATTCACGCCTGACGGATATATCCTGACGAATAGCCACGTGTTACACGGAGCGAAACGAATTGAGGTGGGGCTGCTCGACGGGCGGCGCGCGGTTTCCGAGTTGGTGGGAGAGGACCCGGAGTCCGCGCCGGAGCGAAGCGACGGGGGCGGAC
>JBKQWH010000097.1:0-17657 GCA_052139635.1 Capsulimonadaceae bacterium
AGGCCCGCGGCCCCCGGCTTCAAGAGGACATCGTGAATATTGGCGTGCTCCAGGCGCTCCAACTGCGCAATGTCGGCCGCCCAATTGTCATTCGTGGGCCCATCTGTCCAGGTCTTTGGTGTGAGAACGCATCCTACCGGAAAATAGGGCTTTCCTTCCCAGAGAAGCCCGTGGCCCGGAGTAGTCTCCCAATGGTGAGTGTCCCCAGATGAGTCCTTGTAATCGCCGTTAACAACCAGGTTGCCGCTGGACGGCGCGCTGGTCGGTACGCCCGGCGAAGGCCTGTGCGGGCGCGCAATCGGTGTGACCGGGGCGCTCGAGGAGACGGTCGTTGGGAAATCCGGAGGCAATACCGATGGTGTCGGTTCTCCCATCGAGTCGGCTCGAAGGCTGCCGGCCGTAACCGCCAGAATAACGGCTGCAAGCACCCACCCCCGAACGAGGCTGATCGAACGCCACGAGAGCAGGCGTCCAGGGAGATTAGCTTGCGCCGGGCGGGACTTCGATGGCTGCGTATGTCGATGAGATCCGTAATTCATGGTTTGTCCGCGGAACAGTCAATAGTCTGGCGCGCTAACTCGATTTAACGTCCGCTGCGTCGAATTCGGTTCGGGCTGCGCCGTCCAAACCTCCTATTGCTCGGCACTCAGACGAGCGACACCCGGTTTTAAGTCTGGTTCGTTATCATCTTCATCAATTGATCCACTGCGTTACAGCTCATGTCAATGGACGGGTGGATGTGATGCCTGGTTCCCGGCTTCCTGCGCATCCAGGAACTCGTACCTATCGCGCAGCGTGTCGGCACCGGCATGGCTGCTGCTGCCGATCAGGTGCATAACTTGATACCCACTCTTCGTGTATTGGGGCCAATCCGGCAGTCCCTCACCGTTCGGATTTCCCGTACGGGCGAAATTAACCCAGTACGACGACATTACGTCCGATAGCATGATATCATCGTCGGTCCACGGCACTCCGCCTTTGGATTTGAGCGTCTGGAACACATATTCGATCTCTGCGGCGTGCGTTGCGCCCAGAGCGCTGACGGGAACCGGACCCATCATCTCGCCCGGCTTCGATGCGGGAACTTGCTCAAAGCGGTATCGATAGACCGGCGACTTCCCGGTCTCTCGCTGCATGTCGATCCATTTCCACGTGGAGTAGGCAATGAAATCGTCGCCCGCCAGCGCCTGGGTGGACGTCACCGCGTCGGAATCAGTTCCGCCCGGGTAAAGCGCGAGAAACTGAGCCGCGCGGCTCCCAAAGCGAGATTGGGCCATGTCCATGAAGCTCTTTACGGTCGGTTGATCCGGGTTAAAGATGACAATCATCTTCCCCTCGTCGGCATTCCAGCCCGCGAGGAGGGGAACATGGCTCTGAGCGCCTTTAGCGTATATGGTGCGCAGGTCGGACGGCAGGAAGTACCCGTCGATAATCGGGCCAAAGAGAGGGTTGGGCCCCGCTTGCGCGGCTGCCTGCAGCAAGTCGTTGGCCGATTTGGCCCGCATATCGGCGAGAGAATTGGCACCGACGGACTTCGCGAAATCGAGTCCGGCCTGTTCGGCGTCCGCAAGAGGCTTCAGTCGGATGCCGGGCCCTGTGTTGGCGTTGGGAAAGAACGCGCCGCTTTCGCCGATCGCCTTTTGAAAGAGACCTTGCGACAGCGGAGATGCCATCAAGGCGCTTACCGAAAAGGACCCGGCGGACTCGCCGGCGATGGTGATATTGTGCGGATCGCCACCGAACGCGCCGATGTTCTTGCCCACCCATTTCAGTGCGGCAACTTGATCCAGAAAGCCATAATTACCGGACGAGTTGTGTCCGGATTCCCTGGTCAATTCGGGGTGCGCGTAGAACCCGAAGATCCCGAGGCGATAGTTCGGCTCGACGACGATGACGCCCTTTTTCGCGAGGTTCTCACCATCGTAGCGCTCTTCGGACGAACTGCCTGCCACGAATCCTCCTCCGTAGTACCACACAATCACCGGCAGCTTCTTTTTCGAGGGCCTGGCGGGGATCCAGATGTTGAGAGTCAGGCAGTCCTCGCCTGGTGGATTATCGCGGAAGTTTATGTTCCCGTACACCTTTGTTTGCAACGGAGCCGACCCGAACTTGTCGGCTTGTCGAATGCCGTCCCAATGCGCGGCGGGCTGCGGCTCCTTCCAGCGCAGGTCCCCCACCGGCGGCGCGGCGAAAGGGACCCCTTTGAAGATGCGGACGGTTTGATCCGCGTTAGTGACTCCCTGAAGCTGGCCGCTCTCGACAGCGACAACATCCACGGCGGCCGCGCCTGGTAATACCGCATTTGTCAACAGAACTACCGCCGCTATCAGGACGACGGTTGTGAGATATGTCATAGTTTCCTCTACGGATATCGCTGGGATTCCGCAACACTCGACACTGTCCACCATCGTGGCTTCGGCCGTGGAAATCTCGATTGAGGCGAACCGGCGCGCCGCACTGTTGCGACCACGTCAGGGCGCGGCTGTGCGCTTCTGTGCGGCACCAGGCCTATACCGGGCCCGACCACACTCCAAGCAGGTCGAACGCGTCGTGGAGGACGCGAAGTGTCGCAGCCGCCAGCCCGGTCTGGGCTGGACCCGGGCCGCCCGGCATATCGAAGAATGCGTGCACCAACGCCGAAGTGCGGACAATATAGCCGACAAGCTCCTCGGGCGCGCGACGATGCGCCGCGAGGACGACGGCATCGCCGTACCCGGCCAGGGCCGCGGCTAGCTCCGCGGTATCCGGCGCCTGCCAGTCATGTTCTATCGACGAGTCCGCCGAGATGTCGGCAAGAAACGAAGACAGCCGCTGTTCGGCGGAGCGCGCCAATCGATACGGGTTGTGCGCGCCTGCCCGGTTGACGGCCACAATATCGATCTCGAGCACCCGGCTGGGCGGCAGCGATAGATAGAGAAATCGGGTGGCGTCCCGACCGATCCGGTCGACGAGGTCTGCCCGCAACTCGAGCGCTTCACAGTGACGGCGCGACGCCTTTACAACCTCGCCGTCTTCGAGGATCACAACACGTTCATGCAGGATGATCTCCAGCCGGCCGTGGTCGATTCCCATTACCGCGAGGGCAGCCCGCGTCCGCGCCACATACCCCGCGTGTTCCACCCCCCAGATGTCGATCGCGGTATCAAAACCTCGGTCAAACTTGTCCTTGTGGTAGGCCGCGTCGGTCGCTATGTAGGTGAGCGAACCGTTGGCGCGAACGAGAACTCTGTCCGTTGAGTCGCCGAACTTTGTACTCCGCAGCCAAACGGCGCCGTCCTTTTCGTAGGTGCACCCGCCGGCGGTTAGCGCGTCGATTGCGGCCAGCGCCCGCCCGTCGGCATGGAGCGTCGATTCCCGGAACCAGCAGTCGAACGTCACGCCGAAAGCTTCGAGGTCGGATTGTTGCGCGGCGATCATTCCGTCCATCGCGCGTTCGCGGAACTGCTGTAGGGTATGAGCATCGCCGTCGGGCGCATCTTCAAACTGAACGCCGCACTCGCTGACGATGGACCGGGCGATATCGGTCACGTAGTCCCCATGATACAGCCAGGCCGGGTCCTTTCCCGGAATACCTCCCGGAGTGCGGTAGGAACTCCTGGCGGAGGGCGTAATGTCCGCCCCCGCCACTTCGCCTGGGGCGATATCAGACGGGGAGGATAGTGGCCGCTCCGGCACGACCTCTGACAGGCCGTCGGGATGGCCGAGCAGTTGCCGATATCGATGCCAGACGGATTTGCCGAAGTTCCCAAGTTGGTCGGTGCCGAGCGCATCGTTGACGTAATACTCTCGACTTACGTGGTATCCGACCGCCCCCAGCAGACGCGCGATCGTGTCGCCAATGGCTGCGTTGCGGCCGGCGTTCACGGTGATGGGCCCATTTGGGTTCGACGACACGAACTCGACGAGCACCTTTTGCCGTGGACAGTCGTCTTGCGTTCGGTAGAGCTGCTCGCGACTCGCGGCGGACAGAATCCAGTCCGGAATCGCGGTCTGCCAGTTCGGGCGCACAAACAAAGTGAGTGTTCCCAGCGAATCTGCCGTTGCGCCCTCAATGAACGGGTGCGAAGGATTGACGATCGCCTGAGCGAGAACATGGGCGATTTCGTGCGGGGCTTGACCGGGCAAGCACGGGAGGGTCCAGGCCACCTTCGTGGTCCAGGCCGAGTCGGTTTCGCCAGGGCTTACCGTCACCATCGGGGTCACCCCCGTTGCGGCCAGACGGCCACGGGATCGAGCAATCTCGATGGCGGCCGAAATGGCCGTCGCTACTCTTGCCTTGATCATGAAATCCCTATATTCCCAGTATCGAAGCGAGGTTCGGCCAGTGCCGCACCATCAGGAAGAGAACAATCGCGGCGATGCCGTTGCCAAGGAGGATCTGTGGAACCCCGGCGGCGAGCAGCCGCGCGATCCGCCCGCCTTGCCGAGCCATGCGGCCTACTGAAAGTACGCTCCGAGCGGCGCCGATCGCATCCTCGATATGGCGGTCCGTGGGAGTACGGGTGGCGAGCCAGTACTGTACGCCGCCGCCGAAGGATTTCCATCCTCGGGAAATCACGACCGCCGCGACTCCCAGACCCAGCAAAACGCCGTCAAAGCGATCCAGACCAACAACATCGCCGAGCAGACCCGACAGAGTGAACAGCAAGAGAAAGCTGATCGCCCCAACCACCAGGTTGGTGCCACATCGCGGATGCACACGTGGCAGCCCGCGAACTCCGTCCACCGACAGGGAGAGCCCGTGTTCCACAGCGTGAACCACCTGATGTTCTGCGCCGTGAATACCGGAGAGGGGAAGCAGTCTAACGAGAAGCAGCACAATCAACGTCGATGCCGCCAGAACGGCTGCCTGTGCGCAGAGGTCGGCTGACCCGAATGAGACGACGCTTTGGAAGCGGCCCAAAGTGTTACATACCGACCAAACGAGGTGCGCGGCGATGGCGTGGGCGGTGATTCCCAGCACGAAGTAAAGAATACCGGCCGCGACCAGCCCGCGAAAGCCCGCGCCCCCGCTCGCGGCCCCCGAATAGAGATGCACGCCGAGAGGAGTCGCCAGCCCACCCATGCGGACGCTCTCGAACCGCGCGATTGCCTCCGGTATGATTGCATCGCGCCGCACCAGGTACCCGGCCGTTTCTCCGGTCCGCGGATGGAAAACGGGGACCACCCCGCGCTCGTCCAACAACCGCAACGCGTTGACAAGTGCTTTGTCGGCCGCGGCATCCGTCTTGGTATCGTCGCTTATTCCGGGCGGTGGCTCGGATATTTCCATCTCGGAACTATACCAAAATGCCGGAGTCAAAGTCAACGCCGGGTCGACGAAGAACCCGTGAATTGTAAATCCCTCGGGGATGGACATCGGGGCGGGTCGTGGCCGTAAGACGTACTATCCCACCGGCGGGGGCGGCCATGTGCCGGGGGTAAATTCCGGGCGGGCGTAGGGATCGGGGGCTGCCTCCGGATCGGCGGACATATGGCGGTAAAGGAATATACAGTAGGCGATCTGGATAATGCCGCCGATTGCCGTGGACCAGAGCATGATCTTGAGCATCATGCCGATCAACGAGGGAAGATTGACCGAGCCGGCATTCGGATTGCCCGCCATTCCGGCGGCTGTCGATGTTTGCAAGGCAGTCGCGTACCGCGGATCGGTAAACTCGGTGATCTGAAACGCCGTGGAAAGAACGACAATGACAACTGCCGCCGCCGCCGTATAGGCGAGCGTCTCGCGACCCCACGACCGCGCGCCAAGAACCCCGATCGAGCCGGCCAGGAAGGCGATGGCGGCCACCAGTTTTGCGATGGCGAGAATGAGCTGCAGCGGCGCCCGGCTTCCATCGAGCGCCATTGACCTGGGAATCTGGGTGAAACCGTACAGGCAACTCACCAGCGTTAACGCCGACAGCACCAGCGTGACCGTGGCCCACGTCCGCGTTTTCGGCGAAATATAGGCGGGAATCGTGTTCATGGAACTGTCCTATTCGTACCTCAGCGCGTCGATGGGACTGAGACGGGCCGCCTTCGCGGCCGGGTAGCTCCCGAAGGTGACGCCGATGAGCGCGGAAATCAGCACGGCCACAACGACTACCCACGGGCTAATCACAAGCGGCCAGCCGATAATCGAGATGATCACGACCACGAGCCCGATCCCGAGCAGCATGCCGAGAAGGCCGCCGGCCAGCGAGAGCATCATCGCCTCGATCAGGAACTGCACCTGTATGTCGCGGCGAGTGGCTCCCATCGCCTTGCGCAGCCCGATTTCCCGGGTCCGCTCCGTCACCGACACAAGCATGATATTCATGATCCCGATCCCGCCGACCAGCAGCGAAATGGTCCCCACCCCGCCGAGCAGCAGCGAAAGGGCAGTAGTGATGTTGCTGAACGCAGACACGAACGACGAAAGGTTCTGCACCTGGAAGTCGTCCGAGTCCGGAAAAGGCGGGTGCAGATGGTGGCGCTGGCGCAACAGATCGTGGATATCCTCGGTCGCAAGGTCCATCGTATCGGCGGAGACGCACTCGACCGAGATCGCCTGAAGTGTGGTCTGGTTGAACAGGCGGCGCATGGCTGTGCTGATCGGGATGATGACGACTTTGTCCTGGTCATTGCCCAGCAGCGATCCCTTGGGCGCCATCACGCCGATAATATTGAACGGAATCGTATTGATCGTGATCGTCCGTCCGACCGGGCTGATCGATTTGTTGCCGAGAAGCTGTTGTATGACTGTCTCACCAATGACCGCCACTTTGGTGCGCCCGGCGACATCCTCGGCCGAAATAAACCGTCCCTCCCGCAGCGGGGCGTTGTCCACATCCGTGTAGTTGGGGGTCGTTCCGGTCACGGAGACGTCCATTTCCTCGTTGCCTATCTTGAGCTTGCCCGATCCTGTCGCCAGTCCGGCCACCGCGGAGATACTGCCCGGATATCGGGTGCCGAGCACGCGGGCATCGGCCAGGGTCAATGTCTCCGGCCACGCCATACCCTGCCGGTTGCGCGGCTGGATCGTGTTGACGATCAGCATATTCGTACCGAGGTTGTTGAGTTGCTGAGTGATCGATGCCGCCGCGCTCTGGCCCATCGAGATGGTCGCGATCACTGCGAAGATCCCGATGATCATACCCAGCATTGTCAGTCCGGCACGCATCTTGTTGCTAGCCAGAGCACGATACGCGACCTTTACCGATTCGCCGAGCGGGAGACCGACCGTTATCACCAAACGTTCACGTTTTTCCGGCATTTACTGGTTCCTCGGGCGGCCGAATACCGCGGTCGTCCCGGCGGGTGACCATCCGGTCAGGGCAACCTTGTCCCCAAGCGCAAGGCCGGAGACGACCTGGGTGATGGTGCCGTCGGTCGCACCGGTCGACACGACCCGCTTCACCGGCGCTGGTTTGCCGGGGACAATGACGCCGACAACCGTGCCCAGGTTGTCGGGCTTGAGCGCCTCGTTCGGAAGGACCAGGACGTTGTGGAGCGTGCGCGACGTGATGTCGACGGTCGCGGTCATATCGGGCTTGAGCTCGTGCAGCGGATCGCGAATCGAGACGGTGACCGCGTAAGTGATGGCGCCCGTCGACGACGACTGCTGGTTCGATCCCGACGCGATCTTGACCACGCGGCCGGCAAACGGCTGGTCCGGAAACGCGTCGATCGTGACGGTCGCAGGCTGGCCGACCCGTACCTTGCCGATGTCGGTCTCGTCCACCAGGGCGCTCACTTGCAGCCGGTTGAGATCGACCACGGTCAGGAGCGGTGCGGTCGTGTATCCCGCCACCAGCGTCTCTCCCTGCTGGGCCTCCAGATCGAGGACTGTGCCGGAGATCGGTGAGTGAATGATCGACTTGTGCACCTGGGCCGCTGCCACGTTCACCTGTTCGTTTGCGGCCTGATCACTGATCCGCGCCTCCGTGACCTGGCGCTCCAGGACGGAGTTTTGCATAAGCTGGGCGCGGGCGGAGTCGAGTTGTGCACGATCCTGAGCGACGGAGGCATTGGCGCTCGCAACGTCCTGGTTCTTCACCGTGATCTGCAGCGTTTCCGCCAGCGCAGCCGTCAGGGCTTGCTGCGCCTGAACGACCTGCTCGTGGGCGGTGTCGATGGCGGACTGATCGGCGGCGCGTGTCAGCACCACATTCTGTTTGTCGGAGTCCACCTGCGCGGCGTCGGAGTCTTCGGCTGCCTTCGCGTCGTCGACGTCGCTCGGGGCAACGTAGCCGTGGGAGAGCAAGTCGGACTTTCTGCGCAGGGTCGCGGCCGCGTCCGACTCAGTGGCCTGTCCCTGCCGCAGGGTGGCCTCCACCATGTTCAATTGCAGGGTGTACGCGCGCCGAGCCTGAGCTTCCGTGGTGCGGGCCGCCGACAGCGCGCTGCGGGCGCGGGAAATGTCCGTCGCGGTCTGTGTCTCCTGCGCCTTCAGCAGGACAATGGCCTGGTCCCGATGCGCGAGCGCGCCCTCCAGCGCCTGCTGGTCGGACGCAATTGTGTCGGCTGCTTGCTGCTTTTGCATGCTGGCAGTCGTAATCGCCTCCTGCAGCTTCTGTTCGCTCTGGCTGAGAGTATCCTCCGCCGCGCGCTGCTGCGCCACCAGGTCAGGGACATCGAGCTGTGCGATGAGCTGCCCCGCGTGGACATGTCCGCCGGCGTCGACAGTGAGACGAATGATCCGTCCGGTCACCTCAGATCCCACCTTGACCTCGGCGCCCGTCTGCGCGACCACGCTGCCGGTGGCCGAAATGGTTTCCACCAGATTCGAGCGGCGCACGGCCACGGTCTTGACGGTCGGTGACACGGACGCATTCTTCCGGCTTGCCATGCCGATGGCCGTCAACCCGGCCGCGAGCAGGATGCCGAGCACCCACCACATCACTCGTTGTCGGCGCTGCCGGCCGCGCCGTGCTGAGTCGCGGCCCCGCTCGACGGGGATATTATCCGGCCTGGGCGTGTCGATTATGCTCATAATTCGTGCTCTCACTCTTCCATCAGGGCACCCCGGCATTTTCCGGGGACAGCGTGTGGGGAAGGACTCATCTATTCTATTACGTAAATGGTTCAAATATGTTGCATACCGATCAGATCCGCGCAATTTCGTGAGGTGTGCTGCGCCGGGGCCCAGGTGGCAGGCGATCGAATAGCGCCATTTCGAGCCGTGGCTTCAGGTGGTACAATAGGATCGAGAATGTGACGGCGGGGGTGCACATGGCAATTCTTGAAATGGATCTGCGACGAGAAGCAGTGGCCGTACCGGCGCATAGTCGACGGCTTTGGACCACTCAAGAGTATTATAGAATGGCCGAGGCCGGCATACTCGACCCGCACGAGCGAGTCGAACTCATTAACGGCGAGGTAATTCCATTGGCGCCAGTAGTGCCCGAACATTGGAATTCCACAAACGACGCATTTGACATTCTCCGCGACCTTATCGGCCGCGAGTTTTCCGTGATGGTCGAGAGGCCCGTGTCGTTTATCGACGGAACCGAACCCCAGCCGGACCTGGTTGTTGCTCGCGGGTCAAGGAACGATTACCGAAAACGCCATCCCGGTCCGGCGGATTTATGTCTGGTCGTCGAGGTTTGCGCGAGCACATTGGCTAAGGATCGGAAACGTAAGCTCCCCATGTACGCCGGTTTCTCAATCCCGGAGGTGTGGATCGTCAATCTCATCGACAGGCAGGTCGAAGTGTTCCGTGATCCGCGCGAGTCCCGATATGCCACGAGCCGAATTTACGTCCCGGGTGACGCGATCGAACTGAGCTTTGCTCCAGGAAAAAATATCCTCGTCGCCGACGTCCTACGGTCGGTCTCGTAGACGGCATCACCCACACGCTCTGCGAGTGACGTACCAGATTTGTACGCATTAGCCGGATTGACTTCGCGAGAACGTCGAGGCCGGCATTCCCCGTACAAAGCCATGTCGCAATGAAGCATGGGAGGCAGTTTATGAATACACGCGCGTTAGGGGCTTCGGGGCCACTCGTCTCGGCCGTTGGTCTGGGCTGTATGGGAATGTCCGGGATGTACGGCCCGGCCGACGAAGCGGAAGGGATCGCGACGATCCACGCGGCGCTGGACGCAGGCATCAACCTGCTCGACACCGGCGACTTCTACGGCTTCGGCCATAATGAAATGCTTCTGCGGCGGGCGCTGGCGGGGCGCGAGCGGAGCCGGTTTCTGTTGAGCGTAAAGTTCGGCGCGATGCGTGATCCCGCCGGCCGGTTTGTCGGGGTCGATGCGCGGCCGGCCGCGGTCAAGAACTTTCTTTCCTATACCCTCCAGCGGCTCGGAACCGACTATGTCGACATCTATCGACCTGCTCGGCGCGACCCGGCCGTCCCGATCGAGGACACTGTGGGCGCGATCGCCGAGATGGTGCAGGCGGGCTACGTACGGCACATCGGCCTGTCGGAGGTCGGCGCGGCCACGATCCGGCGCGCACAAGCCGTGCATCCGATCGCGGACCTGCAGATAGAGTACGCGCTGATCACCCGCGGCATCGAGGAGGATATCCTCCCCGTGTGCCGTGAGCTCGGCATCGCGATTACCGCCTACGGGGTCCTCTCGCGCGGCCTGATCAGCGGCCACTGGTCGAAGGACCGCAAACTGGACCCACACGACTTTCGCAGCCACAGCCCTCGCTTTCAGGGCGCGAACCTCGATCACAACCTCGCCCTGGTCGAGGCCCTTCGCGCGGTCGCCGAGGTCAAAGGGGCCACTCTGGCGCAGGTTGCCATCGCCTGGGTCCTGTCACGTGGGGCGGACATCGTACCACTGATCGGCGCCCGTCGACGCGACCGGCTCGACGAAGCACTGGGTGCGCTCGACATCACCCTCACGCCCGACGATCTCGAGCAACTCGACCGCGCAGCCCCGATCGGCGCCGCCGCCGGCGATCGCTACCCGGCACAGCAGATGCCGCACCTCGACAGCGAAAGCAAGCAGGGAGCCGCTCATTCGTGAATGTCGGAAGGGTGCGGCAGCAGGGTGCGCAACACCCAATGCTCCGCAAACAGTTTTGACGACGCTGTCGATGTTATCGGATGTTATCGGCGCGGGAACGATCATAATACGTTGCAGGCGAAATACATCCGACAGGGGGGCAAGTGTGATGGACGATACAATTAGCAGGACGAAGGCGGAGTACATCCGCGCAAAGGACCGTCTCGTACGGCTGCTCGACAAGACACCCGAGGACAAGATTAACTGGTCCCCGTCGCCCACGGCGCGGACACCCGTCCAACTGGCGTCACACGCCTCGATGGTGGTCGGGGGATTGCTGGATATGCTCAAGGGGCAGCCGTTCGAGTTTACAAATACGGCCGAGCTGGACGCTCGTTTCCGCCAGGCCGAGCGCGGGTTTACAACACGCGAGCAGGCGCTCGGGCTCCTGGAAACGAACAGCGCCCAGTACCTCGCGTTTCTCGATGGGCTCACTGAGGAACAACTCGCATCCGACGTGACCACCCCCTTCGGGACGTTCCCGATGGCACTGGCGATCACCTTCGCCGCAGACCACATGCGCGGACATCTCGGTCAAATCGACTACCTGCAAACGATCTGGGGTGACTACGACTGGTATGCGTAATCGACCGTGTAGCGCGGCCGCTGCCGTCGGCTTGAAAATCGATGCGGCGGCCGTGCTCCGGCCCAGCGAGGCTTCGCCTCAGACCGTCAAGCTTTATGGACATATGGACATATGGACGCTATGGACGCTATGGACGCTATGGACGCTATGGACGCGGAGAACCGACCCAGAATACGCAACCACTAGAGCGAGGTGTTGAACGGAGAAAGACAGGCACGGAGGCCTGTCCCACGAAAGGAACTATCCACGTGTCGCAAACTTGACTCACGGACAACAAGTTCCGAGACTCAAGTGATCCAGCCGTCAATGGAATCCGTAGGAGGAGGCGCCGGCGACCCGGGCCGGAGGCAGAAGCTTCCAGACCGGGCCGTGGGACCCCGGCCAGGCGAGGTCCACCGACCAGGGGCGGAAGAGGGCCTGGACCGTGTCCGGCGTGAAGCCGGGGTAGTGCTGCTGCAGTTTATCGACGACATCCGGATATTTGTAGATTCGCCAGAGGTCGTCGGTGACGTAGACTTCATGTCCGGCGGCGAGGGTGCGGGAGATCAGGGCCTGCGTGGTGGAGATCGCGGCCACGGAATCGTCGTGGCTGCGTCCGAGTTCCGTGTGGAACGACATGCAGTCTCGGTCCGCGAAGTAGGGGATGTTGGCCTCGACTTCGGCCAGATCGCCTCCGCCGGAGATCAGGACCAGGTCACCCGGCCGGGTATGTCGACGGAACTCGGCGGCCACACGTGCGAAGGGGCTGGCCATCGGCTGCAGGTGCGGTCCGATGCTGGCCACGACATTGACCGTGGCATACATCGCGATCCAGATCCCGACCAGCCAGTTGGCGAGGATCCCGGCTCGGTGCGAGCGGTAATGTGCTGTCGAGAGCGCCAGCAGAAGCGCAATCGGCGCCAGTGTGGGCACCCAGAAGACGAAATACCCCGGCGACCAGACCGTGAAAAACGCGCCGTACAGTCCCATCCACACCAGAGACATGATTAACACGGGACGGTAGTGGGTTCTCCAGAGCAGCGGCAGGGCCATAAAGAAGTAGTACACCGCGACAAACCAGCCGGCAAGTGTAGCAAAGTAGAGCGCCAGCAGCCCCGTCGGAGTGTCGGCCGCCAGGTGGAAGGTGCCGCGCTTGCCGGGCGGCTCCACGAAGGCGGCGTGGCGGAGCGCGTAGACATCGAGGCGCAGGTTGTGGACGATGTGGAAGTTCCACCACCACCCGAGTTCCGCATATTCCGCAGACCATCGATGGAACGCGCCCACGGAGTGCAGCCGCAAGGCCAGTCCGCCGAGCACGCCGTACCCGGTGACCGCAACCGCGGTCCACGCCACCGCGAAGGCCATGGCGAGGTGCAGGCGCGCGCCCGACCGCTGCCCACGAAGGGCTTCAGCCGGCACGGCGGCCATCCCCGCGAGACCAACCAGAACGAATAAACCGGCGCTCTCATGATATAGAAATGCCAGTCCCGCGATCAGCCCCGCAGCTACGGCCCGCACAGGTGTCGCGCGCTCGCACATCACGCACAGCAACGCGAACGAGATGAGCAGGAGTGTCGTGCTGGTGGGGTTGACCCGCCCGTCGGTGCTGCAGATCCAGTAGCCGAACGACAGCCCGAGCCCGCACGTATACAGGACGGGAAGCCCCTGCGAGCGCTGCATCAAGAGCCGCAGGATGACGTAGAACACTGCAACCCCCGCTGCCCCGATGAAGGCGTTGTAGGTCTCGAGCACCACGAGCGGTCCGCCGCGGTAACCGAAGGCCTGCGCCATCCTCCAGAGTAGATATCCCGTTCCGTTGAACAGGAGATGGTGCGGATGCAGCAGCCAGTGCAGGTCGTGCGTGCGCGGGTAAAGATGCGCGATCTGATTGGAGTACGAGACAGCGTCGAACGTGCTGTACTGCGTACGCGTCGCCAGGTAGAGTGCGGAGAAGACGGCGAACACCAGCGCCGCGCCGATCGCGATTCCCGAACTCGGGCGACCGGCGCCGTCGCCACCGCGGTCCGCCGCTGGTGATGTTTTACGAGCGATCTGCATGCAACTGGCCCAGAATTCGGAATTTAGGAATCTTTTCTTGACAGGATTGGCAGGATAATTCCGTCTTCAATAAGAGTCCCAGTCCTGTCTCTCTTTCTCGACACTTACAGATTATGGACCGTAATCGACGCTGGATAGTACGATCCGCAAAGTGGGATGGATTGGATATTGACCGTGCGGGTTTCCCCGGCAGCCAGGTCGATTCGAGCGATCATCGGCTCGTCGGGAGGCGACGTCGGGTCGAACTCGACAACGGGGCCCTGGTCGACGCGAAAGGCGCCCGCGGCGGTTCCCGCCTCCGGCGAGAAGAATATTCCCACTGGTCTTGGGATCGAGCCCGCGTTCTTCAGGGTCAGCGCGAAGTTATAGTCCACTCCGTAGTTCCCGTCGAGGGGAATCTTGCCGGTGCTGTCATGGAGGGAATCGCCGTGGCCAAGGCGCAGGTATGCCCACGGCCCCCCCACGGTGTACGCGGCCTGGCGTTCGATATGCGGGCTCGGGAATACGGTTGTCGACGGCGGGTCGAGAGGAGGATCCGTTTGCGGCAGCGCCGCCGGCGCGCCCGTCGACCATGTCTCTCCGGCGCACAGGGAGTTGAAAGGCGGGTCCGCGGGGGTGTCTGCCTGGTCGTCGAGCGTGAACACACGCACGTTGAGCACGCCGTCGCCGTCCAGCCGGTGCATCTCGACGATCCCGCTCGCCGTATACAGGCTCGGAAGTCGCTGCGTAAGCAGGGGTAGATCCGAGTCGGGCGGTACGGTAACGATCAAACCGGCGTCGGACGCCATATTCTGCATGAACTGGGCGCCCGCTCGACGGCCGACCTGAATGGTGTCGACCGCGGGCTCCGCAACTCCGGCGATAACCTGGATCGACATCGCCTGGCCGGTGTTATTGATCAGGTCGATATGCAATCCCAGGGGCCGCCCGCCGATGTTCTGGTGATGGAACACCAGGCGCGCCGGGACGTCTGCGTAGAGGCGGCCCGCAAACAGCGTTCGAGCATCCTGAACTTGTTCCGGGTCGTTGGAATACAGCAACTGCTCCGGAAGCAGGGATGGCACGGACTGATTGGAGACCGTGATCTGCTCCGACTCGCGGACCGGCAGCAGGCCAGGACCGGACAGGACCAGGGGAACGCCGACCGTGAGGTGATCGCTGCTGCCGATCCCGGTGGTGATGGCCGGCGGATCGACCAAGTGTATCACTGCCCCCGGCTCGATGGTGACCGTGCGCGCCAGTGACATGCACAGGGCTCGCAGGGCAATGTCGGGCGGGGCGGGCGATCCGGTCACGGCGGCCACAGACACAGGTTCGATGTGACCGGCGTACTTCATGACATCGACCGAGACCTGCGCTGCCGCCGGCCCGTCGATGGTCGACACCAGTGTCAGGGTGGTCCGGCCGGGAGCCAGGCCGCGGATACGGAGACGGCGGAAGCCCGGATCGAAGTCCGCCTGGGCTGTCTCGGCGTCGGCCATGTCGACGGCGATATCGCCCGGCCGTGCAACGCCCCCCACCTGGATCGTGCGGTTTTCGCCGACCGGGACGATCAAATGGTCGATAGCAGGGGAAATGGGCTTCTGAGACAGCAGATTGATCAGGTGGTCGACCCACTCGTGCGCCAGCTCATCCGGCGTCGTGTCATGCAGCCTGGCTTCCTGCCCGGTGACCAGCACCAGCGCGCCTCCCTGCAGTGTCACCGCCCAGGTGTCCGCGTCGACCTTCTGCTCGCCAAGGGCATAGGCATTCGTGTCGGACTGGATCACCCCCTCCAGCCTGGCGGCCGTGATCCTGGCCCGCGCGATGGGCGTCATGCCGCCGTCCGATGATAGGAGAGTGAGCGCGGTCTGCTCATTGACGGTCACCGCTCCGCCGTCGCGACCGTTGACCAGAGCCTCGACGGCATCGATCCGTGCGCGAAAGTGGACACTCGCCGGAGGAGTCGACGCCGTCTCCGTGGAACCCTGGGCGCGGCCAGTGTCCACGCCGGGGGCATTCGCACCAGTCGAGGGCTGGCTGCCGGAGCCAATGTCCGCCCCTCCGGCCGGCGCTCCCTGTGCGGGCTCCTGGCCTGACGGGCTCGTGTCCGTTCCGTTCGCCGGCGCTGCCGGCGCGGTCTGAGGAGCCGGGCCGGCTTGACGGAGGACGACGATATCGCCCGACGGCTCTGTATGCCCGGGATGGGCGGCGATCGCCAGGAGGGCCAGGATCAGCGCGGCGAACGTGAGAACGGATGCCATGCTTACAGCCCTGGATGAGCATGCCGACAACCTTCCCCCCATCCGTCGATGGGACGATCGAGTGTCGCGGATCCTCGCCGGCCTGCCGGTTTCGCAGTGCCATGAACGTGGTTCTATCGGGATCACGGTCGTTTGGCTTGTATATTCTCGGGGCGCGGACGCGCTGTGGATAGATCGTCGGGGCATCGTGTGTTTGTTTGCTTGTTTCCATCCGAACCGGCGACGCAGGCCGGCGCACTGTCAACAATCATGAGCGCATCATACTGGTTCGACCGCCGCTGGTACCCGTCACGGTCCCATTATACCCGTGCGATCGATCCGCGATGCCGCGCGGAGGGCGGTTTGACGCCTGCCTGCTCCGGTCTTTTCGACCGCATTACCAGCCTGACTGCGGTTCGGTGTGCAATATACCGTGTCGGAATACGGGGATTGTTACCCCCATCTCGGCAGAATTCTCAGATTACGCCGATCCGTGGATGCCGAATCCACACGAGATAGGGTAACAGAAACTCGGAACAGCGGATTCTCATCACGGTGCGTTTCTACCCATCTCTTCACCGCACTATTCGCACCCGGAGCGCGGCACGCCGCCGCCTCGCTAACGGCCGAGGGTTCTACGGATGGTTACCGCGCTGGCGTGTCTCCGTAGTACCCCCCATAAGTGCCGCGATCTTGCCAGGCAGTCGAATTGCTGCAACTATTTGCGGCGAGTCGGGTCTGTGATGAAGGCGAAGGCGATAGACTTCGTCAAGGCCGAACGACTTCTACCTCGACCCCGCCGACGCAGGCGAGGACGGCACAGTCTTTTGACAATGAAACAGTCTCAATAATGGAGGTTACTGAGGTGAACGGACAAAGGATTCTCAAGCAGTTATTGAACCTGACATGTGCACTGGCCCGGGTATCTCTCCCTGGCCCGGAATCGCAGTCTGATCCCGATCCGTGCAAAGTCGATACACGCTCCGCCTACCGGAGCACATCATTACCCGCTGTATCGCTTCTGATCGCACTCGTCCTGTGCGCAAGCATCGGCAGGCTCCACGCGGAATCCGTTCTGCATTCGTTTGGGGACGGAAGCGTGGCGAATGACGGCCATTTTCCTCATGCCGCGCTGGTTCTGGGCTCGGACGGTAACTTCTACGGAACGACCACTGAGGGTGGATCAACTGTAAGCTCCGAAACCACTGGTCTTGGCACCGCATTCAAGGTGGCCCCGTCCGGCGCCGTGACTATCCTGCATTCGTTTGGGGACGGAAGCACGGCAAATGACGGGGAATATCCCGAGGCGGCGCTCATTCAGGGCTCGGACGGCAACTTTTACGGAACGACGAACGGAGGCGGATCGGATGACGTGGGCGCCGTCTTCAAGATGACCCCGTCCGGCACCGTGACCACCCTGCATTCCTTCGGGGACGGAAGCGTTGCAAATGACGGGAAATATCCCGAGGCGGCGCTGGTTCAGGGCCTGGACGGCAACTTCTATGGAATAACCTACGCCGGCGGATCGATGGACGGGGGCGCAGTCTTCAAGATGACTCCGTCCGGCGCCATGACAATCCTCCATTCGTTTGATGACGGCAGCGTGGCAAATGACGGGGCATACCCGTATTCCGCGCTCATTCAGGGCTCGGACGGCAATTTCTACGGAACGACGTTTTTGGGCGGATCAGATGGAGGTGGCACGGCATTCAAGATGACCCCGTCCGGCGCCGTGACCATCTTGCATTCCTTTTTGGATGGAAGCGTGACGAATGACGGCGCTAATCCCTATGCCGGGCTGATTCAGGGCTCGGACGGCAA
>JBKQWH010000098.1:0-14355 GCA_052139635.1 Capsulimonadaceae bacterium
GCAGTAACTCACGATCGCAACGTGTCGACGTGGTATCGACGGCGGCCGTGTGGCAGGACGAGTGGCAAGCCGACACAGGGTCGTTCGGGCGTTTGCACCCCGCTGCCACAAAAAAAACAACACGCCGGCTGGATCTGCCGGCGTGTTCCAAACATCGTGTTGCAAGGATTATTGTACCTGCGTTGAGCGGGTCTTCTTCTTAGGAGCAACCGGCAATTCCAGGGTCTTCATATCGGTCAAGTTCTCAAGCGCAAAATGAAAATCGATGACTTCATTGATGTCGATGGGGCCCTGAATGGCAAAGACGTCCCGCTCCTCGACGGACAACTCGGTTGCCGCCTCCTTCAGGATGCCGTCCTCCCACTCCTCCTGCTTGATGAACTGTTCGCCGAGCTTCTTGCAGCGGGAACAGCGGAACTTGACATATACGAAACTCGGACCGAAGAGGCGCAGGTAATATCCATGCTGCACTACGTCCTTCGCGATGATGCGCTGGCCGCAGTTGCACTTGATCGAGGTACGCATATTGCTCATCTGTGTCCACCTCCCGGTTGGGTACGGAGTACCCGGACTAAATACATGCCGAACGGCAGGTGAGGTTGAGTACGGGGTATGGAACAACTATTCCCAAGTTTCCCGGCATATACACCATACTAACCTCATTATAGCACAAATAATCTCTATCTACAGCTTGATCGAGGGTGGCAGACGCGCACTCTATTTTAACACTTTCGGCTCCATTTCCGGACGCCCTGCTCGAACCTGCTGCGCCCGAGGACGGTCGGCCCCGCGATGCGGGCCGACATCACTGTCGGGCGCAAACGCACGGCGGCTAGATGTATTTCTTCCATACCAATGGATCGAACTTAGTCGTACCGATTGAGGTCAGCGCGGCCACGTAATCCCCCAACTGAGAGGCATTCAGAGTCCGCTCCTCCGCCGCGAGCGAGTTGCCGACGACCACCAGTTGGCCCGCGTTGAGTCTCCCGTGCCGATTACAGCGTCCCGCGCGCAGAATCCAGTGTTCCGGGAGACACAGCCCGGTAATGACCGTTTCGAAGTCGAGATCCGCTCCCTGTAGAACAGCGCCCGTTGTGACCACCAGCGACGAGGACTCGGCCGCGCGGAGTCGGCCGAGGATCTGCCGGCGCTCGGACGACGAAATATCCGCGCCATAATAAGTCACTGCTCCGCGAAGCCGCACCGGCAAACAGCCCACTATCTCGCCAGCCTGAGCCTCATCGCGCGCGGCGACCACAATGCGCCCGTTCGGTGAATGCCGGTCCGCGGCTTCACGGGCCATCGCCTCGGTGACTCGATCCGTCGCGATCCATTCGACATTGACAGCGACGGGCGGCGACTGTACCGTGATCTTCTCCAGAAAGCTGAGTTCTTCCGCAAAACCCTCCGGCAGGGTGGACGACCCAACGATGATATCGGCGTCCCGTGCGAACAGGAACTCCACCAGGCGCAGGAACTGCGCAAAGCGGTCCATCGCGTACGGCTGGGCTTCGTCGAAAAAGAACAGATCGCGTCGTATGCGCTGAGTGTCGTCGAACTTCAGCGCCGAGGGTAATCCGTGGACGCCGCCGCTTCCGAAGAAGAGGTCCAGGAACCGCTCGAAGCTGGTCAGAACCACATCGACGTCGGCTTCCAGGGGGCTGGTGGCGATCTCGTACTCCACCAGGCCGTCCGCCGTGTACCGGATGGCCTTTGCGTCGTGTCCTTCGTCAACGTATACCGTACGAGCAACTTCGTCCGCCGCGGCCCACGCCTTGAGGTACCGATGCAATCGAACAACATAGTCGTCGAGCGGGCAGCCGTCGCGCACCACGATGAGCACTCGCCGAGGGGCGCCCCCGCGCTGCAGCCCAAGCGACGGGATGATAATCCCTTCCGTGCGTCCTGCCCCGGTGGGACTCATGACTAATAACCCGGCGTCGGTAGCGCCGTTGGCCAGGCGTTCGTATAGGTCAACCTGAAAAGGATGCGGCTCCGTAATCGAGCCGTCCGACGCAAGCCGGTAAGCGGCTGTCGAGATCCCGGCCGCATCGAACGCGTCCGGTGTGCCGGCTGCTGTGCTCATAAACATCATCTTTCCCGAGACATTAGAGACCTAACCACCCGCGTGGAAAAAGCGGTCCTGTATGGCTTGTTTCAGAACAAGCGTCCCCGCGAGTCTACCTTCATCCGGTCCGTCGCGTCCATGGACCGTACGTCTCGCCGGTCGGAGGCGGAGCCACCCTGAACCCTACGTCTTCAGGTTATGGCTGCTTCCGCGTTCCGTGAGGGGTATGGCCGCAAGCCAATCCGGCACAGCGTCCGGAGCAAACTTCTCGAGATTGAGCGACGCAAGCGCGTGGAGCGGTACCCCGAAATCGACAGAACCACCGCTGCGGTCCGCCAGCACACCAATACCCACCAGCGCCGCGCCCGCTTCCTCGACGATGCGGATGGTCTCGCGCAAGCTTCCGCCCGTTGTCAGGATGTCGTCCACGACAACCACGCGCTCTCCGGGCTTGAGCGAAAAGCCCCGTCTGAGTATTCGGCGCTTCGAGTCGGCGGCGTCATCGCGCTCGGCATACAGACTGCGAGTGCCCAGTTGCTTGGCGACTTCGTACGCCAGCAGGACACCTCCCGTCGTGGGGCCGAGCACCACATCGACCTGCTGGTCCCCGTACGGTTCGGCAAGCTCCTTGCACAATCGCTCAACATACCTGGGATACTGCAGGACGAGGAATTTCTCGAGGTAAGTTCCGCTGTGGTATCCTGACGCGAGTAAGAAGTGTCCTTCCAGGAGTGCGCCGGAGGCGCGAAAAATCTCTACAACTTCGTTCTGGGTAATCATGGTTCACACTTATTATTGCAGAAGATCAATAAATCCTCCCTTATTTCGGTATTAATATTGCTGTGACTGTGTGGCGGCCTGAGAATATGGGCACACAGAACGTGATGGACGCCGTGGAGAGCAGGCCTTGCCACCCGAGAACTGTCTCCAGCCGGAACTTACGCGGAAGTCGCCCCCTCCCCGGCCCTCCCCGCAAGCGGAGAGGGAGTCGCGGAATTCTAATTGTAGAGTATACTCTACCGGGTTACCACAAGGACATGGCCGAGGATCAGACGGCAACAATGGCGGCTGTGCCGCCAATGCGTGAACAGAAACCGAACGTGCTGGTAAAGGTGCTGACCTACTTCGGGGAGGTCGCGCTTCTGCTCGGGCAGGCGCTTCGGTATCTGTTGAGCGGCCGTGTCGACAGACGCGATCTCGTGCAGCAGATGTCCTTCGTCGGCGTAAACTCTCTCTCGATCGCCCTCATCACGAATTTTGCCACGGGCGCGGTGATTGCGCTCTATTTTTCCGACTTCCTCGAGAAATATGGTGTCGCGTCGCTTGTCGGCGCCGTCGTCGGCCTCTCGATAACCCGTGAGCTTGCCCCGGTCTTGACAGGAGTGGTTGTCGCCGCACGAGCCGGATCGGCAATCGCGGCGGAAATCGGAACGATGAAGGTGACGGAGCAGATCGACGCGCTACGGGCACTTGCCGTGGACCCGGTCGAATACCTTGTTCCTCCCAGACTGGCCGCCGCGCTGATCATGCTGCCGGTTGTCTGCCTCATGGCGGATATGTCGGGGATTTTGGGCGGATATACGGTTGCGGTCTTTCTTAAGGGGATATCGGCGTCGACCTATCCAACGTCGATTCAGCAGTGCCTCGAACCGTCCGATTTTTACCTGGGCATGTTCAAGACGATGGTGTTTGGACTGATCATCGCCCTCGTGGGCTGCCACCAGGGGCTGAAGACCCGCGGCGGGGCGACAGAAGTCGGGCAGGCGACGACTAACGCTGTCGTGCTTTCCATCGTTCTCATTTATGTGTCCGACTACTTTCTCGCCAACGCCCTGTTCACCGGAGGGAACTGAGACTGAGTACCATAAACAGAAGCAGTAAGCAGCCGGATCCGCTCCCGCTGACGGACGATGGGATTGAGGTCCACGACCTGCGCTACCGGGTCGACGGCAAGGACGTCCTCCGAGGAGTCGATCTGGTGGCGCGGCCCGGTGAGATCCTCACTGTCATGGGAATGTCAGGATGTGGTAAGACGACCCTGTTGCACTGCATCGGCGGGTTGACACGGCCAACCAGCGGGGACATCAGGATCGGCTCCATCCGGATTGTCGGTATGCGGGAGGCCGATCTGAACCGCGTCCGCGAGCATATGGGCATGGTTTTCCAGTATGCCGCCCTGTTCGATTCGCTCACTGTTTACGAAAACGTTGCCTTCGGACTGCGCCACCGCCGAAAAATGCGTGACAGCGAGATCGCCGAAGTGGTCCGGGAGAAACTGCACCTTGTCGGTCTCGGAGGCATCGAGGACCAGCTTCCCTCACACCTCAGTGGAGGGATGGCCAAGCGAGTTGGACTGGCCCGAGCCCTTGCGATGGCTCCACAGATACTGCTGTATGACGAGCCGACGAGCGGCCTCGATCCGGTGGTCGCCGGAGTCGTCGACAGCCTCATCATGGAAATGCGGGACAAATTGCGCGTTACCAGCATCGTCGTATCGCACAACATTAACAGTGCGTTCAACATCAGCGACCAGATCGCAATGCTGCATGATGGCCGGGTACTCGTACAGGGAACGCCCGATCAGGTGCGCGCGCACCCGGACCCAATCGTCCAGCAGTTCCTCGCGGGGCGGCCGCAAGGTCCAATCTCGATCCGGTAGGCGGTGCGTTCGCACGGCAGAACGCTTTTCGCGCGCGATATAACTTGGATTAACTAACCTATGGACAAATTGGGCTATGCGGGGCGGGTTGGGGCTGTGGTGTTGATGGCTGCGGTCATTTTCACCGGGATGGTCTGGTATTTCAAACACGACGTGCTGTCGCAGCGATACCGGCTCCACGTCAAGTTCGAGGACGCATCCGGAATCTTGCGCGGTGTCGACGTCACCATGGCGGGCGTGAAGATCGGCACCGTCGCACAGGTCACGATCACACCATCGCTCAAGGCCGACCTGGAGTTGGAAATCGACCGCAAATACCGTATTCCGGTCGGCTCGCAGTTTCTCGTTTCCGTGCCTGTGCTCGGCAGTGTTGGGACGCTTTCCGTTGTCCCTCCCGACGGTGCGACAGACCGGTCACCCGCGATCCCTCCCGGAGCCACTGGCCTGACGGGCGGTCGTGTGAATGACTTCCAGGCGTCGATGGACGACGCCAACCAGCTCATGGTCCGGTTCAAGGTCACGGTGAGCAAGCTTAACCGGCTGCTCGATGAAGGTACCACGCTAGTCGGCGATCCGGCGCTCAAGCGTGGTCTGCGCCAGTCGATCGTGAACCTGGAGCAGGCCACGCGCAACGGCACACAACTCACTCGTGACCTCAACGTCGTATTGCAGGAAGATAACACGCAGGTGGCGTCCCTTCTCTACACCACCCGAAGCGGGACCAAGAAGGTGCTGGACAATGCGGCCGAGGCCACGGCCGATATTCGCGACATCGCGTCCGAAAACCGCGCCGCGCTTAGCGAAGTCGTCAACAACCTGCGGGACACCACGGCCGCGCTCCAGGGCATATCGTCCCAGGCGGATTCCATGCTTAAGGATGGGGGCGTGGCGAAGAACTTGAGCGCCTCCGTTGCAAATCTCAAGAACACGACGGACAAGCTGGACGCAATTGCAGGCGACCTCGAGAAGTTATCCGGAGACAAGGCTCTTCAATCCGACATCAAGACGACCGTGCACAACCTGGCCGCAACAACCATCCAGACTAACCTGCTCGTTCAACGTGTCAACCGGCTCGTGGGGGCAAAATCGACCGGCGCCCGAACCGGCGCCACGAAAGGCCCGCAATCGTCGGCGGCGCACCCGTCGGCGGCGCAAGCCGGTGCGAACACAGACCCGATGCACACCATCCTCCCGCGAGCCGATCTCCGGTTTGATACGCGCGACAACGTGTTCCGCGCCGACATCGACGGCCTCGTGCCACTTGGCAAAAGTGCAAACTTTGTTGAAGCCGGAATATTTGGGCTCGGTGATGCTAACAGGCTGGACCTGGAATATGGTACACTGGCCGATGCCGGTTCCAATTTTGACTACCGCATAGGTTTGCACGCGTCGAAGCTGGGCCTCGGCGCCGATTACGGACTGTGGCGCGACTTTTCCATATCCGGGGATCTCTACGATCCTAACTATGGACAGCTTGACATATCCGGCACTCTGATGTTTAATCAAACCGCGGGGCTTCTTGTCGGAGGAGACAATTTGACCCACCACCCGGGCGCGGTTGTTGGCCTGGAACTGAGAAGGTAGAACACTGTATTTGAGGATGAAGAAATGAAAGTTATATTACTGCATGACATCGACAATCAGGGGAAGCAGGGCGAAGTAATCACCGTCGCCGAGGGATACGCCCGCAATTACCTCTTCCCGCGAAAGCTCGCTGTGGAAGCAACCGGAGGGCCGCTCAAGAACCTGCAGATCAGGCACGCGCTCGAGGAGCGCCGCGCCGAGAAACTGCTGCACGGTGCGACCCGAACCGCGGAGCTTCTGGCCGACAAAGTCATCACGCTGACCGTCAAGGCCGGAGCCAATGCCCGCCTCTATGGCCGCGTCACCTCCCAGGATATCGCCGAGGCCGTCGACCGCGACCTGCATATCAAGGTCGATAAGCGTAAAGTTGCCCTGATCGATCCCATCAAAGCGCTTGGTGAATACCAGGTACCGATTAAGCTGCACCGAGACCTCACCGTTCCGATCAAGGTCACCGTGGTGGCCGAGGCGTAGCCTCTGCCGCAAGCCCGACAACCCGCGATGCTTCATGAGAGAAGACAGCGGATTGAGTGTCGTTGCTTCCCTGTTCAGGAAGTTCGACACAATGCTTGCAGCACCGGGCTGCGCCGAATTCTGCAACTCCCTCTTCGCTTGCCGGGAGGGGTCGAATTGGGCGGGCTGGTTGCCGTGGCGGGCGCCTGTGTGATGCGTTGAGGTGATGCGCATGTCGGATCGTGCTGGTTGGTCAGGTGGCGCAAGTCTTTCCGGTAACGGGCGTGGTGAGGCCTCTCCCGGCGGTGTGCTCGGCGCGTATGTTCCGCCCCACAATATCGAGGCGGAGCAGTCCACGCTCGGGGCTATGCTCATCGAGCGCGCTGCCATCGAGAAGGCCTGCGAGGTCATCTCCCGCGAGGACTTCTATCGCGATACGCACCAGACACTTTTCGACGTGATCCACTCACTCGCGGAGCGCGATGAGCCGGTCGATCTCATCACCGTTCAGGAGGAGCTCAAGAACCGGAGCAAGCTCGAATCGATCGGCGGGATCTCGTACCTTACGTCGCTGTTTGAAACGGTTCCTACCGCCGCTAACGTCGAGTACTACGCGAAGATCGTTCAGGAGAAGGCGATCCTCCGCCGGCTGATCGCCGCGGCGCTCGAGATCATTGGCAGCGCCCGCGGAGAGATTGACGATATCGATGAGGTTATCGATCAGGCCGAGCGTGCCATTTTCAGCGTCTCGCAGCAGCGAACGACACAGTACTTCACCCACTTGCGTACCCTGCTCGTGAGCGTGTGGGACAAGGCAGAGGAGCTGGGAGACCTCAAGAAGAGGATCTCCGGGCTCTCCACGGGCATACACGACTTTGATATGATCACGTCCGGACTCCAAAACACGGACCTGGTGATCATCGCAGCCCGCCCGTCGATGGGAAAGACGTCGCTGTGCCTGTCCGTTGCGGAGCATGTCGCCCTCAAGGAAAAGAAAGCCGTGGCGATCTTTTCCCTGGAAATGTCCGCATTTCAACTCGGCCTGCGCATGTTATGCTCGCAGGCGCAGGTCAACGCCCACCGCCTTCGGGTCGGCCATCTCAACGAAGAGGAATGGGACAAACTCGCACACGTCGTCCAAACGATGTACGAGGCGCCCATCTTTATCGACGACCAGACCGACACCACGGCGCTTACCATGCGGGCGAAGTGCCGAAGGCTGGCCGCCGAATATCCGCTCGGCCTCGTTGTGGTCGACTATTTGCAGCTTATGCGTTCGCACCGGCGAACGGAAAACCGGGTCCAGGAAATCGGCGAGATCGCACGGGGGCTCAAATCGCTGGCGCGCGAATTGAACGTTCCCGTGGTCGCGCTTTCACAGCTCTCGCGCGCCGTCGAAAGTCGGGAGAACAAGCGCCCGATGCTCTCCGACTTGCGAGAGTCCGGCTCGATCGAGGCAGAGGCCGACATGGTCTGTTTCCTTTACCGCGAGGCATACTACAAGATGAAGGAAGCCTTTAAGGTCGAGGGGGCCGACCGACCGGATCGAGTGGAAGTCGAGGAAACCGAGTTGATTGTCGGCAAGCATCGCAACGGCCCGACCGGGATGGTCAAGGTGGGATTCATGCCGGAATACGCCAAGTTCGTGGATCTGGAGACAAGCCGACCCGACGAGCCCACCGGATTTTAGACACAACGCCGAAGCAGGTTGTCCGGCGGATGGAGACGGCGACCAGTCAGACAAGTCAAACAGGTCGCACATGTCGGACGGTGTGGCGACTGCCGTTTCTAAACGGCGCATCAGGGAAAATGCCACTATGTTGAAAGTATTAGTAGTTGGCGGTGGCGGGCGGGAGCACGCGCTGGTCTGGAAACTGGCGCAGAGCTCCAAGGTCAGCCGAATTTACGCCGCGCCCGGAAACCCGGGCTGTGCTGAACACGCGGAGTGCGTTCCGATTGCCGCAAACGACGTGCCCGCGCTGGTCACGTTCGCAGCCGAGAACGGGATCGACTTAACCGTGGTTGGGCCGGAAACGCCCCTCATTGCGGGCATTGTCGACGCCTTCGAGCGCCAGGGCCTGCGTATCTTCGGGCCGTCGCGTGAGCCGGCGATGATCGAGGGCTCAAAGGCCTACGCAAAGGACTTAATGGCCCGCTACGGGATTCCCACAGCGGCGTACGCGGTGTTCGACGAGCCCGTTGCCGCTCGGCTCTATGCTTCGAACCAGTTTGCCGGTGACCCGAACAAGCCCATTGTCCTTAAGGCGGATGGAGAAGCCGCCGGCAAGGGAGTGCTGATTTGCCACGATCTGGCAGAGGCCGAGGCTGCCATTCAGAGCATTATGGTCGAGCGTGTCTTCGGAGCGTCCGGCGATCGTCTGGTTATTGAGGAGTTCCTGGTCGGACGGGAAGCGTCACTGATGGCGTTCACCGATGGAACGACCATCGTGCCGATGATCCCCGTCCAGGACCACAAGCAGGCGCTCGACGGCGACCACGGGCCGAACACCGGAGGGATGGGGTGTTATGCCCCGGTGGATTTCATGACGCCGTCCCTCTATGCCCAGGCGGTCGACCAGATTCTCCAGCCGGCCGTTGACGCCATCCGCGATACGGGACTGCCGTACAAGGGCGTCCTCTACGCCGGCATCATCGTCACCCCCGACGGACAGCTCAAGACGCTCGAGTTCAACTGCCGCTTTGGCGACCCCGAGACACAGACCATCCTCCCGCTGCTCGAGACCGATTTGACGGACATTCTGCTGGCGGTCACCGAAGCGCAGCTCGAGGACGTGGCCGTTACCTGGACCACGCAAAGCTCCGTCTGCGTCACGCTGGCCTCCGGAGGATATCCCGGGCCGTACTCGACCGGGATACCGATCGAAGGCCTGGATCAGGTGCGTTATCTCTCCGATGTGGTCGTGTTTCATGCCGGGACAGGCCTCGATCCGTCCCGGAGAGTCGTCACCACCGGCGGACGAGTCCTTTCGGTCACCGGGATCGGCGGCGACTTTTCGCAGGCGCGCGCCCGTGTGTACGCCGCGGTCAAGAACATCACCTTCGAGCATATGCACTACCGGACCGACATCGGCCTGCGCCCGGGCGCATGAGCCGAATCCGATGGCTTCGGCCGAATTCGCGTCACCAGGGAGGCGCAGGACAATGTCTTCATCCGTAGGAATCGGCATCATCGGAGCGGGCGCCATTGCGTCGACGGCCCACTTGCCGGCCTATGCGAAACTGGCGCATGAGGGACTCGCGCATGTCGTCGCGATCGTCGACTTCGACGAGGGCCGGGCGCGGGAGGTGGCCGAGCGGTTCTCGGTCCCGCATGCATTTACGGATTACCGCGACATGCTAAAGCTTCCCAGCGTGGACGCCGTCGATGTCTGCACTCCCAACTTCCTCCACAAGGACCCAGTGATCGACTCGTTTCGGGCCGGCAAACACGTGATTTGCGAGAAACCGATCGCCAGGAACGCCGTCGAGGGAGCCGAAATGCTCGCCGCATCGCACGCGGCCGGCAAGAAATTCCAGGTGGCCCTGAACTTGCGCTTTGCCGCCGGACCGCAGGCCGTCCGCCGCTTCGTTGACGACGGCCGTCTCGGAGAGATCTACTACGCGCGCGTCCACGCTTTGCGCCGTCGAGGGATTCCCGGCTGGGGCGTGTTTACCCAGAAAGACAAGCAGGGCGGAGGGCCGTTGATCGATGTCGGCGTGCATATCATCGACCTCACACTCTGGCTGCTCGGCCATCCCCGGCCCGTCTCCGTTACCGGCGCGGCGTACACCAAGTTCGGCACGCGTGAGGGCCTCGTGGGCCTGCTCGGACAGTGGAACCCGAAAACATACACCGTCGAGGACTTCGCTGTTGGCCTGGTTCGCTTCGAGAACGGCGCCACGATGACCGTAGAGTCCTCGTTTGCCGCCAACGTCGAGCGAGAGACGCATGAGACGACCCTGCTCGGAACCGAAGGCGGCGTCGTGCTAAATCCGTTCGATCATTCGCAGACGCGGTTCTTCCGTGAAGAAAGCGGCACGTTGACCGACAGCACTCCGGTTTTCGGACCAAGCATCTCGACCTATGAGGCGGAGTTGCGCGCATTTGTCAGCGCCGTGCGCGACGATACCCCGGTGCCGGTGCCGGGCGAACAGGCGTTGATGGTGACACGAATTATCGACGCGATCTACGCATCCGCCGACACCGGTCGCGAGATTCGCCTGGACGAATCGTGAGATTCCGTATAATCTCTCTCACCCGATGACCCCGAACAGGGTCTAATCCGTGCATAATAAATAACAACGGTCGTATGCGAGGCAAGCGTCCGGATCACCGTTCGCCATAAATGGCGGGACCGAAGCCGTTCTCGCACCCGGAAAGGCGTTGCCCGATAGCGCTCGCAGATTTGTCACTGAGGTTGTCTCGCACCGTATGACACACGTTCCATCGCAGTCCAGCCAGGATGGCAACACGGAGGGGCCAACGCTGGACGTAGATATTCCGTCGCGGGCCGGCGCGGAGCCTGGCTCATCCGGCAAGGGGGCGACCGCCCTGCTTCCGGATCGCCCGGAACCGGCGGATGACAGGGGGTGGCTCAAGGCCATCCTTCCGGTTGTCTCAATTGCCCTTTGCGTCGAACTCGGCACATCGATCCTGAACAATTCGACCCTTCCCGTGTACTTCAACAAGGGCCTTCGCATCGGGACCGACATCGGCGCCTGCATCGCGATCCCGTTCTTCATCAGCGAAGTCCTGTTCAAATCGCCGATGGGAGTGCTCACCGACCGGATCGGAAGAAAGCCCCTCATCCTGTTCGGCTGCTTGATGACGGTTGTGACGCCACAACTACTGACCCTTGTCCCCTATGTTCCCGGCGGCCATTTCGCCGTGGCCTGCCTGTTCGGATACGGATTCCTGCGCCTGCTCGACGGCCTTGGTGGCGCCGCCCTCTGGCCCGCCCTGTTCGCGTACGTGGGCGACGAGGTCCCCGAGCGCAGTCGAAGCCGGGCGATGAGCCTGCTCAATGTCATGTACCTGCTTGCCCTGGCCCTGAGCTTTTACATCGGCGGCAAGATCAACGACAACTTTGATTCCTTGCTGACGGGTGAGAATACCGTGTCCGGGCAGCTCCGGCGCATCGGCCACAATATGCACGCCGAGGTTCACAACTTCGGGTCACACTGGCGCCATCACCAGGGGACACTGGCGATTCAATCTCTGGATTCCGACCTTCTGACTGAGGCGATGGGCCGTCCCCACCACTATTTCCCGTCGATCCACCTGGTTAGCTTCCTTTTCGTTATCGCGTCGATCATCTGCATTGTGGGTGTCCGCGGCGGCCGCCCCAAGTCCGCGCATCACGAAGAGGGCAAGAAGGTGACCTGGACGGAATTCGTGGGCGCCCTCCACCAGATCCCCGAGTATCTGGGTCTGGCGTTTGTCACGTTCTTCGGGACGGGCTGCATCGCTCAGATCGTCAAGATCTTCGCGATTGACGAGTTTCATCTTACGGAGCAGCGCTTCGGACTGCTGATGCTGGTGCCCGCCGCTGTCATCTCCGCGCTGGCCTATCCGTTTGGGCGCCTCGGCGATACGTGGGGCAAGACCCGCGCGGTGCGGCTCGGCTTTACGCTCTGCGCCCTGGGGCTCTGGGGCATCCCCATACTGCACTGGATGCACGAACGAAGCGAGTTCGCGTTTATCGGTTCCGCCACCGTGATGGGGCTGGGTTTCGTGATCGCATTTCCGGCGTGGAACGCTCTGTTGACATCGATCTGTGACGACAGCCTGCGGGGTACCGTCTTCGGCGCCGTGGCTACGGCTCAGGGGACCGGAATGCTGCTCGGCGTCCTTGCGGGCGGCTGGCTCTACTGGCACGCCTCGCATATCGCCCCGTTCGTCACCGCAGCCTCGTTCGTCACAATCAGCGCCGTGCTCGCCCTGCTGATTATCCGTGAACAAAAGCACTTGAGCGTACTGTAGACGGACAAGTGCTTCTTGTGCTCAGTCCGCTGGAAAGGTGTCCCCGCCTGTCCTGGTTGGTCAGGACTATGGTGCTGGCCGCTCCTACACACCCACCAGGTCTTCGAGAAACTCCGACGCAGGATCGACTCCGGTGACAAGGAGGAAGTCGCGGGCACGGGTGCAGGCAACATACAGGAGGTTCCGCTCCGTATCGTAAACCTCGCGCAGGTCCGCCTCGTCGCCGACGGCCGCGATACGGTCCTGCGATGGGATCACCTCGTCGTCGCAGGCCATCACCGCGACGGCTCGAAACTCGAGGCCCTTGGCAACGTGCATCGTGCTGATCGAGACACATCGCGGTACGCCTCCCAAGTATCGACCTGCCACGCGTCGACGATCTGCTCCCATTCCGCGAGCAGAAAGCGCTTGCAGTCATCTTGACCGCCTTCTGCTCCTCCCCCGCCAGCCGCGCGAGGCTGTCCGTAAACGTGTCGGCGATTCTGAATTCCATTATGTTCGGTGAACCATTCCGACCAATGTCATCGCTTTGTAATCTTAGGACCCACGTAAACAACGTACGTCTGGCTGTTCGAACGGACTGGCCATGAGAAATGGATCCGCAATTGAGGAGTTTTAACCTTCCCGTGCCAGTGACAAATCAGGTATTCGCCCGCTATTGTCGGATGTCTAAATGATAATTCGTTCGCGAAGTCACGGATTTCCGAGTCCGAAGAAGGGGAGAACCACGCCTTGGCGCCGCTGAAGTATTGTTCGACGATTTGGTGCCCGGTCGCCGTCATTTGGCCTTCATCGTCGAAGCACGAACACAGTTTGTTAAGGACATTTAGGCGCGAAACAATGCCATCAGCCGCTCCGCGCACGAATGGGTGACCCTGTAGTGGATCAAAAGCATCGCCCGCAAAGGTTAAGTTCGGGAACCGCGCACGACAGACCTTTCCCGTCTCATCCCAAGACGCAAGCTGTTGCGGAGATGCCGACAGCGTTTCTTCCAGGCAACTAGTACTCCAAAAATTCGCGACGTCGATTTCATGAACTATGTCTGAATCCCTGAACCACCGAACTGGTACGGGAGAAAACTCCCAGTCCGATGGTGTAAAGCTAACAACCGCACTCTCAACTCCATGAAAACACGCGTACGCAGCCTCACCTATCGCTCTGTCGGTCACCACAGCACCGCTGTTATACTCCATGTAGTCGTCCGACGTGTGCGACCGATCATCTTCCCAAAACGGCCCGATCTGAGTAACCCACTGCATAAAATTGCGTCGTTCGTCCACTGGAAACGTCTGGATTGCCTGCTTCAAGAGAAGATCGCGCGTGACCTGTGCATTGACAAGATTCCTGTGGCAGCGCAGGTCGTAGCCGAACCTTCTAGCGACGATCCGCATTTGCATCACGCGCCTTGTAGCATCACGAAACTCGGAGATGTCTGCGAATTGTCCTGCGACGGAAAGGTCATTGATGAGAACATCCATGTAACTAAGGGGCCGTAACACAATAAGTTGACTATATGTGGCATATGGGCTATAATGCCATATGTCGACAAATAATACCCGAGACCTGCGGGTCACTGAGATCCGTTCAAAATGGGAGCTTCTCCAACCT
>JBKQWH010000099.1:0-3346 GCA_052139635.1 Capsulimonadaceae bacterium
CAGTTCATATCGTGGGACAGGCCTCCGTGCCTGTCTTCCTCCTTGTAGTTGTCCATCGCGTCCATCGCGTCCATTGCGTCCATGTGTCCATACATCTTGTCGGTCTGAGGCGAAGCCTCGCTAGTTACTATCCTAGCCATACGGCCGTGATGTTGTCTTTGCCACCCTTACCGACGGCGAATTGGACGAACCGGCGCGTTGCGGCCAGTGGGGTCTCGCCGGGTTCCGCGTGGACCAGGGCCGTCATCTCGTCGAGTGTCTCGGCGTAGTTCCAGAGACCGTCGGTGCAGAGCAGCAGCCGGGCCCCCTCGGGGAGTTCGCAGGTCTTGATCGACGGCTCGACGGGCTCGTCGGCGCCGCCGGACGCGCCGCCCAGACAGCGGACGATAGCGTGGGCCATCGGCGAGAGCAGGGCTTCGTCCTCGGTCATCTGTCCGGCATCGACCACGTCGTTCACCCACGAGTGGTCCCTCGTCAGCATCTCGACGCCGTCGCCCGTCACCTGATACGCCCGGCTGTCGCCCGCCCATCCGATCACGGCGGTCCGCCCTGTGACGACGGCCGCCACGATCGTTGTCTCCGGCGGGTCCTTGACTGTGGCGTGCGAGTAGGTCAGGTGGCACACGGCATGGTTGGCTGCCGCGATCGCCGTCGCCATAACCGCCTCGGTCACGGCGCACTTCGTATCCCGTGCCCCTTGTTCGAGGGCGGCGCACGCAGTTCGGGCTGCCGCGCACGAGGCGTTCGCGGCTCCCTCGGAGCCGGATACGCCGTCGCACACCACCGCGACGTAACTTGTGATGTCCTCGATCTGCACCATGGCGATCGCCAGATCGTCCTGGTTCTCGGTGTGCCGGATGCCACGATCGGTCACGCCGGCAAACTCGGGGGCAAGCTCGATCTCGATGTGGTCGCGCGGGCGGGCCGTTCGACGGACCCCGCACTCCGTACAGTATCCGGCCTCATCGATCGCGTCGGGCCCGGCCCCACAGCGGCAGATGGCGGTGATCGGTCGGCCCGCGCCATTTGTGTCCGTGACGATGTCTCCCTGCTCAATTGGGGTGCCGTCATACTCACAGAAGCGCGCTCTGGCTGAAACCTCGTTGCCACATTTAGGACAGTTCATTACGTATCCTGCGATTTCCTAACCGCTATGTCCTATCTTCTAACCAACTAAACTACCGTCAGTGGCCGCTCCTGATTGGCTCGATCGACCAGGGCGATCTTTGCCTCGCGGCTCTTGACAAGGGTCGCGCAGGCACGCAGTTCCCGCTCGAGCGCTCGACGCAGGGCACTCTCGGTGAGCGGTTCACCCAGTACCCGAGTCGAGCCGGCGCTGCCTGCCAGCGCTCCCAGCCGGGCGAGTGCCGCCTGGAAGACTTGCGCCCAGAGCGTATGCTTGTCGATGCCGTCGAGGGTTAATGCCTGGAGCGCTGTCGATATCTGTTCGAACTCACCATTGCCCGGGTTGGATCGGATGAGGGTCTTCGCCAGCGTGATCTGCGCCTGCGTATAATGGATCGAGGCGTGCGGGACCCGCTTGCACGCGGCGACCGCCCCCTCGGCATCCGACGTCTTCGCGAGGACGCGCGCCAGGCCGAAGGCAGCACTCGTGTATTCGGGATTGGTGCGCGAAACGATCTCGTACATCTTTGCCGCTGCCTTAAGGTCTCCCCCGACCTCACTGGCCATTGCCAGAGCGAGCTTGGGAGCCAGTTCTCCCGGCAGCTCGAAGTAGACCTGATCGAACTGCTTGAGTGCATAGGACCAGTGGGTCGGCTGCGACGTTGGACCGGCTGCCCCGGGCTTGCTGCCGGCCAGACCGAGGATTCCGCGGTACCAGGACACACGCCAATCGAAGGGGTCCTTTTCGGCATGCAACGCGAGAAGCGTTTCCGCTTCCGACAGCCGCCCGAGGTCAATCAACGCCGCCGCTAGTCGCAAGGGCAACTCGGCCGACTCCGGGTACTGTTGCAGAAGACGATCGCGGGCCGGAGCGGTCATCTGCGCGGCGCCGGCGGCCGCGGTCAAGGCCGCATTCGCGCCCGAATCCTGCAAGTCGAGCTTGAGGGCCGGGAGCACCTGGTAGTCCGGGCCGTGATCTTCCAACAGCATCTGATCGGGGCCGAAGTACAGGCTTTCCGCCGGCCGTGGCTGTGTCTCGGTGGCCACGGTCTCGCGCAATATTCCAAGAAGCTGGTCCGCCATCTCGTCCGCGGTCTGAAAGCGCTTGTCCGGATCAGTGTCCGTTGCGCGGAGCAGGAATCGGTGCAGCGACTCGTTCTGCGCCAGTACGGGCGCGTCGGCCGGAGTCGGGAGGGAGAACTCGAACTTCGATTGGAAGCTGAAGTCCATGATCAGGACGGCGAGCGTGCGTGCCACGGTATACAGGTCCGAGACAAACGACGGGCTGTCGTTCGCCTCCGGGGCGCTGTAGCCCTTGGTCCCGTAGATGTCCCCCTCGAGATCGTCGACCCGCCGCACGCCACCCATGTCGATGAGCTTGATATCGTCATCCTCGACCATGAAGTTGTCGGGCTTGAAGTCGCAGTAGACCAGGCCCATGCGTTCGAAGTAGCTGAATGCGGCGAGGACGCGGTGGATGTACGCGATCGCTTCCGGGACCGGCAGGGGGCCGCGCTCCTTACGGATTGTCTTGAGCGTTTTACCGCCGACATACTCCATAACGATGTAGCCGGCTTCGCCTTCGGCCACGAAGTTGTATACGCCGACGACGTTCGGGTGCTTGACCGCGGCGAGGAACTGGCGCTCGGCGACCGCCGCGGCCGCGCTGGCGGCGTCCTTCGAGTTGAGCAATCCTTTGAGGACAACCCAGCGGGAGAGGGTCTTGTCCCACCCGAGGTAGATCCAGCCCAGGCCGCCAAAGGCGATGGGCCCCTTGACCTCATACTGCTTGTCGATAATGTCTCCTGATGACAGGGAGGGCGCGAACGAGTACTCGTTCCCGCACATCGGGCAGAACCCCTTGACCTTGCTGAGCCTCGCCTGGCAATTGGGGCAGAATCGTTTGTTCTCGGGGACGACCGGGTCGGCCATCAGCGACAACAGGGGGTCTCATTGGATGTTACACTTGTTGGACCAAAACTCCCGGAGCATGCGTCCATAACGATGACATGACTAAAGAACTGTTTCCTAAATGGCTGAATCGGACATCGTCGTTTATGCGACCCCTCTCTACCATTATACTGTTAACGCGAGGATGAAAACCTTTATTGAACGGACCCTCCCCGCATGGGAACCTTTCATGAAAGTTCCCAGCAGCGTGATCCCAAGAAAAATCGCCAGCCGCCTCATAAGCGCCCAGCCTATCACACGCTGCGCCTCG
>JBKQWH010000100.1:0-25261 GCA_052139635.1 Capsulimonadaceae bacterium
TGACTCACGGACAACAGGTTCGGAGTCTCAACGAATCTAGCGATAGATATATAGTGCCCCGGTGCTTCGCCAAGAAGAAGCCTGGCGGCTTGACAACCGCGGCCGGCATCTGTATACTTCATGGCGGGGGAGAGCTGTTGGTCTTTCCCTCACAGCCATCATCCTCGTCACCAGAGATCGCATGCTGCCGCCTTCGGCGGTTTGTTCTCATTTCGCGGTGTGCGTGCCGACTGCCGCTTCGGTCGTGTCTGGAGGTCGGATTTGTCGAAGATTTACACCCTGGGCGGACATCGTCTGGCGGGTGAAGTCCGCTTGAGCGGCAGTAAGAACGCCACCCTCGCCATCCTTGCCGCCACGCTGCTTCCGGCCCGAGGGCAATCCGTCCTGCACAACGTGCCGTCCATCAGCGATGTGACCACGATGCTGGAGATGTTGCGCCACCTCGGCGTGGGGATCGAGCGCGCGGGCAGCACGGTCGTTGTCGATGCCACCCGGCTGACGTCGCATATCGCGCCCTACGAGCTGATTCAGAAAATGCGCGCCTCCTTCTCCGTGCTCGGGCCGCTGCTGGCTCGTTGCGGCGAGGCCCAGGTTGCGCTCCCGGGGGGGTGCGACATCGGCGCCCGGCCTGTCGATTACCATCTCAAGGGGCTGGAACGGATGGGGGCGGTTACCCGAGTCGAGCATGGATTCGTGTTTGCCACGGCCCCGAACGGCCTGCGCGGCGCGGAGATATTCCTGGACTTCCCCAGCGTGGGGGCAACCACCCACCTGATGGCCGCCGCGGCGCTGGCCGACGGCTATACCACGATCTCGAATGCGGCGGAAGAGCCCGATGTGGTTTCAACGGCCGCCTATATCAACGGCATGGGTGGCCGGGTCCGCGGCGCGGGCACAAAGGAAATCGTTATCGAGGGCGTCTCGGTCATGGACGGCGGTGAATACGTGGTCGAATCGGATCGCATCGAGGCCGGCACATTCGCCGTCGCCGCCTGCATCACGGCTGGAGACCTCTTTCTTCGCGGGGCTGTCGAGGAGCATGTACATCCGGTCATGCGCAAGCTTGTCGAGACCGGCGCCGAAGTGCGTTTCCACGACGATGGCGTTCGGGTCACTGCCGCGCCGGGCCGCCCGCCGCGTGCGGTCAACGTCAGCGCCAGCCCGCATCCCGGTTTTCCCACCGATATGCAGCCGCCGATCGCCGCGCTCCTGGCGCTGGCCGACGGTACTTCCATCGTCACCGAAAAGGTCTATGAACGCCGGTTTCGCTATATCGACGAGCTTGTCCGAATGGGCGCCCACATTAAGATGGACACCAATTCGGCGGTCATTGTCGGCGTTCCGAGGCTGACCGGGGCTCCGGTGGCCGGTTCCGACCTGCGCGCGACGGCCGCGCTTGTCCTGGCCGGGCTGACCGCCGAAGGCGAATCGGAGATCGGCGGGGTCGCCTATCTCGACCGTGGCTACGAACGATTTGTCGACAAGCTTCGCGGCGTGGGCGCGGACGTCCGGCGGGCCGATGAGGCTTCCCCGGCGTCCGGGGACACCGGATGGAACCCCGGAACGGTTGTTCCCGCGGGTGGCAATCCTCACGATTCGCGCCGGGTTCTCGAATAGAAAGCTGCATCTGTTGTCCTATTTGATCTTTGAGAATGGACCGCACGGAAAGGGGCGGGAGTGCTCCGTTTAGTGCAGGAAATCGGGATCGACCTCGGGACGTCGAACGTCCTCGTTTACGTTCGCGGCAGGGGGATTATCATGCGCGAGCCCTGTGTTGTTGCCGTGCACATCCCGACTAACAAGGTAAGGGCGGTCGGCGAACAGGCGCGTGAGATGATCGGCCGGACACCGACGAATATTGCGGCAGTCCGCCCGATGAACGACGGCGTGATCGCGGATTACACCACCGCGCAGCAGATGCTGGAATACATTTTCCACAGGGTTTGCGGTGTGAAGCGTGTCTTCAAACCCCGAGTGCTTCTCTCGGTGCCGTCCGGCGTCACGAGCGTCGAGCGCCGCGCCGTCAAGCAGGCGGCACTCGCGGCCGGAGCGAAGGAGGCGTGGACCATTGAGGAAGCCCGTGCGGCCGCCCTTGGGGCCGGACTGCCGATACGCCACCCCGGCGGCAACATGGTTGTCGACATTGGCGGAGGCACAACCGACATCGCCGTACTGTCGCTCGACGGCATCGTTATCTGCCGCAGCCTGCGGATCGGCGGTCTCAAGCTCGACGACGTTATTGCGCGCCACATTCGGACACAGTACAACCTGATGGTTGGGGACCGCACCGCGGAGGAGATCAAGATCCAGATCGGCAGCGCAGTCCCGATGGACGACGAGACCAGCATGGAAGTGCGTGGGCGCGACCTGATCAGCGGCCTCCCTCAGACCGTGGAGGTTACATCGCAGGAAGTGCGCGAGTGTATGGCGGAGCCGATTTCACAGATTGTTGGAAAGGTGAAGACCGTTCTCGAGAAGACGCCGCCGGAGCTCTCGTCCGACATCATCGAGCGCGGTATCCTCCTCACCGGGGGGACTGCCCTCCTGCGAGGGATGGACAAGCTAATTGCGGAGGCCGCGCAGGTGCCGACGCACGTTGCGGATGATCCGATGTCCTGTGTCGTTTTGGGCACGGGCAAGTATCTGGAGGATTACGATGAAGTTCCGGAAGAGTACCAGCATCCCTCTTAGCCTGCTGGCCGTTGCCGCCGCATTTGCGCCGGCGCTCACCTGGGCCGCCCCCATCAAGGACGTCCCTGCAAAGCACTGGGCCGCTCCGGCGGTCAAAAACGTCACCCGGGAAAAGGTGATGGATGCGCCCGGGGGCCGTTTCGACGGCAACCGGCCGGTCACGCGATACGAGCTTGCCGTGACGCTCGATCGGATGATCCGATACATCGAGGACTCTCACAAGCCCGTCAAGCCCACTCCGGCGAGCCAGGCGGTCACGCTCCCCAAGCACGCCTCCGCCACGGTCCGCGCCGCCCTCGAGCACCTGGCCTCGAACCGATTTATCGAGCCTGACTCGATCTTGCTGAAGGGGGTGGGCTCCGAGCCGGTCACGGCATTCCAGCTCAGCGATATCCTGAGCAAGATCACACTTCGCCTGATGGACCGGTCTCTGCCGCCCGGACCGGGCCTCCAGCATGCGTGACACTCGTTTGCAAGGTCAACTCTGTAGACCATATCGTGTGTCGGCTGATGCGTCGATCCCAGGTTGAAGCAAGTCGAGGAGGCCCTTTAACGGGTGCTGGCGAGAGTGGCAGGACGAGCGATGGCGCCGGAGCCGCGCGCGCCCTGCCATCAGCAACTACGGTGACGCTGTGACGCCGCCGCTCACGCCCCGGGCGACGGCTGGTCCGACAGCGACAGGACGAGCGAAGGGGCCGGGATCGCGTGGTCGGCGCGGGTGGCGACAATGCTGGTGCCGACCGCGAAGTACTCGATGATATGACTGCCCCAGCCCTGCGAGCTCTCATTGATCCTCGCTCCGACAATGCCGTCCGCGCCCTGACGTTCGGCCTCGGCCTGCATGCGCGATAGCGCCAGTTCGCGGGCGTCGTAGATCGCCTGCGTGTAGGTCGGCATCTCGCAGTTCTGGCCGACCTGTTTGAACCACTGCTTGACCCCCTGATACCCGACGTGGAATACGCAGTTGCCCATGACGAACGAGACCGGGCTGTAGCCCGCCTTAGTCAGGTTCCAGAAGTCCTGCCCGCTCAGGTCGCTGGTGAAGGGCTTTCCGGCCGCCGTCCGGTGCGACGAGCCGTCGCGCGAGCGGATGGCGGTTCCGATGGCGATAAACTCCGCCAGATTCTCTCCCCATTCCTGCCGTCCGACGTCGAGACGAACGCCGACAATCCCGTCGGCCCCAATGGCATCGGCTTCCTCCTCCATCCGGGTCATGGCCAGGTCCCGGGCATGATACATGGCCTGGGTCAGCACGGTCAGCTCGACGCTCTGCGTCAGGGCGGGCTGCTGCCAGCCGATATGATAGATACTGGAACCGACCACGAGCCCCATCGGCTCGAAACCGGCTTCCTTGACGAGCAGGAATTCGTTCACGGAAAGGTCGCTTGTGAAGAGGCCCTTCTGGTTTGCGCCCGGCCGCATGGCCGCCAATCGCGCACGCCCCGCTGCGGGTATACCTTCGAGAGAGCCTTGCGGGTTAGGAATGGACATGTCGATTACCTCCTGATTCGAATTGAGATTCGTTCACGTGACCCTGTGGTTCCGATCTTCGATGGCTGATGATGTCGTGCGTGTGATACCTCATGTTCGAGATTGGAACGCGGAATTCCTTCCTGATTGTTCGGTTTGTGGTAACGCGCATTAACTCACTATTGCATTTGAGATCGGAGCCGCTCATCGGCGTCCGACCCCACGTCGGTGAGGATCTTGCGTGAGATGCGCACGAAGTCGCAGCGGCGCCTGGAGGGCCCTCGACCGAAGCCCCAACCGCGGCCGACTGACCGGTTAAGAGCACCGTCGCCTGGAGCACCGGGAAAACCGCAACAGCCGCGCGATTTATCGGCTGAAGCATAACGGCGTTAAACAGTGCAGTGATTTCTGCGTGTCGCCTAAGTGCTCCGTCCACTCCAGTCGTACGTGTACTTGATCATCTTGGCGACCTGCAGCGACTCGATTCGCTGAATGCCCTCGATCTTGCTGAGGCATCCGTGCAAGAAGTCCAGTAACTCGTCGTTCCCGTGGAACCAGACTTCTACGACGACATCGTAGCTGCCGAGCGTGACGCCGGCGAAGCGCACCTCGGGCATTTCCGCAAGCGCCTTCTCGATCGAATCGAGGCGGCTGTGATCGATCTGCAGTCCCAGGATCGCCACGACGTTGTATCCGAGCTGAAGGGGAGTGGCCACTGCCACGATCTTGATCACTTGATCGGCCACCAGCCGGTCGATACGGCGTCGCACGGTCGGTTCTGTACTTGCCACCATGCGCGCGACTTCGGCATTTGTGGTGCGTGCGTTTTCCTGCAGCACGGCGATAATCCGCTTATCAAGGTCATCGAGCTTTGTCATTAACGATTCCCTTCACCGACTTGACGAAATACATCTATTAGTCTGTGTAATTGTGGCGATATACGTCATGATACCTGGTAATTAGACTTATTACGTCAATTAATATATATTTTTGACAGAAACCGTTGACACGGCCCGGCGCATGAAGTATACTATTCATGCCTCACCGCCGAGCGCACCTGGTTCGCTCCGGCATAGATGCCACCGTTTTCTTAATAAACATTGCGACGTTCGCTGGCCCAATCATGGCCGTAACGACGTCGCCTCGGACTACCACGTCTCCGATTCCTCGGGGCCGCGGCTGCCGCCAGCGACCATCGTGTGCGCCCGGATAAAAGGTCAGGGACGCATCGACAGCGAAAGGACGTACCTGATGGCCCAAGACACGTCACGATTTGGAATACCGCGCGAAGATCTGAAAGGCTGCCAGGCGGCTGAGGCGCTCCGGCGTGAGGCCGCCTTGCCTGAGGACGGCTGGCGGCGCGAAACCGAGCGCAACAAGGAGTTGGGCCTCGAGGCGGCCCCGAGCATAGTCGATCGTACGATCTCGACCTTCTCGCGTGGCGAGTTGCCCCATTTTGCCGGGATCAACACCTTCTTGAAGGCGCCCTACGTCGAGGATGTTCACAGGGCGGGCAACTACGATGCCGCAGTTTTCGGCATCCCGCTCGATACCGGCACCACCTACCGTGCCGGAACCCGATTTGGTCCGCAGGGCGTGCGCCGTATCTCGGCTCTGTACGGCTCGTACTACTTTGAGATGGGTGTGGACCTGCGCGAACAGATATCGATGTGCGACCTTGGCGACGTGTTTGTCATCCCCGCCAACATCGAGAAGGCATTCGATCAGATCAGCCGCGCCGTGTCTCACGTGTTTCGAAGCGGCGCCTTCCCGGTGATGATCGGCGGTGACCACTCGATCGGCTATCCGTGCGTCCGCGGTATCGCGCCCCATGTCAACGGCAACATTGGGATCATCCACGTGGACCGCCATGCGGACACGCAGGAGAAGGACCTGGACGAGCGGATGCACACCTGCCCGTGGTTCCATGCCACCAACATCGAAAACGCGCCGCCGAAGAATCTCGTGCAGTTCGGCATTGGCGGATGGCAGGTGCCCCGGGCCGGCGTGAAGGTCGCCCGCGAGCGCGGCACGACTATCATGACCATCACCGATATCATGGAGATGGGGCTCGACAAGGCGCTGGATATCGCCGTCGAAGTGGCAAGCGAGGGGACCGAGGCGGTCTATCTTAGTTTTGACATCGATAGTGTCGACGCTGGCTTTGTGCCGGGGACCGGTTGGCCCGAGCCGGGCGGCCTGATGCCGCGCGAGGCCCTGCATATCGTTCAGCGGGTCGCCCGCGAGACCAACCTCTGTGCGATGGAATTGGTCGAGGTGGCGCCACCCTACGACATCAGCGATATCACGGCGCTGCTGGGTGTTCGCGTCATCGCCGATGTGCTGGCGACCCTGGTCGATGCCGGTAAACTGCCCCGTAAGAAGCCGTCGTGGCTGAATGCGGCGCCGTCGAGCGAGCCATGGGCGCTCTAACCGGGAGGGGCCGATGCCGCACGAGATCGACATGACGAGGGCGTTGATTGTCAGCCTCAAGGAGTGGTACCGCGAACAGCGCGAACCACTGCCGGTACGGAATGTCTGCCTGGTGGTCGGCAAGTTCACGTGTGTCGAGCCCGACCTTCTGCGTTCGTCGTTTGCCAGACAGCGGATGGGCACCTTTCTCGAGAAGGCCGATCTGGTCATCCGGGAGACGGAGTTCGTGGCTTTCTGTGCGCGCTGCAATGCGGAATATCGGCCGGACATCGGTCTCGAGTATGCCTGTCCGGCTTGCCGCGCTCCGCTCGGCGAGGTACGCTCGGGTCGGGAGTTGAAGATAGAACGAATCGATTGGGAGGCGTCCACAATATGCCGGAACTGATTCTGGGACCGCCACCGGCTGGTGTCGATCTCGACATTTCGATACTCGATGAGAACGATGCGCTCGCCGGAATTAACCGCGCACGGATGGACCGGGCCAGCGTGCGGTGCGTCAACATGATGAGCAGCCCTGGATCGGGGAAGACAACCCTGCTCGAGCGCACCCTGTCGATGATGTCGAGTTCGGAGGACGTGTGGGAGCCCCTTCGCATCGCCATTATGGAAGGCGATATGACGACGGAACTCGATGCCGACCGGTTGCGTGCCTGCGGAGCGCCGGTGGTTGCCATCACGACCGGTCGCTCCTGCCACCTCGAATCTGACCAGATCGCGCGTGGCCTGGATGCACTCGAGCCGCTCGATCGCTTCGATCTGGCCGTCATCGAGAATGTTGGCAACTTGATCTGTCCCGCGGCCTACGATCTCGGGGAGCATGCGCGGGTAGTATTGGTGGCCATCACGGAGGGAGAGGACAAGCCGCTGAAGTACCCGATCATGTTCCACGGCGCGGACTGTGTTGTGCTCACAAAGCTCGACCTTGCGCCATACCTGAAGATCGATATCGATCGGTTGAAGGCCAACGTCCGTCAGGTTAACGGTAACGCCGAAGTCATGGCGGTTTCGGCCGAATCCGGTCAAGGGATGGATGAATGGATCGGCTGGCTGCGGAGTCGCGCAGCATCGAGTTAGGCCAATCAACTTGTGCGCACGAGGTGCACGAGACATCGCAGCCACAGCCCCAGAAGCTGTGGTGGAACGTGGAATGTCCAACTGTCCCCCGGACGGAAGAGCATGAGCTATTGGGGCAGGGTGGCTCCGGCACTGCCGGGCACAATCGGGAGGTCTCTGTGTCGAGGCCGAATTCGTGAGCATGGCGCTCCTTCTCTCATGTCGATTAAACTCGAATTACACGAAGGGAGCAATTCATGCGGAAATCGATACGAATCGTCGGTACGGCACTTGCGCTGTCCTGTCTTGCTGCCGCCCTGCCGTCCAAACCGGTCGCGGCGGATCCAATCACCATCGCCTATTCGGACTGGCCGGGCTGGACCTGCTGGGACATCGCCCAGAAGGAAGGCTTCTTCGCAAAGCACCATTGCAATGTGAAGCTGGTCTGGTTCCCGAACTACTCCGACTCGCTCAACGCGCTCGCGGCAGGTCAGGTCGACGCCAATTGCCAGACCTGGAGCGACACCATGGGCCCGCTGGCATCGGGCGTCCCGCTAACCGCGGTCCTGATAAACGACAACTCGGCCGGCAACGACGCGATTATTGCCAGGACCGGGATCACGTCCGTCAAGCAGTTGAAAGGCCTGAAAGTCGCCACGGAGCTCGGAACGTGCGACCAGTTCCTGCTCGACGAGGCACTCAATCGCAACGGTATGTCCGAGAAGGACATCCACTACGTCAACATCAAGGTTCAGGACTGCCCGGCCGCCATGGTGGCCGGCGCGATCGATGCCTGCGTGGTTTGGGAGCCGAACAAGAGCCAGCTTCTCGACAAGCTCAAGGGCACGCACGACATTTACGATAGCAAGTCGATCCCCGGACTGATTCCCGACCTGCTCGTTTTCCAGAAGAAGGTGGTCGACGCTCACCCGACCGACATCCAGAATATCGTCGATGCCTGGTATGACATGATGGCCTGGTGGCGCGCGCATCCGGACCAGGCGGTTACCATCATGGCCGCCCGGACCAACTCCCCCGTTTCGTTCTACAAGGGATTCATCAAGGGCACGCGCATCTTCGACGCCAAGGAGGCCGTGGCCGCCTTCGACAACACACCGAAGATGACATCGCTCTACACGAGTGGCGACGCGATCTGCGGCTTCTTGACCCACGTGAAACCACCGCAGATCGACAAAGTTCCTGACTATGCGGCGACCCTCGATGGAAGGTTTGTCAAGGCCGCCGCCGCCAAGGGAGAGGGCAAGCAGCCACCGTTGGACTACGGACTCAAGGTCGATTAGCGATCACGAATTGACTGTACGGAGAATGCATAGTCCGGCCTGGGTCGACGCGATAACCGTCGACCCAGGCCCATTCTGGAACGAGAGCGCTGTGTTTGGTTGTTCGTGAACAAGGGAGAGGGAGTATGGCAGACCTGCAATCGACAATCTCAGTGGGTGACGCGACTGCGGCCCAACTGGCCCGGCCGGCCGCTCCACCGGCCGTAACGCGCAAACGACGGGGCCTTCGCCTGTTTCGGCTCGGCGAAGAGATCCCCAGGCCCGCATATGTGATCATCGCGGCGCTTTCGTTTATAATACCGTTTGCCGCCTGGTGCTACTTCTCGTACAGCGGGCGGGAACCGTCCTTCATTCTACCGACTCCCACGGCGGTCGTGCAGGCGTTTCAGCGTGAGATTCACGAGGGATTACTCTGGCCGGACACCAGAATCAGCGTGTTTCGCATCGGCGTCGGGTTTCTCTTGTCGGCTGTATTGGCCATTCCAATTGGAATTTTGATTGGCGCCTATAAGACGGCCGAAGCCGCTCACGAACCATTCGTTGGTTTCGTTCGCTACATCCCGGTCCCGGCATTGATCCCGCTCATCATGGTGATTGCCGGCATCGGTGAAGAGGCCAAGATCACGCTGATCTTCATCGGAACATACTTTCAGATGGTCTTGATGGTTGCCGACGTAACGCGGCAGGTGCCAAAGGACCTTCTTCGAGCCGCAAGTACTCTCGGCGCAAATCGGGCTCAACTCCTGTTTAACGTGTTGATCCCGTCGACGCTTCCCGGCCTGCTTGATACGTGCCGCACGATGATCGGCTGGGCATGGACTTACCTTGTAGTCGCCGAAGTTGTGGCGACAGACTCCGGCCTCGGCTACAGCATCATGAAGGCACAGCGATTCATGCGAACGGACGAAATCTGGGTTGGAATCCTCGTCCTCGGGGTGCTTGGCCTGCTGACCGATACGTTGTTCAAGACCCTGCAGCCGAGGTTGCTACCATGGGCCGATGTGAACAAGAACTAGTAAACAGCAGTTAGGAAATAGTAAATAGAAAAACGTGACCACTATGTCGCTTTGCTATTTCCTGCTATTTTCCAGCATTCTATTCTCTATTTCCTTCTTGGTGAAACGGGATGGAACTATGAACGTTATGGAAAAGCAACGGATCACACCGGCGCCGCTGATCGAGGAGCAGGTTACAGCGGGCCCAATACTGGTTGTCGACTCGGTCGGCAAGGAATACCCGTCTAAGAAGGGACCGATTACTGTCTTGCAGCCGACGTCGTTTACCGTCGACACGAGTGAACTCGTAACGATTGTCGGTCCATCCGGCTGCGGGAAATCGACATTGCTGCACATTGTTGGAGGTCTCGTCGAGGCAACGACTGGCGCTGTCTACCTCGACGGTAACGAAGTTACCGAGCCGGGACGAGACCGCGGCATGGTCTTTCAGGCGTATACCCTGTTTCCATGGCTCACCGTCCGACAGAATGTCAAGTTCGGTCCTTCAATGCGCGGCATGAGCAAGAAGGGCCAGGAGCGGCTGGCAGACCTTTTCCTGGAGGCAGTGGGACTGGGAGGTTTCGGCGACCATTTCCCGAAACAACTATCTGGCGGCATGCGCCAGCGTGTTGCCATTGCCCGGGCGCTCGCCAACACGCCCCGCATACTGTTGATGGACGAGCCGTTTGGCGCGCTCGATGCGCAGACGCGCGCGGTCATGCAGGACATGCTGCTCGACATCCGTCGCCGTGAGCGCACGACGACCCTGTTTATCACGCACGATATCGACGAAGCGGTTTACCTGAGTGACCGCATCTTTGTGATGACTGCGCGGCCGGGGCACTTCAAGTCCGAGATCAAGGTTCCGTTTGGTCCCGACCGCGAGGATGCCCTCCGCAACGCCCCGGAATTCCTGGCATTGCGCAAACAAGTCCACGATCTGTTGCATGCGGAAGGAAAGGCCGTGGTGGACGCCGAAATCGCCGCCGGCAGCTAGCCAGATGGAAGAAACGAAGATTAAACAACTGAAAACACGGAAAGGACGGAAACTCGGACATGAAGTAGGGAGTAATCCGTGCTGTCGACGGACTTAAACTGAGTATTGGCACGAGTGTCTGAGGATATGCGACATGGAGTTTTGGACGGAATCACGCGCGTTTCGCGTCGGAGTGGCCGGCCCGGTGGGAAGCGGGAAGACGGCGCTGGTCGATTGCATGAGCAAGCGACTGTATCCGCGGGTCAGTCTCGCCGTGGTGACGAACGACATCTACACAAAAGAGGATGCGGAGTTCCTGCTGCGCCAGGGAACACTGCCCGCCGAGCGCGTCCGCGGCGTCGAGACGGGCGGATGCCCGCACGCGGCCATTCGCGAGGATGCGTCGATGAACCTCGAGGCGATCGCCGCCTTCGAGGAGGCGCTGCCGGATTTGGAATTGATCTTTGTCGAGAGCGGCGGCGACAACCTCGCCGCCGCCTTCAGCCCGGAACTGGTCGACGTGTCCATTTACGTCATCGATGTCGCCGGCGGCGACAAGATCCCGCGTAAGGGCGGTCCGGGAATCATGCGCTCTGACCTCCTGGTCATCAACAAGATCGACCTCGCGCCGCATGTCGGCGCGTCGCTTGACGTCATGGAGGCCGACTCGCGCCGCATGCGTGGCGATCGGCCGTTCCTGTTTACGAACTTACGCGGCGGAGTCGGTTTGGACGACGTCGCGACCTGGTTGGCGGACCAGATGTCGCTGCCGCGCAAGCCCGTAATCGACGCCCATACGCCCTTTGCGTCGCAGCCGCATTCGCATAACCACCATCACGACCACGTTCATGCGAATTCCGCAACTCCCTCTCCGCTTGCGGGGAGGGCCGGGGAGGGGTCGAATTCGGCCCTTACGGAACACGAATAGAAAATGTTTTTGCTATTATTGAGGCGATCGACGACAAGAAACGTAGGGACGAGACAACGGGCACGGAGCGTTGCCCCCAGCGACAAGTAAGGCAACCGCCGTGCCCGGCGCCTCGTCCGCCGATCACGCGGAGACCCCGAGCGTTGCTGCCGGAGGCCATTTACTCCAAGCAAAGTCTTGGAGGAAGCGTAGGCCCTTAGGAAAGCACGGAATCCGAAAGGAACAAGGAATACTTGAACCATATTTCCGTCCATTCCGGCTTCTCCGTTGTGAAACTTCCTATCCGATTCTTTCGGCTTCCGGGACATTCGGTTTATGGACGAGATCGCATTCTTACAGTTGATGCAGCTTGCGGACAGCGCCGCGCCGATCGGCTCGGCGGCGCACTCTTACGGCCTCGAGACTCTCGTGGATGATGGTCGCGTGACCGTCGACAACCTGGACGAGTTTCTTGCAGGCTACGTCGAGGAAGCCGGCACGCTGGAGGCCCGGTTCTGCACGCGAGCCCATGCGCTGGCCGATGCCGTTGGACTATCCACTGCACAATGGCTCGATTTGCAGCGGGAAATCGCGGCATTCAAGCCGGCTCGCGAATCGCGCACGGCCAGCGCGGCGCTTGGAAAGCGATTCCTCCGGGTGTCGGCCGGCCTGACCGGAGACATGCGCCTGACGGATGCGGAATCGAGTTCGAAGGCGATGCGCATCGACGTTCACTACTGCGCGGCATTTGGACTGACGGCGGGAGTGCTCGGCGCGTCCCCGCTCGACGCGGTCCTGGCGTACTTGCAGCAGGGCGTTGCGGGGCTGGTAAGCGCGGGACAGCGGCTGATGCCGCTTGGCCAGACTCGCGCCGCCGCGATTCTCTGGGGCATCAAGCCGTCAATCGCAGTTGCGGCTAGACTGGCCGTTCTGGACCCAGCGGCAGTGCCGGCGAGCTTTATGCCGCTTATGGAGATTTCCTCGATGCGGCATCCGGGACAACCGACTCGCCTGTTCATCAGTTAAGCGCGGCCTATGGAATGACAAACATGGTGGAATTGCCGGAGCCCGGGCCATGTGTCGGACGCATGGTCGGCTCGCTCGACCTGGCGTTCGGATGGGACGAGACGCGGGGGCGCACGCGGCTGACCAACCGGTCCTGGACTCCGCCGCTCCAGGTAGTGCGCGAGTTTGATATCGCGGGTGGAGCGTGCCTGGTCCACCTGCAAAATGTCGCCGGAGGGATCCTTGCCGGCGACCGGCTGACGACTTGCATCAACGTGGGCCCGGGAGCCCGTGCGCAGATCACGACGACAGGCGCGACCCGCGTCTACCGGAGCGACGGCGTTGAAACGGCGTGTCAGGAAACGCGCGCGCATGTTGGGGCGGGGGGACTGCTCGAATACCTTCCCGACCCACTTATCCCGTTTGCGGGGGCGCGGCTCACTCAGTCGACGGATATTCGTCTCGCGGACGGCGCCGGCCTTCTCTGCTGGGAGACCGTCTCTCCTGGCCGAGTCGCGCACGGGGAATTGTTCGATTACGATCGTCTCGCCCTCGACCTCACGATCACGGCCACGTCGAGGCCGATCCTGCGCGAGCGCCTGCGTCTTGAGCCGCGCGTCCGGGCGATGCAGTCTTCGGGGCGGCTCGGACATTATCGATTCTGGTCGAGCTTCTATGCCTGTCGGGTTGGGGCTTCGGCGCCCGAATTGTCCGCCCTGGAGCAAACGCTCATGTCAATGGCCGCAACATTGACGACGCCCGGAGAATGCGTCTGGGGAGCCAGCCTGCTGTCGGCTCACGGGGTGGTTGTCAAGGGACTGAGTGTCAACGGCCGAGACGTCCTGCCCGGCCTGATCGCCGTCTGGCGCGCGGCCAGGTCGGCGCTGTTCGGGCTCGATGCGGTCTACCCGCGAAAGGTAAGCTGAGAAGGAATTCGGAATTCCGACAGGATGTACAGGATTTATGAGGAGGAACAGGATGGATAGAATAGAAAGGGTGAATCCCGCAAACCCGTCCATCGATATCATATATCCGAATCCTGTTAATCCTGATAATCGTGTCAAAACTCCTGACTTTTAAATCGGAATCGGAGAAAGCTACGATCCATGCACCTGACACCACGCGAACAAGAGAAACTGTTGATCACGGTGGCCGCGGACGTCGCCCGCCGGCGACGGGCACGCGGCCTCAAGCTGAACTACCCGGAGGCGATGGCGATCCTCACGGCCGAGATCCTCGAGCTGGCGCGCGACGGCCGGCGGGTCTCAGAAATCATGTCCCTCGGTGCCGAGATCCTGACCCGCGACGACGTGATGGAGGGCATCCCGGAGATGATCCTCGAGGTGCAGGTCGAGGCCACATTTCCGGACGGTACCAAACTGGTGACCGTTCATGACCCGATTCGGTGAGACCTTACTCAGGGAAACAGGGAATGCAAGAGTTTTAGACAGGATACTTTGGATATATGGGGTGATTGGGATTTCAGATTCATCCTGTACATCCAAAGAATCCGAAGAATCCTGTCAAAGAACTCCTGATTAATAACGGTAAACCCCCGGCTCTGCCGGGGGACTGCCCAAAGTTTGACTTTTGCTTGGGCCGTTGGCTCCCGTTAACCTGAGGCTGCCGGTTCGTGCGGTTTAGGCACATGCGAATGGACAAGCAGGGGCCGGTTGCGTGAGAGAAACAGTCTATCGCGCCCGCACGGAGATTCGTGCAACGCGCTAAGGCCAACGAAACCGATGAGCCCCATTGTCGCCTTGGGCGGCGCAAACCTGTTGTGCCATTATTAACCCGCTTTGAGCGGTTAACAACTTCAAGCCACCGGCTCGGCCGGTGGTACTTGACTCTAAGTCGATCGATCTGCGTTTGGATAAGGAGTGCGTTTTCGTGAAACCGGGCGAATATCTATTGGACGACGCGGCCGGCGATATTGTCGCCAATGCGGGACGGCCGACCGTCCGCGTGGTCGTCCGCCATTCCGGTGACCGGCCGATCCAGATCGGCAGCCACTACCATTTCTTTGAGGTGAACAAGGCGCTGGCGTTCGACCGTCCTGCTGCCTACGGCATGAGGCTCAACATCGCGGCCGGGACGGCCATTCGCTTTGAGCCTGGTGAGGAAAAAGAGGTTGAATTGACCCCGCTCGCCGGCGCGCGCATCGTCTATGGCCATAACGCCGCCGTAAACGGGGCGCTGTAAGCTGTCTCCGCAGTTCTCTGGAGTTACCGATCATGAGCTTGAATATCCCCCGACGCACCTATGCAGACCTCTACGGGCCGACCGTGGGAGACCGAGTCCGCCTCGCCGACACCGAACTCACCGTCGAGGTCGAGCACGACTACACCACCTACGGAGACGAGATCACCTTTGGCGGCGGCAAGGTAATACGAGATGGCATGGGGCAGAGCAGCCGCGCCACTCGGACTCCCTCTCCTTTCCAGGGAGAGGGCCGGGGTGAGGTTCCCGGTGTCCTCGATTTGATCATTACAAACGCCCTTATCATCGACCACTGGGGGATCGTCAAGGGCGACATCGGAGTCCGCGACGGGCGTATCGTCAAGGTGGGAAAGGCGGGAAACCCGGATACCATGGAGGGGGTCGATCCGGAACTGATCGTGGGGGCATCGACCGAGGTGATCGCCGGCGAGAACATGATCGTGACCGCCGGTGCAATGGATTCGCACATCCACTTCATCTGTCCGCAGCAGGCCTACGAGGCGCTCTCGGGCGGCATAACCACCATGCTTGGTGGGGGAACCGGCCCGGCAACCGGCACCAACGCCACCACGTGCTCCCCCGGGGCGTGGAACATCGCGCGCATGCTGCAGGCGGCTGAGGCATGGCCGGTCAACTTCGGATTTCTGGGCAAGGGGAATGCGTCGACTGCGGCGCCGCTCGAAGAGCAGGTTGCGGCGGGCGCGTGCGGCCTCAAGCTGCATGAGGACTGGGGAACGACTCCGGCCGCGATCGACACGTGCCTGAGCGTCGCCGACCGCATGGATGTCCAGGTGGCCATCCACACCGACACCATCAACGAGGCCGGCTTCCTCGAGGACACCATCGCCGCCATCGCCGGCCGCACCATCCACACATACCATACTGAGGGGGCCGGGGGAGGACACGCGCCGGACATCATCGCGATTGCGTCGCATCCCAACGTCCTGCCATCGTCGACCAACCCGACACGCCCGTATACAGTCAACACTATCGCCGAGCATCTGGACATGCTGATGGTTTGCCACCACCTCAATCCGCAGGTGCCCGAGGATGTTGCCTTCGCCGAGAGCCGCATCCGGCCGGAGACGATAGCCGCGGAGGACATCCTGCACGACATGGGAGTGCTCAGCATCATCTCGAGCGATTCGCAGGCCATGGGCCGAATTGGCGAGGTGGTGATACGCACGTGGCAGACGGCCCACAAGATGAAAACCCAGCGCGGCCCCCTGCCGATGGACTCGTTGCGCAACGACAACGGGCGGGTCAAGCGGTACCTCGCGAAGTACACAATCAATCCGGCGATCGCGCACGGCATGGCGCACGAGATCGGGTCGATCGAGCCGGGGAAGCTAGCCGACCTGGTGCTCTGGAAGCCGGCCTTCTTCGGGGTAAAGCCGGAGATGGTGGTGAAGGGTGGCTGTATCGCCTGGGCGGCGATGGGCGACCCGAACGCGTCGATCCCGACCCCACAGCCCGTCGTCTACCGCCCGATGTTTGGCGCCTTTGGCCGCGCTACCGCCGCGACCAGTCTGACCTTCGTCTCGCGGGCGGCCGTCGATGCCGGCGTCCCCGCTGCACTCGGGCTCGAGAAGCCGGCGATAGCGGTTAAGGGCTGTCGCTCGATCGGCAAGGCCAGCCTCATCCATAACAGCGAGATGCCCAGGATCGAGGTCGACCCGGAGACGTACGAAGTCCGCGCCGACGGCGAACTCCTCACCTGCGAACCGGCCGAGTCGCTCCCCCTCGCCCAGCGGTACTTCCTCTTCTGAGAAGGCCCGTCGCGGTTCGGACTCAGCTTACCACAATGTCACAATAAAGTCACGACCGGGTCACGTTTAATCCGCGGGCACGAATTCCCCGCAAGCGGAATCCGCTGATTCGGGGATGACAAGCAGTGACGTTGTTATCTATACTGTCAACATTGAATGTAATCGTGACGAGACCGCAAACGGCAACGACGCCGCGAGTCACGCACTCGCGTCGTGGCTCCTCGACATAACTCACTCGTTTCGACCTGAATGGTCCGACACCGTTGACTTCGGCGGAACTGTTTGGGCCTAACCTTTCAATATTCGGCCGACCAACCTGAAGAGTCCCGCGGACAAGTAACGCGGGCCTTTTATCGAGGTGCCGTGCCGGCGCTCACCTGACCTTTGACTATCATTTACGCTGGTGCGACAGAGGGAGTTTTACCTGCCTGCCGCACTTGTTCCGGAGGATTCTATGAGCCAGGCGGATTCGGTTTTCGACACGGATGTGGTAATCCGGCTTGTCGGCGAGTCGGGCGAGGGGACGGTAAGTCTCGGTGACCTGACGGTCCGTATACTCGTCTCGATGGGGCTGGACGTCTACACCTACCAGACATTCCCACCGGAGATTCGCGGCGGGACCGTGATGTACCACATTCGCGCGAAGTCTGGAACTGTCCTTTCAAAGGGCGATTACGCCGACATCGTGGTCGTTCTGAACGAGGCCGGCTTCGGCCTTTACGGGGGCGACTTACGCGAGGACGGTATTCTTCTCTATGACTCGGATTCACACACGTCCACCTCCGATGTTCCCGGGCGCACCGAAATCGCCCTTCCCATCACGACGCTGGCGAAGGTGGAAAGAAGCCATGTCCGGCACGTGCTCGATGCGGACCAGTTGAAGCGACTACCGGCGCCCAAGAACATTGTCGGATTGGGCGCTTTGCTCCAACTTGTGAACGCACCGCTCGACGTGGCTGAGGAGCATATCCAGGCTCTCTTCGAGCGCAAGGGCGAAGTGATCGTCCGCATGAACCTTAACGCGCTGCGGTCGGGCGCGCGGCACATCGCCGCGCTGGTCGGTTCGCGGCCCGTTCCGCATGTCCACCCCCAGGAGCGGACGAGGCCGGTGATTACGGTCAACGGAAACCAGATGGTTGCTTTAGGCGCTGTCGCGGGCGGCATGCGGTTCTTTGCCGGCTATCCCATCACGCCGGCGTCGGAGATCATGGAATACCTCGCAAAGGAACTACCTCGCTTCAACGGCAATCTTATCCAGGCCGAGGACGAGATTGGCGCGCTGGCCATGGCGATCGGCGCGAGTTTCGCCGGAACGAGGTCGATGACAGCCTCGTCGGGGCCAGGGATGAGCCTGATGGTCGAGGAAATCAACCTGGCCGGTCAGGCGGAGGTGCCGGTCGTGATTGTCGACGTCCAGCGCGGCGGCGCCAGCACCGGCATGCCCACCAAGACCAGTCAGGGAGACCTCAACCTGGCGATCTATGGCGTGCATAACGAATCCCCGCGGATTGTCATGGCGGCTGCTTCGGTCGAGGATTGTTTCTGGACAACAATTGACGCTCTTAACCTCGCCGAGGCCTACCAGTGTCCGGTGATTCTGCTCTCCGACCAGGCGCTTGCCACCCATAAATCGACCGTACCGGCGCCGGACATGAGCACGGTGAAGATCACGGATCGGCTCATGGCAACCGCGGACGACACCGCGGAGGGCTACCAGCGATACCGCGATACGGACACCGGGATCTCCCCAATGTCGATCCCCGGGATGCCGAACGGCAGCTACGTCAGCACCGGAATCGAGCACAACGAGGCCGGCAATCCCGGTCACAGCCCCGAGCTTGCGGTGAAAATGAAGCAAAAGCGATACCGTAAGCTTGACATTCTCCTGCGCGACCGGCCGATCGAGTTCACCCGGTGCTGGGGAGACGCAGGGCAAGTCGACGTCGGGATTATCGCGTTCGGCTCGGCCGAGGGCGCCGTCCGCGAGGCCACCGAGCGCGCGCGCTCCGAGGGGTTCTCTGTGGCACATTTGCACTTACGGCTCTTAAGCCCGCTGCCAGTGGGTCCCATCGAGGAATTTGCCGCGCGCTGCAGCCGGATCATTGTTGCGGAACTGAACTTTACCGGGCAGTTGGCCGGCTGGCTGCGTATCAACACCGACATCAAGTTCCAGCCGTACCACAAGGATGAGGGCATTCCATTTACTCCGAACGAGTTGTATCAGCAAATCACTCGACTCGCCGCGCTGGAGTGTCACGCCGAAACCGTCCGTCGAATCCATTGATGTAAATGAGGAAGTAAGATGACCACACATGCGGTGCGGCTCGCGCCGAAGGACTACAAAAGCGACCTCAGGCCGATCTGGTGTCCGGGGTGCGGCGATTACGGAGTGCTGAACGCCCTCTGTAAGGCGATGAGTGCATGCCACCTCGATCCTGACAGGACCGTGCTGGTGTCCGGAATCGGGTGCTCGTCGCGCCTGCCCGGTTTCCTGAAAACGTATGGGTTTCACAGCGTTCACGGCCGGGCGCTGCCCCTTGCCACGGGAATAAAGTCGGCCAGACCGGATTTAAACGTAATCGTGGTCTGCGGCGACGGCGATGGCTACAGCATTGGGGGCGGCCATTTTCCGCACTGCGCACGTCGCAATCCGGATATGACCTGCGTGGTCATGAACAACATGACGTACGGCCTGACCAAGGGGCAGGTGTCGCCAACGTCGATCGTGCCACTTGCCTCGGCAGTCGCCAAGATGGACGCGCAGCGATGGAAGACGACGCCATACGGATCAACGGAGAGTCCGATTAACCCGATTGCCCAGGCGATCGCGTGGGATGTATCGTTTGTAGCACGCGGATTCTCCCATAAATCCAATCAGCTTGCCGATCTTATTGTCGCGGGTATTAAGCACAAGGGCTTCGCGTTGATCGATGCCTTCTCGCCCTGCGCAAGCTTTAACCAGGACCAAACAGACGATTACTACAAAGACAACGCCTATGATATTCCCGAAGATCACGACCCGAGCGATCCGGTGAAGGCCTTTGCGCTGGCCCGCGTCACGAACGGTTTTCCGCTTGGAGTATTCTACCGCCGCGACGATATGCCAAGCCTACTGGACGAGCAGGATGGGATTCGAGCCCGGTTCGATTATGGCGCTCGAGCCACCATGGAAGAGCTTTTTGCCGGATTCGCATAAGCGACCGCGGGCTCGCTAAACCACATCTCGCCTTAGCCGATGGACACTCGGGGACGGGGTGAGACTCCGCCGCGGCTGCAGGTTGCCGAGTCTCGCCCATTTCGGTCCTCTCGCAATTGAGATCAGGCCCCCTCACGTCCTCGGGAGGCTTCGCGCGGTCCCTATAAAGTCGATGAAATCGGCTGATCCGGGGATGGCAACCCGCGTGGTATTATCCTATACTGGAATATACGAATATATGCATCCGTTGATCATAGCCTATGAACCAAACTTTCGGAACAATCCACGCCGACTATCCCATCGACCTGACTGCGATGCTGCAGCCCATCCACGGGATCTACATTCGTATTGCGTGCCCTCTGCAAATGCGGAATTCTCGACTATTCGGGGTGCGGTTTTTCCATCTCGACATCCTGCATATAAGCGGGTAATATGCGGGAAAGAACGCATTGTATGAAAAGAAAGGGCACTTTACTTTGAGTTTACGAGCGGTATTCAAATAATATCTGCTATACTGCATTTATTGCGACAGTGCGATGCTGTCGCACACGCTGAGGAGGAAACTATGAGCCAGAAGGATTCGGTTTTTGACACGGATGTAGTGATCCGGCTTGTCGGCGAATCGGGCGAGGGGACGGTCAGCCTTGGGGATTTGACGGTCCAGATGCTTGTTTCGATGGGGCTGGACGTCTACACCTACCAGACGTTTCCGCCGGAGATCAAGGGCGGGACCGTGATGTATCACATCCGGACCAAGTCCGGCATTGTTCTATCGCAGGGAGACTACGCCGACATCGTGGTCGCCCTCAACGAGGAGGGGTTTGACCTCTACGGGGCAGGATTGCGGGAAGACGGCATTCTGCTCTATGACTCGGACGCATACACGCCTGTTCCCGCGCCCGGACGCACCGACTACGCACTCCCCATGTCAACCCTGGCGAAGGCCGAAAAGGACCTCGTCCGCCACGATGTGGGGCCGGAACAGCTTAAGCGGCTGCCGGCGCCCAAGAACATCGTCGGCCTGGGAGCTCTACTCCAGCTTGTCAAGGCTCCGCTCGAAGTTGCCGAGCAGTATATCCGCACTCTTTTTGACCGCAAGGGCGACGTGATTGTTCGAATGAACGTCAACGCCTTGCACTCCGGCGCCAGTCATGTCGCCGAACAGATCGGCAACCGGCGGGTCCCGCGTGTCTTTGCGCGGGAGCGGACAAGTCCCGTGATCACTGTCAATGGAAACCAGATGATCGCCATGGGCGCTATCGCCGGCGGCCTGCGGTTCTTCGCAGGCTATCCCATCACACCCGCGTCGGAGATCATGGAGTTTCTCGCCAAGGAGCTTCCGCGTTTTGGCGGAGATCTGATCCAGGCTGAGGACGAGATCGCAGCGCTGGGAATGGCGCTTGGGGCAAGCTACGCCGGAACGAAGGCCATGACCGCTTCGTCCGGCCCCGGAATGAGCCTGATGGTTGAGGAGATCAATCTGGCCGGTCAGGCGGAGCTTCCGGTCGTGATTGTCGACGTGCAGCGCGGCGGCGCAAGCACCGGCATGCCTACCAAGACAAGTCAGGGCGATCTCAATCTTGCGCTCTATGGCGTCCACAATGAATCTCCGCGGATCGTCCTGGCGGCATCATCGGTCGAGGATTGCTTCTGGACAACGATTGATGCTTTCAATCTGGCCGACGCCTACCAGTGTCCGGTCGTCCTGCTCTCCGACCAGGCGATCGCCACTCATAAATCGACCGTGCCCGCGCCTGACATGAGCAAGGTAAGGATCATTGACCGGCTCGCTCCCACGCCGGAAGATACGGTCGACGGCTACCTGCGGTACAAGGATACGCCATCCGGCGTATCGCCGATGTCCATGCCCGGAATGGTGAATGGCGGCTATGTCAACACCGGAATCGAGCATGACGAAGCCGGCGATCCCGGACACAAGCCGGAACTTGCGGTGAAGATGAAGCGCAAGCGATACCGCAAGCTCGACACCCTTCTGCGCCTGCGTGATATCGAGTTCGTTCGGGAATGGGGCGATACGGGAAATGTCGACGTTGGGATCATTGCGTTTGGCTCGACCAAGGGCGCCATCCGGGAGGCCAGCGAGCGCGCGCGGTCCGACGGGTTTACGGTGGCACATTTGCATGTTCGCCTCTTGAACCCGCTGCCGGTCGAGGACATCGAGGCGTTTGCTCACCGCTGCCGGGAGATACTCGTTCCGGAACTCAACTTCACGGGACAGTTTGCCGGTTGGCTGCGTGTGAACACAGCGATCGACTTCCATGCGTTCCACAAGGACGAAGGCATTCCATTTGTACCGAACGAGTTGTACCAGCAGATCGCATTGCTCGCGGGTTCTCGCGCGCACGCCGAAGTCGCTCGTTGTGGTTAATGCGAAGGAGATATGATAATGGCTGCAGAAACGGCGCAACTACTCGCGCCCAAAGACTATAAGAGCGACCTCAAGCCGATCTGGTGTCCCGGTTGCGGCGACTTCGGAGCTCTCAACGCGCTGTGCAAGGCGATGAGCGTCTGTAATCTTGATCCGAACAACACCGTCGTTGTGTCGGGAATCGGTTGCTCGTCCCGCTTGCCCGGCTTTGTAAAGACTTACGGGTTCCATAGTGTCCATGGTCGCGCACTGCCGATCGCCACGGGTATCAAGGCCGCGAGGCCCGAGCTCAACGTGATCGTGGTGGGCGGCGACGGCGACGGGTACAGCATTGGCGCGGGTCACTTCCCTCACTGCGCGCGCCGCAACCCGGACATAACCTACCTGATTATGAACAACATGACCTACGGTCTTACCAAGGGCCAGGTCTCGCCGACATCGATCATCCCGCTCGCCTCCGAAGGCGCCAAGATCGACTCGAAGCGATGGAAGACAACGCCTTACGGCATGTTGGATGACCCGATTAATCCTATCGCCCAGGCGATTGCCTGGGACGTGTCGTTTGTCGCTCGAGGATTCTCCTATAAGCCGAACCAGCTTGCCGACCTGATCGTCGCGGGCATCCAGCACAAAGGCTTTGCGTTGATCGATGCCTTCTCGCCCTGCCCGACCTTTAACCAGGACCAAACCGACGATTATTACAAGGACAACTCGTACGATATCCCCGCCGAGCACGATCCGACCAATCGTGTGAAGGCGTTCGAGATGTCGCTCGCCTCCGACGGATATCCGCTCGGAGTTTTCTACCGCCGGGACGACAAGCATAGCTTCCTCGACGAGCAAGCCGTGCTTCGCGATCGCTTCGACAACGGTCTCCACGCCTCCATGGAATCGCTCTTCGCTCGCTTCGCATCGTAGCGTGAACCGAAGGGAATGAACACCATCACAGCCCCGCCTACCCGGCGGGGCTGCTGTATTTCAGGTCCGCTCCCATGAATAACAAACCTGTAAACACCACCGAAACCGGACAGCCCCCTGTCGCAAAGCTCCGTATCGGATTGCTAAGCGCCAGCATCCGGCAACGGCCGACCGACGATAACGTCTACTACTCGGCAAGCTTCGGGCGCCGCTACCGCGATGCTCAGGACAACCGGCAATCGGCGCACAGCTACGACACCGACGATCTGCTCAATCTCGCCAATAATGCGAGAGAGAGGATTGGTCAACGAGCATGTCTACGTGAGATTGCCGTACAGGTTGCAGTCGCCGCGTAGTGGAAGCCGTCAAACGTCCCAGACGCCCGGAGGGTCCCGATAGCGCCAAAGGATGACAATGATCAGCGGGGCAACGATCACGGAGAAGACCAACCAGCCCTGGGCTTCCCCCACTCGCGAAGTGGCGGACGATGACATAGGGAGCCAGGGCGGCGAATAGGTATCCCGGCCAGCGAGAAGTTCCATCACACGGCCGCGCCAGCATTTCTCGGTAATCGTCTCCCCAAGCCGTCGATTACGAAGGAATTCCACGTCGACTGCTGAATATGCTTCCGTCTGCCCCGTATTGTCGCGAAGTGTGACTGTCATCCTGGTATAGAGTATGCCGGTCTTGTTGCCTTTGTAGCTAGTCGAAGTGATATCTACTACCGTAGCCGGGACAGTGGTGCACGGTGGCAGGCTGTTGTCAGCGGTGACACCTGGGGAACAACCAGGAGCATGCCTGTATTCGCGACGCGTCGCGCTGATGTAGCCGCCTTCCAGGCGGATTCCGTGAGTGAGATCGACCCACGCCGTTCTGAGCCCAATGGCAATCAGCACAAGCAGGCCGATTATGGCCGCATAGATCGCAATGCGCCGCATTCTAGACCTCCTTCACGGCAACACTCATATCGTTATCCTGTTGCGGAGGCGGTGACGGCCGAATAGCAGTGTGATCAGGAGCACCGAGGCCAGGAACCATCGCGACGCAGTCCAAATGTGCGCCTGTCCGCCCGGCGATAGATTTGCAAAGTAGCCGGAGCTGTAACCATTCCGGGAAAGCTGGACCCTTCGGGTGGTGTCTCGACCGCTTCGCAGTTGTTGAGGAAGGCCGCGCCAGTACTGCACATCGATAACCGCCCCGATTCGGCAGTGGGACGAGAAGTCGCCGATATCCCAGAATTTGACAAGTTCACCCGACGGATTGCGCATGGTGATATCTATGGCCGTGCGCACGCCGCTGACATTGACTCGGTCGCGTTCCGGGTGGGTTGCTGTATCTATTACCGTCATCGGCACTTCGGTGCAGGGTGGGAGGGTTTGTTCGACTGGCCGGTCGTCCGCAGGTTCGATACATCCTGGGGCGCGTGCATATTCGTCGTTAAATGCGGATATCTGTTGTTCCCCAATCGTGGCCTCATGCCATGCCTCGAAGAATCCAATGGGGATCATCACGGCCATTAAGGCAACGACGACTATCATGACTACCTGTCGCATCGCGGGGCATCCTTTCGCTTTTCGGCCCGAATTGGACCGTATGTCGCGAGTTATCGTCATGGTGTATGACAGGCAATTCCAAGAAAGGTTGCATAAAGCAGCCTGTCGGAACAAAAAACACCGTGATACTAATCGTGAGAATCGTCGCGGGCGGCGACGACATCGACCCACGAATGAATTCGTAGTACCAGGAGAACCTGGTGACTATAGCTCAACATATGAGGGACGAGACAGGGGGCACGGAGCGCAGCCATCTGCCACAAGCAATGAAACCGCCGTGCCCGGCGCCTCGTCCGCCGACACGGACAACCCACATACGAATTCGTGGGCTGCCAGGGAGAGTGTCCTTCGGACAACCCGCGAATGAGTTCGTGGGCGGCCGTGG
>JBKQWH010000101.1:0-21400 GCA_052139635.1 Capsulimonadaceae bacterium
CGCGGGACCGCCCGTTCGCTGCATCTTTTACCGGACGGCCGAGTCTTCTCAGAGAGAGCCGCGCAGAAGATCCGCAACAGTGAGGGGCGTCACCACCTTGACCTCGTCGCGTTCGGTGTGTATCCCCGATGTCCGGTTCGACTGCATCACCCCGGAGATCGTCGGCGGCAGATTGGAGAGCTTCTCTCCTGCAACCACCACGGCCCGGCTCGGCAGTAGGAGCCGGGCGACCAGCTCGTTATTGCGCGGCCGCTCGTTAAACTCCTTGACCAGTTGCTTGACATTGGTGGCGATGCTTTGAGGCTCGCCCGACCCCGAGTGGATGATAATCAGCCCGCCAAGGGAGATCCCGCCGCCCGACGACTCGCCGCCTCCGCCCTTGACTTCCAGGTCGAGGCTACCCGTGGGCGCATTCGCCGGGATCTTGAGGTGGATAAAGTGGGTCCTGGTGGGCTGCTTGAAGGGCTTGATCGCCACGCCCACTTCCACGATGTCTCCGGGAGCATATTTGCTCTGATTCACGAAGATATGGTCGATCTCGGCGGTATCATGCCGGCTGCGAATGGTGACGGACAGCTTGACGCTCTTGACGGCCAGCGGATAGAACGGGTTCGCCGTGACCATCTGCATCACCGAATCCAGATCGCCCAGGGCGGCGTCCTCTATCGAGAGCGGGTCGAAGTACGTATTGGTGCGCACGATTCGGCCGATCTCCTCGGCGTCGACATCCATCGTCACCGTGGCCATTGAGTCTCCGGGAAGCCCGTGGACGCGGCCGATGGACTCCCCGGCGACAAAGCTGATCAGGCGTGCGGAGAGCAGCGGATGGCTGATGACCTCCGAGCGCAATACGCGATGTACGTGAAGCGCCAGGTCGTTGATGTCGACCGTCACCGGGATCATCTTCGGAAGCGGGCCAACCACGCCGCCGAGAGAGAATGGGCGGTCCTGGAACACGCGGCCTACCGTCCGGATCGGTCCGCCGATCATCACGGAGTCCTGGTAGGACGGGTAACCGTCAACAATGTAGGCTGTCTCCATTGGCGCATCGATGGGGCCCAAACCCTCGAACTCGTGGCCCCACATCAGGATTCGGTTGCCTTCGCGGTAAGTGACTGTCCCGATTCCGGTGAACTCGATGTCGCCGCGGATCAGGGCGACACCGATCGGCGAGCCCGGCTGCAGCCGAGCGCCGCGAGCGAGCGGATTATTGGTCAGACCCGAGCCGGCCGTCCCCGCCCCGCCGACCACGTTCATGTGGAAGGGGGCCATGAGGCTGCTCAGCCGGGCCACACCGGCGGGCGAGACGCCGCTGACAACCATTGGTATGTCCAGCGGAGCGAACTGCCCCGGGTTGGCGGGCTCGGCGGCGTCGCTGGAGATCCCGCCGGAATCCGGCCTGGCCGAGATTGGCGAGGGCGTTTTGGGAAGGTCGGGGCTCCAGGCGTCGAGCATCTCCTCGATCGGGGTCGCCAGCGCCATCGGCTCCTTCGGATAGGACGGCTGGTTGGCCATGATGCCCTGGATGCCCATCGAGATCGCGCCAACCAGGCGACCGTCGACATAGATTGGGCTGCCGCTCATGCCGTGCGCGATGTTGAGCCCGCGCGTGACCGAGGGGCCGTCGAGCGCGCGGAAGAGGATGTAGTCCTTGCCCAGGTTGTACTTGGCGACCACGCCGATGATCTCGATATTGAACCGCTGCGGCTGCGTGCCCCGGAAGGTGGTCAGCGCGTATCCCCGCATTCCGGGCCTGATCTCGCTCAGCGGCATGAAGTTGCGCACATTGAATGGCCTTCGGCCGCCGATCGGGGTGTCGCTCCCCGGCCGGAGCAGCAGACGAACATGAACGACGTGGCGTGGGTGCAGCGTGCGGCCTGAGGCGGATCCCGGCGTTTCGCCGAGAGCCGCAAGGGCTGCCGGGAAATGTGCGAGCAGGGCGATCCCGCAGCCGATGATCGCTGCGCGGCGGACGAGCCCGGCTATGAAGGCGGCTTGGTTACAATACTTCATCAGTGAATTCTCGTGTGGAAAATGACTCCGGCGAATCGGGCGAGCCGATGCCACTCGCCGTACGAGAGCGGGTGACATCGGGCGGCGAACCGGGCGTGATTTGGGTGATCTTCTGCAATAGTCAACAATGTCGCGCAAAGGAGATATGACCACCGTTGCGCCGGTGATGCGGGGGCGGGTTAATCCGCCCTGCCGTAGACCTTCTCCGGGTCGAACTGCCTCTCTGTTATCGTACGCCATTCCGGGGTCAAATCGTTCGCAGCGCGGTAATAGCAAGTCGGATGGCCCGTATGGCAGGTTGCGCCCATCGGACGAGCAAGGATGAGCAGCGAATCGTCATTGCAATTGACCCGCAGTTCCACAAATCGCAGAACGTTTCCGCTCGTCTCGCCTTTCGTCCAGAGCTTCCCACGTGACCGTTGCCAGAAGGTCACCCGGCCGCCCTGAACCGTCAACTCGACGGCGTCGCGGTTCATGAAACCGAGCATCAGCACGTCTTTGGTGTCGGCATCCTGTACAACGGCCGGAACAAGCCCGTCGCCGTGTTTGTCAAACTGAATCTGGTCCAGCAGCGTCGACATGCAAGGGTCTCCGAATACCGCGCTCACGATAACAGGCAGCGAATTGCCACGATCACAAGGGCCGCGCCCAATGCCATTGTCGGCGCGCATCCCGGCCCGTTCTGGAATATCGTGCCCTGGCCAACCACGTCGCGGCGTGAGTTGATCTGCGGCGGGGCCTTGCTATAGTCCGGAACGGCCACCGAATACTTTTCCGGCTTACCCCCGTTGCCGCGAAAAACGTAAATGTTTCCGCCGGTGGTTGTTGGTGGGTAGTTGGAGGTCATCTGGAAGATCTGCTCGCCGTCTGTGTGGTCGAGGTGTCCTTCCCAGCGCAGCCAGCTTGTGCCGGAATCATCGGTCACCCAGCGAATGCTTTCCCATCCCGGCGGGCACATCTCGTTGGTCACGGCCTCCGGGTACTTTACGAGCGGCGGGACGCCGCTAAAGCGATATGGCCCGATGTCGAGGCGGCTGATTCCAAAGCCGTCGTCCTCGGCGGCAATGTGAAGCTGGTACATGAACCCCGTTACCACCTGTTGGGTTTCCACGTACGGGGCCGTGATGGTCGGCATAAACGGGCTTCCTCCTGCGGCTCAGCAATCGGGCCGGTGCGCCGGCCCGAATCGATCGGAATGTTCTATTCGAAAGAAGAGTACGAACGCGAGTCGCTGGCAGCGGCATCGACGTTTGCGCTTTTTTTCACAATACCCTGTCATTGTACCCCGCAAGTATTCGATTCCGGCCATCGCCCTCACCCCTATCCCCTCTCCCGAGGACGGTCGAGGGGTGCCCAGGGGCATGTGCAGGATGCCGATCGCTCGCAACTGGTCCACCGGACGATTAGAGGAGGTCTTCGGGCAGGGTCCAATCGATTTCCGGGTAGCCGAAGGCGCGCAGGGCATCGTTGATCCGGGAAAACGGACGGCTGCCGAAGAAGCCGCTACGGGCCGAGAGGGGGGACGGGTGCGCCGACGCGATGATAGCGTGCCGCCCGCGGTCGATCATAGCTTGTTTCTTTTGTGCGTATGCGCCCCAGAGGACGAAAACGCAGGGCTCGGGCCGGTCGCTGAGGGCGCGGATAACGGCGTCGGTGAATACCTCCCATCCGTGACCTTTATGCGAGTTTGCGGCGTGTGCGCGTACGGTCAGCACCGCGTTGAGCATGACGATGCCCTGCCTCGCCCACGGGGTCAAATCTCCACTCGCGGGAGGCGGCAGATCGAGATCGGACCGACGCTCAACGAAGATATTGTTGAGGGACGGAGGAGGACGGACGCCCGGCTGGACCGAAAAGCACAGCCCGTGCGCCTGCCCATCGTCGTGGTAGGGGTCCTGGCCGAGGATCAGCACACGTGTCGCCTGCCAGGTCGACAACTTGAACGCATTGAACACGTCCGGCTCCGGCGGAAAGACAGTGTGCTCGGCCCGCTCCTCATCCACGAAGCGCGCGAGTCGGGTGAAATACGGCTGCGCCATTTCGGGATCGAGGATGGTTTGCCAGTCGATGGGAAGGTCGGTTAACATGATTCCGGAGATATTCTACCCGGTGTCGGGGCGGACAGGTTCGTAGCGTGTCCTCTCCATCGATCGTCTACACGAGGTCATACAGAGTGTTTTCGGTTGCATAATCTTCCCCGACATGTCATAATCTGAGGCATGGTAAGACCCGTTATTCGTTCGCGCGGATTCTTTCTCTGGAAGAAGCTGGAAGCGACCCGCGGTCGCCTGACGCTCGAGGCGCTGATTGCTGAAATCGGCCTGAGCCCGTTGACCGTTCGCCGGTACGTAGTCAAGCCCAATGCCGATGTCTCCACGGCAGCCATCTGGGCGGCCGTCGTCGTTGCGGATTACTTCGGAGTCCCACTCGACGGACCTGACGGCCTCCTCGACCGCTCTCAGGGCGACTCATAACGGCGGAAGCGGCGCTTCTCAACTGCACGTTTGAAATGCATCCATTCACGCCGCTAACATCCGATTCGATAGGTTTTCCGTACTCTCGTAAAGCGCGCCCAAATCGAGTCCCTCACTGTATGCTTATGTGGCTGTGCGCCGTTTGCCTTGCTGTCACCGGCGGAACACCCCTGCGTGCGCAGTCAAGTGGATGGCGGACGGCGCCGGGTGGGCTCATGCAAGCAGGCTCGCCCTCCGGACAGTACCCGGTCGCCCCATTCCCTCTGCCCAACTTCATCGCGCCGCGACACCGGATCGACGATACCTTCGGGCCGCTCGCCCTTCTTCCCGGCGAGGTCCGGATCGACGGCCTGCTTCTATCCGATTTCGACTCGTCGATGCCGCAGTTCGAAATACGGGCCTGCGCGTACGCGCAGGCAACCGGATCGCGCGAGTGGCTTCCGGAGCCGCGCGATAAGGTAGTGTTGATCTCGGGTGCGACACGCTTCGCCGCGTTTGGGTCCGCAGAATCGGAGATGGCGCTGCGTGCGTCCGAGGATAACCCGTTCCACGTGACCGTGATCGGCACCGATCAAGGTGTCGGAAAACCGGTCGAGGCGCGAGTCGTCTGGCTGGACCGTCTGACCGGCGCTGAATCGAGTTTTGCGGGTGGTGCAAAACACGTCGATCACGTGCCCGATCCGGTTTCGCCGGCGATTGCCGTCTCGCATCCGTTTATCCCGGTGGACGGGCGCCCGTTCGAAGTCACAGTGGTTCGAGTCCGTTTGTGCACGGTTCGCATGACGGTCGCGCTGGCGGCCGGGCAGGTGGGGGCGACCGAATCTCTCGACGGCATCGCGCGCGACCACGGCGCGGTGGCGGCCATCAACGGCTCGTTTTTTGACGCTTACGACGTCGGTCCGATAAAGAAGCCCGACATGGAGTTAATCACGGGGGGACAGGTTGTGTTCCAGGCGCGCACCGGTACCCTGATCGGGTTTACGCCGGATGGGCAGTGTGCGATGGAGACGAGTATCGTTGCCGACGCGCTCCGCAACCTCGACCCAGCCTATCCGGACGACTGGGACGATTTCCAACGGCCGGATGTTCTTGTCTGGCAGAAGGTCACCGAGGCTGTCGGAGCCGGCCCGCGGCTCGTGCGCGACGGTGCAGTTGCCCTCTCGCCGTACGCGGAAGGATTCAGCAGCCCCGATGTGATCTCGTCCGTAACACGGCGGTCCGCGGTCGGATTCACGAGCAACGGTGTCTTGTTGCTCGTGAGCGCACATGCCAATATCCCGGATCTGGCGCGAATCATGAAAGCGCTCGGATGCGCCCAGGCGATGAACATGGACGGGGGATCATCCAGTGGGATCTGGTTGCGTGGAACTTACCTGCAGCGCCCCGGCCGCGACATCAGCAACGCGCTGCTGATCTTACCCCGTTAGACCTGGATTCGGTAATCGGATCGACGTCCACTCCGCTTGCAACAAATATTCTCCGACCGGGTCGATAATAATGCGCAGTCAACTGCGACCGGTTACATAATGTTCTTGAAAGGCAACACGTCCATGAACGCAGCGGATTTTGGACACTGGTATTACCTGATCTATCTGGTCCCGGGGATTGCCGCGCTGGCGATGCTGGTTCTGCCGGTCCTTGGCGGTGGTCACCATCACGGCGCTCACGGGCACGGTCTCTCCGGCCATGCGCACGCGATGGGCCATGGAGCGCACGCGGGCCACACCGGTCACGCCGGCCACGGGACACACGCTGCGCACTCGTCTCATGCGGGTGGGAATACGCATCGCGCCGCTGGCGCCGCGCATAACGGACCCGAGAACAGCGGCCGCGAGCGACACGCGCCGTCCAAGGCCGTCCTTGGCTTCGGCGGGCACGAGCAGGCTCCCATCCCGGTCGCCGTGGGTGGCCTGCTGCTCGGATGGAGTCTGGCGGGATTCTGGACAACCGCCATCATCGAACAGAACACGCATAACCCGGCCGCATTTGTGCTGCCGGCTTTTGGCGCTGCTATCCTGGGCGCCCTGGTGACTTCCAGGCTGATAGCAGCCGCGTTTGTGCGCCTCATTCCCGCCGAGGAAAACCTGGCGGTCAGCACGGCGGAATTGATCGGCCTGACCGGAACAGTGGCGTATCCGGTTGATGGGGCGCGTGGCCGTGTGCACATTTATGACGACCACGGGACCCTGCATGACTGCCCGGCACGCATCGACGGCGGCAAGAACGGCGCCGGGTTGGCGATCAACCGCGACAAATCGATACTCGTGGTGGACTATGACCATGAGCACGACCAGTTGATTGTGGAGGAAATCGCCTAGCCTGTGCGTCGACGCATCAGGCGGCGTTAGCAGCCCGCCACAATCGGCGGGCGGGAGAATGAAATGGGAATAGTGTTAGTCATTTTGGGTGTAGTGGCCATCGTTGTGTCGATGTTCTTGCACCTGATCCCCCTCTTGGGATGGTCACTTGGGGCTGTTGGCGGTGTGCTCCTGATTTCCGGCGTTCTGGCCATGTACGCGTCTCTATACCGAAAGGCGTCCGCGGACCAGGCGTTCGTAATGACGGGCCGGGGCGGCTCGAAGGTTGTGCTGGACAATGGCGCGGTCGTCATTCCTCTCTGGCACCAAATCACCGAGGTCAACCTTCGCACGATGAAGCTTGGCGTTAACCCGCGCGGCACCAATGCCCTGATCACAAAGGACAACCTGCGGTCGAACATCCTCGCACAGTTCTACATTCGAGTTCAGGCCGACACCGATCATATTCTGAACGCGGCCCGGTCGCTGGGCGCCAACTCCGTGAATGCGGAGAATGTCGAGGCGCTTGTCAGCGAGAAGCTTGTCTCGGCCCTGCGCGCCATCGCGTCGCAGATGGAGTTGTTCGAGATCCACACCAAGCGCGACGAGTTCGCCGAGCGGGTTAAAGAGCATGTCAAGTCGGACCTCGAGGCCAACGGCCTGCTGCTCGAGAGCGTGACGATCTCCGAACTCGACCAGACAGACCCGTCGGAACTCTCCGACAATAACGTGTTCGATGCGCAAGGAAAGCGCAAGATCACTGAAATCACCGCCTCGGCCGCTGTCGAGCGCAATAACCTTGAGCGCAACGCGGAGCAGGCGAAGAAGCTGCAGGACGTGGCGACGCGCCAGAAGATCCTCGAACTCGATCGCCAGCAGGCCGAGGCCGAGGCAAACCAGCAGACAGAGATCGCCAAGATCCGGGCGGAGAAGGACCGCCAGTCGCAAGAGGCGGTCATTGCCCAGCAGCGCGCGGTCGAGATCGCTCGGATCGAGAAAGAGCAGACCCTGCAAACCGCCGAGATCGCCCGCCAGCAGGCGGTTGAAGTGGCCCGAGTCGGCCAGGAAAAGGCGGTGCAGGCGGCCACGATCGCCCGCGAGCAGGACCTTCAGCGCGCGAACGTGGAAAAGGAACAGACCGTGCAGATTGCCGAGCGGATGCGCCAGATCGCGGTCGCAAACAAGGAAGCCGACCGAGCCCGCGCAGAGGAGGGCTCCTTGATCGCGCAGGCAGCGCAGGAGAAGGCGAATCAGGAGGTCATTACGGTGACCCAGATTGCCGAGGCCGACCGCGAGGCGAACAAGAAGCTCATTGCCGCCCGCCAGGAGATCGAGCGGGACAAGATCCGCCTGCAGACCGAGGCACAGGTGCAGGCCTTCACGCGCGTCACGATCGCCCAGGCCGATCAGGAAGCGGCGACAAAGCAGGGTGAGGCCAAACTGCAGCTTGCACAGGCCGACGCGCAGTCGAAGGAAATGGCCGCCCGCGGCGAGAAGGCCGGGCAGATGGTTGCTGTCGAGGTCTCCCGCGAGAACGTCAATGTCGAGCAGGCCAAAGTCGACGTCGAGCGCCGCCAGCTCGAGAACCGGCAGGAGTTCGCCGAGGCCGGCATCCGGCTCGAGATCGAGAAGCTGCGAATCCAGGCGGACAAGGAAGTCCAGCAGGAGTTCGCGCGATCGCTCGGCGCCTTCCTGTCGAAGGGCAACATGACCCTTTACGGCACTCCGGAAACCGCCCAGCGCATGATGGACAACATGGCGAAGGGCTTTGGCCTGCGCGCGATGGCCGACGGCTTCCTGAACGGCGCCGCGCCCGGGGCGCCGTCGCCCGGTGGTTCCGGCGGCCTTGACGCTGTCCTGTCGAGCTTAGGCAAGCTGGTGGGACCGGCTGTCGAGAAGTTGACCGGGCAGCAGGTTGACACCGAGGCCCAGGCAACCGCGATCGCCCGCGCACTGGCGTCGAACCCGGCCGCCCTGGCCGCCATCGCCGAGGCGCTCTCGGCTGATGTTCCCAGGCCTGACGCGTCGAACGGCCACGCGTCGCCTCCGCCGCCGGCCACTGTGCTGATCAAGCCGGCCCCACCCGTTGCTCACGCGCCTATTAACAGGCCGGCCAAACCGGTCGAGGGCCCTCAGTCCAACTAGGTGCGGGCGCCATGTCGACACTCAGCCCGCCCTCGACATCGAGGGCGGGCTGTTGCTTAAGACAACATGCGTCGCAGGACACGTTGACAGGGCATACCATGCCTGGTTTGATGAAGTCATACACCATAACCGGGCGAGGGAGACGTGGGCTACAGCCGCCCGCCTCGCCGGGGGACGTCGAAGGTCCAAAGGTCCTGGGCCGGGAGAGTGTGCGGGAAAATGGCGGCGGCCTCGGCCAGGAGTTGGGACATGCCAGCGGACTCGGAGTTTTCGTAGCGAGGGCTGAAGTGAGTCAGGATGAGCGTGCGGACGCCCGCCGACGACGCGATTCGGGCGGCGGCGGCGGAGGTCGAGTGGCCGACCTCGGCGGCCAGAGGTGCGTCTGCCTCCATAAACGTGCCCTCATGCACAAGGACATCGGCCCCGCCGGCGAGCGCGATCGAGGCGGCGGAGGGACGCGAGTCCCCGCAAATAACGACGCGCCGGCCGATCTGCGGTGGATCGACATACTCGGCGCCGTCGATTACGCGGCCATCGGGGAGGGTGACGGTCTCGCCGGCCTTCAGGCGACCATAGAGCGGTCCGAAGGGCACCCCTTCGGCGGCAAGGCGCGCGGCATCGAGACGGCCGGTCCGGTCTGCCTCGACAATCGCATAGCCGTAGCAGGGCATCCCATGGTCCATCGGTGCGTACTCGACCCGCGCGATTCCGCTTTCTTCGTCACCCTCGACAACGTTCTGCTGGCCGGCCTCCGGAGCCGGAAGCTCGCGGATAGTCAACGGGTACCCGAGCCCCGACCGGCTGAGCCGCAACGATGAGCGAAGAAACTCCGCGACGCCCGGAGGACCGAGAACTTCTACCGGCGACGTCGCCGAGTCCTGCAGCGAGCGGCTCGCCAGAAGCCCGGGCAGGCCGAAGATGTGATCGCCGTGCAGGTGCGTGACGAAGATCCGCGACAGCCGGCTCGGGCGCAGCGGAGTCCGCTGAACCTGGTGCTGCGTCCCCTCGCCGCAGTCGAACAGCCACCAGGCCCCGCTCTGCTGAAACTGAACCGCCAGCGCGCTGACATTGCGGCGGAGTGTCGGGCTGGCGGAACCGGTTCCGAGAAACGTGAGCTTCATTGTTATGCCTGTCCGGCAGTCCCCTAAGTGGGGACAAGCCGAGATTCTTTGCGATTATCGGGAACAGGCGCACCGTGTGCCGATTCCTGGGTTAATATGAATTGTGCGCGCCCGCCGGGAACCGATTCCGACTTACCGGCGCTCTATATTATGATACACGACAGCAGGTGTGCTCAAGTGTCCGCAAGTTATCGTGCTTGTTTGTTTCGAGGAAGCGGCGAAAACGGTGGACGCTTCCATCGGAAGGGGGGTACAATATGCGAGATTTTTTATACGATAGGGTTTGGTCACCCAAACCACGGGCAAGGGGGCTCGGATCGTAAGACGCACTTTGCCGTAAGCCCACCCCGGTCCGGGTTGGGCAGGAGCAGGATTCGGCGCCGCAACAGGAGCGGGCGCGATAATCCCGCCATAACATAACAACACCAAGTTTGATGCACTTCAGCCCTGCAGGCCGACAAAGGAGTAGGTATTAATCCCCCATGAGCGAACTTCAACAGTTTCATGGTCCGAACGCAGGTTACGTCCTTGACCTCTACGACCGGTACCTTGCCGACCCGGCGTCGGTGGACGCCGAAACAAGCGCGATCTTCAAGCGCTGGCAGCCGGAAGACGTGGATGGAGCGAATACTCCGTCCGTTTCCACGGGAATCGATGTCGACAAGATCGTGCGAGCATCGCGAGTTGCGGAGTTTGTCCGTGCGCTCGGGCACGTAACGGCCCATGTCGACCCGCTCGGATCGACCCCTCCGGGCGACCCCGGCCTCTTGCTCTCGACCCACGGCCTTACCACGGCCGACCTGTCCGATATGCCGTCAAGCGTGGTCGGAGGTCCGCTTGCCGAGGGCGCCGCGAACGCGCTCGAGGCGCTCGGACGGCTTCGAAAGGCCTATTCCGGACCGATCGGCTATGAGGACGACCACATCCACGTTCACGAGGAGCGCGACTGGATGGTCGACGCGATCGAGAGCGGCCGGTATTTTCGCGGATTTTTCCCCTCCCACCAGCGCAATGTCCTCCAGCGGCTGACCGAGGTCGAGGCCTTCGAGCGCTTTCTGCACCACACCTTCATCGGCCAGAAGCGGTTCTCGATCGAGGGCAACGACATGCTGGTGCCCATGCTGGACTCGATCATCAACGACGCGTCCGAATGCGGCACTCGGGAGATCGTCATCGGCATGGCGCACAGGGGTCGTCTAAACGTGCTAGCGCATATCCTCGGCAAGCCTTACGCCCAGATTATCGCGGAATTCCAGGTTGCGAAGAAGGATGTTCACCTGAAGGACGACGCGTTTCCGGCCGCCGGGCCCGGCAATCGCGGCTGGACCGGCGATGTCAAGTATCACCTTGGCGCGGAGGTACAGTACTCGGGCCACGGCGCGCGCATGCCCATCACGCTGGCCCCCAATCCGAGCCACCTGGAATATGTCAACCCGGTGATCGTCGGCCGCGCCCGCGCCGCGCAGGAAGCACGGAACAAGGGTCCGAAGCCACATCAGGACCCGACGGCTTCGCTCGCAATCCTGATCCATGGCGACGCCGCCTTTCCGGGCCAGGGCATTGTCGCCGAGACGCTCAACCTATCGCAGCTCGCCGGTTACCATGTCGGCGGCACGATTCACATCATTGTCAACAACCAGATCGGGTTCACGACCGGCCCGCGCGAGGCGCGCTCGACTCTGTACGCGAGCGACCTTGCCAAGGGCTTCGAGATCCCCATCGTGCATGTCAACGCCGACGATCCCGAGGCGTGTATCGCGGCGTCCAGAATGGCGCATGCCTACCGCGAGCGATTCGGAAAGGACTTTCTGATCGATCTGATCGGGTACCGGCGCTACGGGCACAACGAGGCCGACGAGCCGATGTACACACAGCCCCGTATGTACGAGAAGATCAATGCCCATCCCACGGTGCGCGAGATATGGGCGGTTGAGCTGACGCGACGCGGCGTCGTCACGCCCGACGAGGTCTCGGCTATGTCGGCTGCCATCGACGAGAAGCTGCAGGCCGCCCGCAGCAAGCCGAGCGGCAAGGGTCTCTCGCGGGGCGCTGTGGAAGGCCAGTTCGTCGAGTTTGCCGCCATCGACACGCGCGTTCCCGCCGACCTCCTCAAGACCATCAATGAGGAACTGCAGTTCCGTCCGAGCGGCTTCACGACCAACGCCAAGCTCGAGAAGATCCTGCGGCGCCGCCAAACCGGCATTTACGAGCCCGGCGGCATCGAGTGGAACCACGCCGAGGCGCTCGCATTCGCGTCGATCCTGGCCGAGGGCAAGCCTGTCCGGCTCACCGGGCAGGACGCCGAGCGCGGAACGTTCTCCACCCGCCACTGCGTGCTGCACGATCCCATCACCGGGGAGCGCACCATCCCGCTCCAGGAGTTCTCCCACTCGCGGGCGTCGTTTGCCGTACACAACAGCCCGCTCTCCGAGAGCGCCGCACTCGGTTTCGAGTACGGCTACAGCATGCACGCCGCCGGGGTGCTCGTTTTGTGGGAGGCGCAGTTCGGCGACTTCATCAACTCGGCCCAGGTCATTGTCGACCAGTTCCTGGTGTCCGGCCAGGCCAAGTGGCGGCAGGCTCCATCGCTTGTCCTGCTTCTCCCGCACGGCTATGAGGGCGGCGGCCCGGAGCATTCGAGCGGCCGTGTCGAGAGGTTCCTGCAACTGTGCGCCGGGGACAACATGCGGGTTCTCAATTGCACCACCGCGGGGCAATACTTCCACGCCCTGCGTGCTCAGGCGATCACGTCCGAGAAGGCGCCGCGTCCGCTCATCATCATGACTCCGAAGGCCCTGCTTCGGCATCCGCGCGCATCATCGTCGCTGAAGGACCTGACCGACTTACGATTCCGGCCGGTCATCGACGATCCCGAGGCGCACGAACATGTCGAGCAGATCAGCCGCCTGATCCTGTGCTCGGGTAAAATCTACGTCGACATGATCACGAGTCCGGCCTATGCGGTCGGCCATGACGGTATCGCCGTAGCGCGTGTCGAGCAGTTGCACCCGTTCCCATTCGCGGAATTGCGCGCGGTCATCGCCGGCTATCCCGGCCTGCGCGAGATTGTCTGGCTCCAGGAGGAGCCCCGCAATATGGGGGCGTGGTCGTATGTCCTGGAGTGCCTGCGCGAGCTTGCCGGCACTCGGCTCGAACTGACCTACGTCGGACGGCCCGAGGGCGCGAGCCCCGCCGAGGGGTCTATTCGGCGCCATACGGTGGAGCAAAACCGTATTATTACGGCCGCACTGAGCGACGTGCCCGCGGCCAAGTTAAGAAGGAGCGGAGTGAAGAATGCCCGTTGAAGTACTGGTCCCCGCACTGGGCGAATCGGTCGTCGAAGCCACGGTTGGAAACTGGCTCAAGGCCGTCGGCGACACAGTGGCGGCCGCCGAGCCGATTGTCGAGCTGGAGACGGATAAAGTTAACGTCGAGGTAGGCGCCCCGGAAGCCGGAGTCCTGCAGCGAATCGATCGTAAGACCGGCGACGTCGTCAATATCGGCGACGTCATCGCGGTCATCAGCAACGCCGCCGTGGCGCCATCGAGCCCCGATCCGGTGGAGCCCCCGGCCCGCGACGCGTCCCGAAATGGGGGAGGCGCCAAGCCGATGCCGGCCTCGGATGCCCCGCCGGTGACTCCCGTGGCGCGGCGGCTCGCCGCCGAAAACGATGTCGACCTGTCGGAGCTGGCCGGCACCGGCCCGAACGGCCGCATCACGAAGGATGATGTCGCCGGGATCATCGAGAAGCGGGCCGCCGAAGCCGCTTCGCCGGCGCCGCGGCCCGAACCGGCCCTGGCGTTTACGGCGGCCGAGCCCGTGCATGTTCCGGAACCGCCGCCGGCACGCGCGCCGGAGCCGACCCGTCCGGCGCCGCCGTCCCCCTCCCGCCCGCAAATCCCAACCGCGGTGATCGCCGCGGCCGCGCCCGCGGCCAAGCGTGAGGACCGGATTCGGATGTCGCGCCGCCGCCTCACCATCGCAACTCGACTGGTGGAGGCCCAGCGCAACGCCGCCATGCTCACCACTTTTAACGAGGTGGACATGACCGCGATCATGGACGTCCGCAAGCGCCGTAAGGACAGCTTCAAGGAGCGCAACGGGGTGGGACTTGGCTTCATGTCCTTCTTCACAAAGGCGAGTGTCGGCGCGCTGAAGGCCTTCCCCCAGTTGAACGCCGAAATCCAGGGTGAGGAGATCCTGATCAAGCACTACTACGACATTGGCATTGCAGTCGGGGTCGAGGAAGGCCTGGTCGTCCCCGTGGTTCGCGACGCGGACCGGCTCTCATTCGCCGAGATCGAGCGACGCATCGGCTACCTGGCCGGCAAGGCGCGCGACGGCAAGCTGACCCTGGCCGAGCTGCAGGGGGGGACGTTCACCATTACAAACGGGGGCGTATTCGGCTCCCTGATGTCGACCCCGATCCTCAATGCCCCGCAGGTGGCCATCCTGGGAATGCACAAGATCCAGGAGCGTCCGGTCGTTGTCAACGGCGAAGTCACGGTGCGGCCAATGATGTATCTGGCCCTCTCCTACGACCATCGCATTGTCGACGGCAGTGAGGCGGTGCGCTTCCTGGTCCGTATCAAGGAACTCGCCGAAGATCCGGAGTCCCTGCTGCTCGAGGGCTGACCTCGACGAAATGTCTCGATCCAGCGCGACGCCGGTTAACGCCGGCGTCGCGTTTTATCGTACGGACTATGACACGATTTCCCCGAACGAGCCCATACAGTCGGTTCCGGGCGGAACATTCGAACGAAATCCGCGGTTCCACATTGCAAATGACCGTAACATTTGCGGCGTCTTGTTGTCATTAAACCGTACGGCGTGCATCTCACTCGGCCGGCATCTCCAGGAGGATGGACTTGAAGTCAATACCATTTGCGCTCGCACTCGCGGCCGCCGCGTGTGCGTTTGCACCGGCCGCGCGCGCTCAGTCGAGCCAATCGCAGTCGAATCCGATTACGATCAAACTCGGCGCCTATTTGCCGCCGAGCGGCGGGCCAAATAATCTCGGAAGCACCTGGATCGCCGGGGGTCTGGATTACGCCCTCGGCGCCCCGCAGGACCAGGTCCAGCAGAACTTATACGTCAACTATACGGGCAAGTCGGACAGCGGCCGCAACGACCACGTCCTCGGTGTGGGAATCGATACGCACAGCACGTCCGGCCCGTCGACATCGTCGACACCGTCCTCGTCCATCGGCCACGCCAATCTGCCGATCTTCCGCGTCGTCGGCATCGGCGCCTACTTCCAGACCGCAAACAACAACAACACGTCGAAGACCGGTACGTCCCTCGGTGTGATGGCGGGAATCGGCATCTCGTTCTCGCAAGCCTTCGACATCGAGGGCGATTACACCTGGATCACGGACAAGATCAACGGCGTCAACCTCGGCGGCATCTCCGTCATGGCCGGGCTTCGGTTCTAGATTCCGTGAGTCTCGGAACTTGTTGTCCGTGAGTCAAGTTTTGCGACATGCCGATAATTCTTATCGTGGGACAGGCCTCCGTGCCTGTCTTCCTCCTTGTCCATTGCGTCCATCGCGTCCATATGTCCATACGACTGGTCGGTCTGAGGCGGAGCCTCGCTAGCGAGTGCAGAATACACCGAAGGATAGGACTCGGGAGTTCTTAATCCTTCTTTCTTCGTTTCCGCTTTGCCGGGTTAGGAATTGCCCCGGAGAACAGAACCCATGGGAGTCGGCCAGGTCTCGTCCATAAAGCAGGCGGCGCTGCGGGCCGCGGTGTTGCTGGTCCTCGTGCTCGTTTGCAGCCGCGCGCCGGGCGATCCGATTGTGCTGCCAACGGGCGGCGACCAGTCTCCTGTTCCCATCTCGCTCGGCAAGGGTTCGTACGCGTCGGTCCCGCCCCCGGATACGGGCGAGGCGATCCAAAAGGTCCTCCAGAAGCCGCTCTATATCCTCGATCCGGGGACGCGTCCCATCCCGACCAACAAGTGGTGGACCAACCTGATCGTCCACCAGTGGTCCGGCCGGCTCTGGGCGTTTCCGGAGATGGTAGAGGCGAACCAGACGGGAATAAACTTCTACTACCCGACTCGCTACAACGACGAAGGGCGGGACCCGGTCAGCGAGGACCCGCTGAACATCTCGGGCGTGGACTTCCATCCGACTGAGACGCGCGCGAAGGACTGGGACGACTGGACGGTCAGCTTCCGGATCGACGAGAGCGACACGAAATACGTCGACGTCACCCTCGGGCGCGGCATGCCTTACGCGTGGTTCGAGTACACGGGACTGCTCCCTGTGCTGCAAAGCTCGAGCGATGCACAGTATTTCGACGAGGCTGGCCGTCCGATCACGTTTCCGTACAGCGGGTCGACTCTCGGGATGACCTTCGCGGGACGCTCCTACGGGGTCTTCGCGCCGTCGGGCTCGATGTTCTTCCGCGATCAGAACAAGATCGGCTGCCAGTTTGGCCCGGCCGGCCGCTTCCTGGTTGTCTGCGCGCTGCCGCGGGCGGACCTCCTCTCCACGTTTGCGTCGTATGCTTACGCCATCCCGCGTGGCAGCCGTATGACCTGGACGTACGATCCGGAGAAGGGAGTGGTGCGTACCCACTGGCAAATCGCCACCGAGCCCCTGCAGGGGACCGAGACCCGAACCATCCAGGGGTGGCTGCCGCACCACACCCGCGACACGACGACAAACCTGAGCTTCACGGACTTCACGTACCTGACGCCGCGCGGGACGATGAAGTGCGCGATCGGCAACGACTTCGAGATCGACTACCCGTTCAACGGGTTCCTGCCGTTCCTCCCGGCCCCGAAGAAGCTCGGCCTGCCTCACGATTTCGACGAGACGCGGATGCGCACCTACCTGGAGCAGTACGCCGCGCGGACGAAATACGGCGACGATACCTACTGGGGCGGCAAGAGCCTGACCCAGTTCGCCGACTACATGGCCGCCGCGCATGAGATGCACGACACGGACGCGTTCACCGCACTGCGGAGCGATCTCCATACGGCGCTCACCGACTGGTACACCTATACTCCCGGGAAGACGGCGCACTACTTCGCCTACTATCCCGGCTGGCACGCCCTGATCGGTATCAAGCCGAGCTACGGTTCCGAGGCCTTCAACGACAATCACTTTCACTACGGGTACTTCACGAGGGCGTCGGCATTGCTCGGGTTCTTCGATCCCGACTTCCTCAAGGGCTACGGGCATATGGCCAAGATGGTGGCCAAGGAGTACGCCAACTGGGACCGGACCGACACCCGCTTCCCGTTTTTGCGCACGTTCGACATCTGGGAGGGCCATTCCTGGGCGGGCGGGTTTAGCTCGCCCACCGGCAACAACCAGGAGTCGTCGTCGGAGGCCGTCCAGTCGTGGGGCGGTCTGTTCCTGCTCGGCGAGGCGATGGGAGACAAGGACATGATCGCGGCCGGAGCCATGGGCTATGCGATGGAGACCCGAGCCGCACTCGAATACTGGTTCAACATCCACGGCGACAACTTTTCGCCGAACTATAAATGGCCCATCGCCGGCATGGTCTGGAGCGGCGGGCAGCTCTTCGGCACGTACTTCAGCGGCGATCCGGACTGGGCCTACGCGATCCAGTGGCTGCCGATGTCGCCGATGATGGACTACCTGGCTCGGGACCCCGACTACACGCGAGCCAGCTTCCAGACGATGATGCAACTGCAGGCTCAGAAGAAGGGCTCAAACTCCCTGAGCGACATGGGGACGGGCCTGGGGAACGTGGTGCTGTCGCTCGTGCAACTGGTCAATCCGGACTGGGTCAGCGAGCAGCTCGACGATCTCTGGGACGCCGGCAGCCCGATCGCCCACGATGTCGACACGCCGGGCATCACTTACTACCTCACCCATTCGGACCGCATGCTCGGCGACATCCGGTGGGACTATCATATGTCCCTGCCGATGTCACGCGTTTACCTCAATAAGCGCACTGGCGTTACCAGCTATGTCGTATTCAACCCCGGCTCGGCGAAGCAGGCGGTGAACGTGTACCAGGGTGACACGAAGGTCGGCACCCTGACAGCGCCGCCGGGGTTGACGCTGGCGACCAAATTGGAGCGGAAATAGGACCGATCCAGGGTCTCACCACGGACAGTCACGCAGCCCCGGTTGAAGGCCAGGAGCCCCTCCGGAACCCCCAGCGCCGCCCGAGCATTCACACCCTTGAAGCCGTCGAGACCCCAAACGCCCTCGACCAATCCTATCGTGGGAAGACGTCCCTGCCCGTCCGCGGCCATCGGCCGGTGTTACGCCTTTTTAAAGCTCGAATGGTTGTTGCTGATCCATTCCTCAGCCGTCACCAAAAGGTTCCGCGCTTCCTTGAGGATCTGCGCCGCTTCGGTATCGCTTGCCACTGCGGCGCGGTCGTAGTCTACTGTATTACGCTTACGCCGGCACGCGTCGAAATACGCGAATAACGATGCCGTCGACGGCCCCAGGGCTAGCTCGGCCGCCTCAAATGTGATTTGGTGATGGGCCGATCCCGAGGCTCGGTATCCGGAGCAGGCGATCACCATTTTGGACGTCTGAAGTGCGGCGTTGTAGGCGGTTGCGAATCGACGGTCCGCGGAAAGCGCCGGTATCGAAGCGTCGACAAGGTCACGCTCGACTAAGTCCCGCAAATCGTCGATCTCTTGTTTGCTCGTTGTGTGGGTCTTAACTTTCCCGTCTGCTAACAGCCTTGTCCAGCTCATCCTCAGTCCCCTTCAAGAAGATTTTTCGGTCGCGCATCACCGTTTCTAAGAAATGATTGTGATTTGACAGCTTGTCCACAAGCTCGCTCCGTGTGTAAACGGTCACGTTGACCGAAATCCGGAGGGCGCGCTCCAGTTCGCGCAGCGGCAGCGCAATATCGGCAAGTCGCACAGTGCCAACGAGCATCACATCCACATCGCTTCTTCCGGTTTGCTCTTCCCGAGCCACCGACCCGTAAATAAAGGCGAAGTCGAGCGAATCTTCGAAGGGCTTCAGAACATCCCACACCCGCGTCACAAGCCCCGAAGTCTTTCTCATGATCGAGGCCAGCTCCGGATAGATCGGGAACGACGTATCTGTCTTGTAGTACACACGATTCCCGTCGGGCTCGCGGTTCAACAGTCCGACATCCGTGAGCGACGATAATTCCCGCTGCAGGCTGGACGGCTGCACGCCCAGGTGTTTGGCCAGATCGCTCAAATACCATCGCCGATCCGGGTCCGCCAGTAGAGTCGCGAGAATCTGTTGCCGATGCTGCGGAAATAGCGAGTCGAGGATGTTATTGCGCATATTGCGTACATTATTGCGCGAATTACGTAAGTTGTCAAGGGCGTGAATACCCTTACCGTCGAGACGCGCGCTCCAGTCGTTGTAAAGCGGGATAGTCGATCTTGGCGTTGTGACGCTTGTCGACGGGTATCTTCGCGACAACGCGGACGTGGTCCACGCACGCCCATGCCAGCATGTGCTTGATGGCGGCGAGGTCCGGCGCCCGGGCGCTTCGATCGGGTTCGAGGAGGACGATCCTGCGGCCGTCGACACCCATGGCTGCGGCGCGGGCGATGCCGGGGAGGGAGTCGATGGCGGTCTCGATGGCGAAGGGGTAGGCAGTACCGCGGGAGTCGACGATTCTGGCGCGGCACCGCCCGAGCAGCCACAACCGGCCGCGGGTATCCATGCAGCCGGCGTCGCCAGTGCGGTGCCAGACCGTGTTGCCGACCCGGAACTTGGTCTCTGTGTCCCCCACCCCGTCCACATAGCCGGGCAGCACGTGGTCGCCGCGGACAACGATTTCGCCCGGCGAACCGGGGGGACGCTGCTGCGCGCGAAACTCGTCCTCCTCGAAGGGCCCCATCGGCTTTCCCCACCCATCGGCGACCACGCGGACGTCGATGCAGCCGACCGGCCGTCCGGCGAGCAGCCCGCCGCCCTCGCGCATGGCGGTGCGGTCAGCATCGTCGATCTCGCGCAGAGCGATATGGGCGATTGGCTCCGCCTCCGTCGACCCGTAAACCGCCACGATCTCCGCCTTCGGCGCGACGGCGTGCAGCCTGTCCAGCAGGCTCGGGAACACGGGCGCCCCACCGGTGAACATCCTGGTAAACGTATCCAGAGTGCGGCCGGAGCGCAGGCATCGGTCCGCGATGCGCTCGAGAAAAGCGGGCGACGCGCCCGTGGTCGCCGGCCGCAGGGCATCGATCTGAGCGATCACCGGGTCCGGGTCGATCGAGCCGGGCGAGCGCAGGTCGGCGTTCGGGATGATGCTGGTCAGCCCGGAGGCCAGGTTTGCCAGCACGAAGATCGGCAGAGTCGAAAGGTCGACGGTGCCGGCGGTGAGGGAGAGGGACTCGGCGAGCGCGCGGTGCTGCGCCAGCAGGAAGCCGTGTGTGCGCAGGGCCGCCTTTGGCGCGCCGGTGCTGCCGCTCGTAAATGTCAGCAAGGAGGGGGCATCTTCGTTCGTATGTATGTCAACCGGTGGGGCGCCGCGCCGGCTGCCCGGGGCGGCGTCCCAGAATCCGGCGACGAACTTACGCTTGATCCGCCGCAGCCCTGGCGACAGCAACCGCAGCAGGTGAGCCTTCCGGGTGGCCACCAGCCCGTTTGGCACGCCGAGCCGGCAGCACCGCTCGATATGCTCCCGCCCCGCGCTCGGATCGAGGAACATCGCGACCATTCCGAGCTGGAAGATGGCCAGCAGCACGACATAGAGGTCGAGGGACATCGGGACGAAGACGAGGACCTTGTCTTCGGGCTTCAGGCCGGACTCGATCAGCCGTTCCGCCGCCCGCCGGACCAGTCGATCCAGTTCCGCATAGGTCGTCGACCGCGTCCGCCCTCCCGGACAGTCGATGATCGCCGCCTGATCCGGCCGGACCCCGGCCTGCTCGCGAAGGTAGTCGATGAGGTTCATGTTCGGTGGAACCGCGGCGGGGAGCCGGCAGACGGCCTATTCCTCAGAAACAGGCATATTCTCGCAGGCGATGAGGACGATCGCACTGTCGTCCGTCAGGAAAGGGTACTCTCGACGCAACCGAGCGATCCGCTCCGTCATGCCCGCGGCAGCGCGAATCTCCTCGATCGTGAACTCGGAGGACTCGGCGATTTCCCGCAGATGTTCTTCGGTGATTGTTGTTGTCGATGTCATCACTGAGTAGATAGTACCAGGTTGTTTGACCCGGTTGCAATGGGCATGAGCAGCAACCAGGCGACAGGCCAGCCTCTCCCGGAGAGCCATGCCGTCGAAGACTGATCGCAGAACTGCAGCCTTGATTCCGGCTTGTGCCCACACGCTCCCCCAGCCAGCTTATCCGAGAGTGATAACCTCTGAGATAATCTGGTATACTGCAAGCAGTCTTACGTTGGCATTT
>JBKQWH010000102.1:0-15304 GCA_052139635.1 Capsulimonadaceae bacterium
ATTGCGGTTCCGCTCATTCTGGCGATGTCGTTCACCCGCTCCTCCGGAGACATGTGCTTTCGATACTCCGCCGCGTCGATGAGGGCGGCGGAGGCGGCGCCGTAGACGATAGCAATCGCTCCCAGTACCGCACACCCGACGACTGTGTCCACGTAAGGGGCGGGCAGATTCATGTCCGTCCAGTAATAGACAGCAGCGAGAAGAAGTACGACGGCGGTTAATACCCATCCGCCGCGCCACGTTCGTCCGGACGCGCTCGTGGTGGTGAGCAGGTGAGAGATCCGGCTGGATGCGCCGCCGTAGGCCAGCAGCAGGGCTCCGGTTATCCCGCAGACCACCCAGCACAGTATAAAGGCTTTGTTCAGGAGCATGGCGTGTATGGGATGCCGTGCCATCCAGTCGCTCACGCTGTGTCGTAAAGCATTCATGGATTCCAGATTATAACGGCCGGCGAAACCACCCAACGAGGGCGTGCCTCAGCGCGTGGTGGGCCTGAAATTATTATATGTTCAAATCGGGGCGAGATAGTAAACCTCGCCCCGAAAATGTTATGTGCGGCCGCTCGGTCGAGCCGAACACGACCGATCCCTGCATCATTTCGAGATAATTAAGAGAAAGCAATTGACGCCTTGTCTTAACCACTCGTCGACATCCTAGGACGCGGCGTAGCGCTCGGCCACTTTGTCCCAGTTCAATACGTTCCACCAGGCGGCCAGGTAATCGGCCCGACGATTCTGGTAGGTCAGGTAATAGGCATGCTCCCACACATCGTTTCCGAGCAGTGGGGTCAGGCCTTCCATCAGCGGGTTGTCCTGGTTGGCAGTACTGATCACCTGGAGCTTCCCCTCGGCCGACTTGACGAGCCACGTCCAGCCGCTTCCGAAACGCTTTACTCCAGCGTCGTTCACGGCCGCCTTCAGGGCATCCAGGCTTCCGAAGGTGGCGGTGATGGCGGCCGCGAGTTCCCCGGTGGGCTCACGGCTGCCACCCGGCGTCATAATCTCCCAGTACAGCGTGTGGTTTGCGTGTCCGCCGGCGTTGTTTCGCACGGCCGTGCGGATATCGTCCGGGATGCTTCCCATGTCGCCGACCAACTCTTCAACGGTTTTGTCAGCAAGCTCGGGGTGCTTTTCGATCGCCGCGTTCAGGTTGGTAACGTACGTTTGGTGGTGCTTGTCATGATGCAGGTGCATCGTTTGCTCATCGATCGTTGGCGCGAGCGCCGTGTACTCGTAAGGCAGCGGCGGGACTTGAAAAGCCATTGTCGTCGTTCTCCTCCTGAATTTATGGTGCCGCCGGTCCAACCACGCTCCGCCGGGCGTCCCGGATTCGCCGGGCGGGCATGATGAGGAACGGGTTTCAAGGGTAATTATACCGGCCGGCCCCGGATTTACCTCCACCTGCTGTCATTCCATCGGTCCGGGTATAATCTTTATCGCCTATGGAAGATCGAACCACACTGATTTTTGACCGCCTGGGAACGGCAAAGCCGCTGCACGATCTCGCGGAGGCCTTTTACCGCGGGATCGAAACCGACCCTGTGCTTCGCCCGATGTATCCGCAGAATCTGGCCAGCTCCCGCAACCGGCTGGAGCTGTTCCTGATCCAGCGCTTCGGCGGACCGGGCACGTACAGCGAGATGCGGGGCCATCCGCGCCTCCGCATGCGCCACGCTCCGTTCCTCATTGGTGTCCGCGAGCGCGACGCGTGGATGCGCCACATGCTTGCCGCGCTCGATTCCGTGCCCGAACTTCAGCCCTTCCGCCCGGACCTCGACCGATACTTCCAGGAATCCGCCGACTTCTTGATCAACAAGCCCGACTAACCGACTGAACTTTCCGCAGCCTCCCAATTGTCATGAGAAGTGGGAGGTGAAATATGACGAAATTGTTGATCGGTGTATTGGCGACCACGTTGGCGGCATTTCTCGTGATCGCTTGTTTTCCTCGCGCTCAGGCGGCTCCGCGGCCGCGCACTCCGGTTCTCGTCGAGTTATTCACGTCGGAAGGCTGCTCGGATTGCCCGCCCGCCGACCGTGTTCTGGCCGCACTCCAGCGCGACCAGCCGGTGCCGGACGCCACCATCATTGCGCTGGCCGAACATGTGGATTACTGGAACAACACCGCCTGGACGGATCGATTCTCATCGGGTCGGTACAGTGAGCGGCAGCAGGACTACGTCCGGCACTTTCGGTTGGACTCGGCGTACACGCCGGAGATGGTCGTCGACGGGCGTCGAGAGTTCGTTGGGAGCGACGAAGGCGCCGCGCGTGAGGCTGTCGAGGCCGCCGCAATCCTGCCACACGCGAATGTGTCCGAATCGGTGGAGGGGTTCGCCGACAACGAGATTCGCGTCCGACTGACCGTCAAATCACTGCCGCCGGCGGGGACCGGCCCGATCGACATCTTCGCCGCGGTCACCGAGGACGGCCTTCGGTCGGTCGTCGACGGCGGTGAGAACGGGGGACGTACACTCACCCACGAGGCTGTTGTGCGCGTTCTCGACCCGATTGGCACTATCTCGGGCCCCACTTTTGAGGCAGAGACGCAGATCCCCGTCCAGCCCGGGTGGCGGCCTCGCTCGCTCCACGTCGTCGCGTTCGCTCAAGACCGTTCGACCGGGGCGATCCTGGGTTCGTCGATATCGGAAGTGAACTAGGGAAGCTTCGCCTCGGAGCGGCGAGATGTATCGACGCGATGGACGCGATGGACTCGATGGACCGGAAGGAGATAGGACAGGCACGGAGGCCTGTCCCACGATAGGAATAGCCAGCATACGTGAAGCAGGCTCGTCACGTTGAGGCTTGGATCTCGGCGGGGGCCGGCTGTGTCCGCCGCGGCAGCAACGTCAGGACGATGGCGGACAGGGCAACCGCGCCGAGGAGTTCCACCTTGACCTGACGTGTCGGCTCGCTCCACGTGGCGATAATCGGCATGGCTTGAAGGACCAAGAGGCCGAGCAGGACAGCACCCGCGACCAGGGCTGGCTCGATACGGCGTGCGCCAAACGCGGCGGCAATCGAGAGGGCCGCTCCGATCACGAGGCCATCGACGGCCTGTCCGGCGAGCAAGTACGCGATCAAGAGCGGCACGGCGACGAGGGTGACCACAGACCGCATTACGGCGACCGGTCCGGGCGAACTCGGACCGGACGCCAGCGGCACGAGGACGCCGACACCGAGTGCAACCAGGTTCCAGACGTCGGTAAGCGGAGTGCCGCTGAGGAATGTGTCGTTCTGGAGGGTGAGGGCTCGGTGCGTGCAGATCATCAGGCCGAACCCGGCGGCCATGACCAGCGCCGGGCCGCGCCCTGGACTGACAATCGATGCCCCCGCGTAGACGCTCCATAGGGCGAGCACGAGGATGGCGACGCCGAATCCGGCCCAGTACGCATAGCCGACCGCGACTGCCGCCAGCAAGACCACCAGGCTGAGGGCGTCGGGCTCTAACGTCGCCTCCACATGTCCGCTCCGTGATGAAGACAAGGTAGCGGTCTCGGTTTCCCAATCGTTGTGGGAGGCGCTCGCGGTAGTTTGCGCCGATCGGCTGAGTGCGGCCAGGAGAACGGCGCCGAGCACCCCTGCCGCCGACAGTTTGAGGGCGGTCGGCTCGTGCAGGACTCGAGCCGCCGCGAAACAGAACGCAAGGGCGAACACGGGAGGCAGGAACGCTGCGACGACGCGTCGCTTTTCGGTTAGCATTGTGCCGGCGATGATGCCGAACGCCGCGGCTCCCGCCAGCAGGAGAGGCAGGTCGGGCCAGGCTGCCTCGGTAATCATTGTGGCGCGCGTGAAACCAAGCTCCATGGCAAGGGCCAGTGTCGCCGTTAGAAATGCGCCCGCAGTTGCCACCCACGCTGACGGCCGATGGAGCTGTGTCCCGAGCACGAGGACCGCGACTGTTGTGGAGAGGGCGACAGCGGTCAACCCCGTCATCTCCCCGTGCGTCAGCCAGAGGCGGGCGATTCCGATCTGCGTCAGGCTGACCCCGAAGACGATGAGCCCGGGCAGGGTGGGGCGCTCGACCGTGCCGCCGGCGCGTCCGGCCAGCAAGACCACGAGGAGGCCGCCCAGGCTTCCGAGCAGGTACCCGCGACCGCCGATATAATCGACCCCTTCGTGAGTCCCGAGCAGGAGCTCGAGCCAGATGCCGAGACCCACCATGATCAACCAGATGGCGCCCGCGGCCAGAACAGCCTTACGGTCCGCGCCGCTCGTGCCGGTTGGACGCGGCTGCCGGACCGCGCCCACCGTGGCGGTGAGGAGTGTCACAACGCCCGCAAACAGCCCGAGCCAGGGCAAAATCCAGGCATGAGTCACCATCATGTTTGCCTTTCTGACCTGATACAACCCGGCATAGCCGAAAGCAAGAGAAGAGTTTTTAGCGCGGAAAGCACCTGAAACCCTGTCCTCCGGTGCTACCCGCGAAGCGAGATGAGACAGCCCCGGATCGTGTCGCGCAGCAGGTGGCCGTCGAACTCGGCGGTGACGTGGCCCAGGTAATGGCCGAACCAGCCGGCCTGCACAATCGGGACCTTACCGACGACCTCCGGACGGGACAGCATGACATGAGAGTGGCCCCCCACGATCAGGTCGAGCTCCGGGCATGCGGCGGCAAGCCGCTCGTCCTCCCGGATGCCGATATGTGTCAACGCCATCAGCATATCCACGTCCGGCTTGATCGTGGGTATCAGCTCACGAACGGCGTCCACGGGATCGTCGAACACGAACGCACTGACGACGCGGGCGGCCATGCGAGTCGTCACCATCGGAACCGTAACGCCGATGACGCCGATGCTCACACCGCACGGCAGGCCCTTAATGATGAATGGCTGGACCGGCAAGCGGTCGCCCCGGTCCTCGCGCCAGCGGATATTCGCGCACAGGATCGGAAACTGGGCGCGGCGAATCTTATGCTTGAGCAGCGCCTCGGCCACGTGGAACTCGCGATTTCCCAGTGTCATTGCGTCGTAGCCCGCCTCCGACATCAGATCGAGGATCGGCTCTCCCCCGGGACGGACTCCGACATTGCCGGCGGAAACCGCGTCACCGCTGTCGAGAAGCAGCACGTCGCGCAATTCGGCACGGGTTGCGGCAATCCTGGCCGCCTGAACATCGGTCAGGTGATTATGAAAGTCGTTCGTATGCAGGATGTGAATCGTGATAGACATTCTCCGTCCAGACGCGGACACCTTCCCCGTTCCGGTGGGGGGTGATACCGGCGTTCTCCGGGGCACAGCGTCGGCACCCAGCTCGACTCGGGAAGAATCCGGCTATTGTGGCGCTGAGCCGCCCCGGATGAACTGCATATAGAGCTCCACGGCCTCCTCAGATCGCCCCTGTGCACGCAGAATCGTATCGATCGCCTCGCGCACGGCGCCATGGCCGCCGGACTTCGCCGTCACGAAATCGGCTCGCCGCAGCACGGGTTCCGATGCGTTTGCCACCGCAATGCAGAGTCCGGCTTCATCGAAGGCTGGAAGGTCATTGATGTCGTCACCGACATATGAGACCTCGTCCCGGCTGAGCCCGTGACCCTGGCGGAGACGTCGCAGCGTCTCGCCCTTGTCGCCGGCGGCCTGCACGACGTTGTCGACCCCGAGCTCGGCCATGCGACGCCGCACGATTTCGCTTCTGCGTCCCGTGATGACCGCGATCCTAAGGCCGGCCGCGATCGCCATCACAATTCCAAGGCCGTCGGCGATATGAAATGTCTTGGTCTCACCGCCGCCATCGTCGTAGGTAACGGCGCCGTCGGTCAGAGTCCCGTCGACGTCGAGCACGATCATGCGTATGCGCGCCGCGCGAGCGCTCAGGTTAATCATTGTAGGGCGATCCCGGCCTGAATCAGGTTCTTCAGGGTCAGCATGCCGATGGGGCAGCCTTCGGAGTCGATTACGGGCGCCTCGCCAACGCGGCTTCCCGGAACCGGATGGAAGTCCTCCAGCCGGCGCAGGCCTTCCACGGCAAGGATATGCGGCGGGATCATGCCCGGGCTTGCGTTCATGATCGACGACGCCGGACGTCCGAGCATGTTGTCCGGATTCTCCAGCAGGTGCCGGCGGATATCGCCGTCCACGATCAGGCCGCAGACTTTGCCGCGTTCGCCGGTGACGATCGCCGCGCCGTATTGGGCCCGCGTCATCGCGAGCAGCGTCTCCATCACGGTTGCAGTCGACGGAACGATGGCCACACTGTCGCCCGTGCGCATGACGTCGGCGACGCGAAGGGTCAGCCTGCGCCCAAGCGAGCCAGCCGGATGCAAGCGGGCGTAATCCTCCTGCGTGAAGCCGCGGGCAGACATCACCGACATCGCCAGGGCATCACCGACCGCGATCATGGCGGTTGTGCTGGTGGTCGGGGCCAGGTTCATCGGACAGGCCTCTTTCTCGACGGTGACGTCGATCACGACCTCGCTGGCCTCAGCAAGGCGGGAGCCACGATTTGCGGTCAGGGCGATTATCGGAAGACGTCGCGCTCGTAAGGCGGGCAACAGCGCAACAATCTCATCGGTTTCGCCACTGTAGGAGAGTGCGATTACCACGTCGTCCCCGGTGAGCATACCCAAATCGCCGTGCACTGCCTCGGCCGGATGCATAAAGAACGCATGCGTTCCGGTGCTGGCAAGCGTGCTGGACAGCTTTCGCCCCACGGCTCCGCTCTTGCCCATGCCGGTGACCACAACGCGCCCGCGCGCCTGCACGATCCGCCTCACGGCGCATGCCCAGGACTCCCGCTCCAACCGCCCCGCAATCGTCACCAGGGCATCGCTTGCTTCCAGCAGCACGCGTTGCGCATTATGCAGCCATTCATCAACATCCGGATCTGTCATCGTGGTTATTATACTCGGTCCGAGCCGGCTTCCCGGTGCCAGTTGAGCGGATATTCATAAAGCGACGCATGGCGATTTACGACCGCAAGAGAACAGGCATACTTTTCTCATGTTTTGGGCAGGCCGGGGTTGATCCGGTATTACCGGCGGTTGTCCATCAGCCGCATCCCCTCGTGCGCGAAGTACTCCGCCCCACCTTCCTCGATGGCTTTGGCGATGATCTCCGCGATGTATTCCGGCGAGTCGCCGTCGGAGTAGTCCCGGCGCGGCTCCGGGCGGCCGGAGGTCCCGGCAGGAGGCGCAACCATCTTGTTGGCGCCGAAATGGGTTGCCGTCACGGACGGATAGACCTGGCTGACGGCGATGTTGTCCCTGGCCAGCTCCTCCCGGGCCGTCAGGCTAATTCCGACCAGTGCACGCTTGGAGGACGAGTACACGCTGTATCGAGGGATTCGCATCAAGGCGGTGCCGGAGTTGATATTGACAATGGAGCCTCCGCCGCGTCGACGCATGTGGGGAATAACCACCTGCATGGCGACAATCGGTCCGAGCACATTGAGATGGAATATCTCATCGAAGACTTCCGGCTCGATCTCCTCGATGGCCGCGTCGTAGGCCCGGCCCGCGTTGTTCACCAACCCGTCGACCCTCCCATAGTGCTCGCTGATCCTGCGAACGGCCTGGCGGATGGCAGGGAAGTCGGTCATGTCGGCCGCAACGGCGAGGCTCCCCGGAAGTTCCGCGGCGAGGCTCTCCAGCACACCGGCCGAGCGTGCCACCAGGGCAACCCTGGCCCCTCGACCGGCAAGCAGTCTCGCCGTGGACAGGCCGATTCCCGACGAGGCTCCGGTGACAATAATGACGCTGCTCTCGATTTGCATAAGTCGTGCTCCTGGCGTGGACGATACGGTTGTGTCGCTATAGTATTGCACGCCGGCCGGATTTCACGATCATGGATCAAACGGCCGGGTTGTATCTCCCCGGGGAAAGCTTCGCCTTTTAGGGATTCGGCAAGCAAGAGAGCCGCAAACTCGGGATCGCACAGGACGTCCGCAATGGCCTCATTGTAGTCGATCAACTTCACCACGTCCACCCGCCAGGCCGAGGCTCGCAATGGGTAAGGTGCGTGGTACAATTGGGATGACGGGAGTCTTTGACGAGGAGGAGATATGAGTGTTGCAGTCCCCGCGAGAGAGCGACGGGTAGTAAATAAGAGCCTGCTGGTTCAGCTTATTGACGAACAGAATTCAGCAATGGGTTTCATACCAGACCCAACCGCGACCGGAGAAACTGCTCAGAAGATGGCGCTCGCGTTCGGAATAGTACCGGAAGAAAACATTCTTTCTAGTGGAATCATTTCCGCTCGAGACGAAGAGTAGGCCTATGCCGCTACTGTTCTGGGATGCAAGCGCTATGGGGAAGCGTTAGGCGCCTGAAAATGGTTCAGCGACAGCGAATGCGCTGTGGTCGTCGAGTGCGGAGATGATGGGGACGATCTGGGGTTACGCGGAGGTATACGCAATCCTCGTTCGCCGACTTAATGCGGGCAGATTCGACAGCAGGACATTTGCCGCCCAAGTCGCCGCCTTACAGAATGAAGTATTGCGTGATCCGGCATTCACATTACTACCCATTGACGTTGTCGCCGTTTTGCAGGGCCTAACGGAGGGCATTGAATGTCCATTCTTGGACTGAGAAGCGCGGCGTAGCAAGGCGTCCGAGGTTCTGCCCCGTTGATAGTACTGTTCGACTTTCTCCCTGGATGACGCCGCGTATCGGCTTTGATGACTCCCGCCATCGTTCCTCAAGTGTCACAAGCCGTACTTGGCGCAAAGCTCGCCGCGGAGCCAAGCCAGTTCAGCGACACCGTCCAGGCACGCGACCAACTGCTGCCACGAGCATCTCTGAAGCATCGCGGGCTTCTTGAGTGCTTCCTTAACCGAAGTCCACGCCTGCATGCCTGATCCGCCAGACTGAAACTCCGGATTTCGCTCGTCGTACACAAGAACAGCGTGACCGGAGGTGTCGATCGTATTCCAGTCCTGAACGGCGACTGCCAGGACATTGCGGACGAGTTGATACCTTTCTTTAACAAGACAGGTCCCGCAGGTTACGTCGGGCGTCCAGTTGAACAATTCCGGAATGAACTTCCAATATCGTACCCGCGCTTCGGTGATCCGGCATTGCGAGTCGTCGGGTGCAGCCATTCCCTTCGAACACTTGCCGGTACCATCTTCCGAAAACTTGCACTCCACGGCCACGAGAATGTGGCCGTTGTGCATGACGCTCGGATTGCCAATGAAGGCGACATCTATGGTCGTCGGCGACTGCGGTGCTTCACCGAAGACCTTTCGGGCAACGCATCGTTCAAGCTGAATGTTATCACTCTCCGGGAACAATGGCGATCCATCGTCGCCCATCAGTCGAGATATGAGATTGAGCTGACCGTAGACGTGCAAGGTCCCGAAGTAGCTCTGCGCGAGAGCCTGGGAGCTCTTCATACTGCCGTACCAGACGTGCCGGGCCTCACGTGGCACAGAGTTCAGAACATGAGCGTGCCTCGGGTCGGCCCGGTCCACCAGTACGTTGTCACTCCGATGCTCCTTGACAAACACCGGCGGACGGGAACCGGTCCGGCCCGGCCGATCGAAATAGTCTGCGTTACCGGCAAAGCGGCTGGAACGGTATTGCCACAGCCGGGTCACGATCTCATCGAGATAATGGCTGTAGGAACTCGGAACGCGCGGCATGATTAGGATCTCCCCTCACGGATTGAGTGCGATTCAGTTGATAAGACAGATATCGTCGATCATTCGCGGCGTGATATAATAGAGACTTAGTCAGAGTTCAACTCGAAAGTAGGTCAGTCCTTTGATTGGCACATTATTGAGACTGTACCGACCGAATGACCATGTGTCTGCCCGCTCCATCATCACTTCCCAGAGGATCAAGCCAAAACACAAAGCGGCTGTTTCGACGTTGTATTCACAGGCCTTCACCCATATGGGCTCAAAAACCGTACCCCTCCAGTCGCTACCTGGCATCCAACTGGACGTTTGCACAGGACATTTGTCGATCAGCCTGTTCAGTTCCGACGCAATGGCCGCGATCTCGACCGTAGATAGGCGTTTTTTCCACGCTCTATACTGCTTCTCGTGCGGGATGGTTTTTACGAACTGCTGTTTGTTTATTGAATATAGCATTTTATATAATAATTAATTTACCTGGGAACAATAGTTGGCTGTCGTTCCGCCATCGGCTCCGGCCGGTTCAATTTCCGCCAGTGCCCACGCGTTTCGGCGGGGTACGTAGCAGGCCCTCGACCCAAATCCGCCGAGCCGGCATGTTGCGACGGCCACGTGTTCAATTCCGTTGCCACTTTAGCGCCGTATCAGCCGGCATCAAATCCTGTCACTTACGTGTATCATATGGAGAACACAACTGCTCCCTGCGGGTTAACCACTTGATAGATGAACTCAGGATGCCGCAGCTTCTCTGACTGGGCTCGGCGGACGTACTCTTGCTGGCTACCGCCGGTGCTAATAACACTGGAGCTACCAGTCTTGCTGATCTTTATGAGTTTCATTACTGTTCCTTCCATCGCCGATTTACTGCGCCAGGGTTCAAGTTGAGTGCTTTGGCTCGTCGAATGGCAGTAGGACATTTTGACTAACTGGATACGCGACAATAAATTCTTGTTAAGCAGCTTACGCATCATCGCGTGCATACATTGTCAAGAAAAACGGCCAAAGCGCGCCTCTCCGATGATCCTGCAGCCTAAACATTTGAAGCGCCCGACCATAGTTCTTCTCATAAAGGGTTTCTTCGGCCGCAAGTCCTAGTGGTTAACCTTACTCAAGGCATCGATCAAAGCTGGTAGCTCGTCAATCTGGAAAGTAGCAGCGTTTCGCTTTTCGCCACCATCCTCATATACGTCGAGCCATACCTTACGAACGCCCTTATTTGTTCCGACGAACACGCGACACTCCTGATGTGGTGGCCTGTCCTTTTTCCATTCGAACCGAGCGATTTCAGTTTTCTCCAATTGTGGCATCCTTTAACTCTGTCCGTGCTCGGTCGGCGGCGGCAGATGTTCGGAAATGTCTGCTTCAAGATCGGTCCGAGGCGCGGCCAAAACTACTTGAAAGTATACCTTCGGAAACCAAAACCCACCTCACAGAGCGCACGATTCTGACAAGCGGCCTTCACTCGGAGCCCATCTTGAACTTATCACCACATATTCCGTCTGCAATCCACGGCATTACGACGTACCGATCTTCGTTCCGACGGGCGGTTTGCTGAGGAAACGGGTGCCCAGTCCTAATCGGGTAAGTCATTCGGTTGAGATTCCTGAGCCAGACTGAGGTCATTCTCTCCGATTTCACTCGCGTGCAGCACATCGACGTGGCTATCTGGTTGGTCGCTCAAGGGCGACTGAGTGGGCGTCGCGGCGCCCGGACCGCTCAAGATGCAGCGCCCGCGACCGGTCGGCGGACGCGTTTAAACAGGTTGAATCCAGTACGGAAATTGTGGCTGGCCGTCGTCTAACCATTTCTGTAGACTTCGGAAGGCATCGTCCGGCATGTCGCCTTCCTGCCATTCATAAACTCGCGCGGGGTTGACCCCGAGCACAATATGCACGGTCTGGGTTGTTACGTGCCCTCCGCTAATCAGCCGCTTAAGCCATTGTCCGCTCGTCTCGCCGGATTGCTTTCGTATTAACATTATTATTCAATACTCCAAGTCGTATTTAATGTATCTTGAAACACTGTAATCGGATTACTGGCACCACATAAACTGCCACGACGGGGCGCTTTTCCCTGGGGCCAACACAAGGAAAAAGAACGGTAATTCACAGTTCCTCCGGAAACCCCATTGAACTCGACGGGTCTTGCGAGGACTCCCGAATTTGACGTCACTCTGTTTTATTCAAGTATACCTCAAAACAGAAGCCGCCTTACTAACCGTTGGGGCCATCTTTGGCCAGAGACCACAAATCCAATGGTCAACCCCCCGTTGCGATGTGCGCATCTTTATCCCGACAGGCGATACGCTCCCAAAGCGGGTCCCTCGGAGGGCCAGGTTCCCGGCATGTAACGGCATTATCGCGAGGCCATAGGCACACGAACGCAGCGAGAGAGTTGCAAACGGCTAGTGAAGTGTCGCCTCAAACCGCCAAGTCTTATGGACAAATGGACGCTATGGACGAACGAGGAGACGATGTTCGTCCGGTGCAAAGCAAAACTTGACCCATTTGTTAAGATCTCCGCTTATGAAGCGAAGCTAGTAGCGCTACACGGTAGTTGTCGCACAAGGCGAAAGATCGTGGAGATCCGCGTTAAGGTTGAGCAACGATTCTCCCCAGATCTCATCTATTACTTGCCGAATCCCGGAATTACCACAGAGTGGACATTCGGCCTTGGCTACGATATCGCGCTGTAGCCGTGGCAAGAATGGCTGCCAAGGACTAACCTTCCACAAATTGAACGAACTCGACTCGCCAGAGAGACGCCTGGCTGTTTCGATCGCAAGTAACGTCCCGGCGAGGACGGAGATGAAGGCAAACGGAGCGAATATCTGCCGTCCTTCTTGTGTCTTGAGTGCCGCCTGGCTGCAAAGTGCCTATTCCACCCGAAAGCGTACACCGATTCCGCTCGAAACCGTACACCGATTCCACTCCAAAGTGAGCAGCGATTCCACTCGAAAGCGTGCACCGATTCCGCGCGAAAGCGTGCACCCCATTTCGGTTTCAACCGACTGACCTGAAAGACGATGTCGTGGGATAACGAGCAAGAAGGCATCATGTTCTCTGAAAAGGAGAACAGAGATGCCCCGGGAGCGTTTATCCATGCGTACCATTCGAGAGGTCCTTCGGTTAAATCATCAGGGCCGAAGCCAGCGTTTCATTGCTTCAAGCTGCCGCATCAGCGCCACAACTGTCGGTGAGTACCTTTATCGCGCCAAGTCCGCAGGTGTGGTCTGGCCCCTGCCGGACGAGACTACGGACGAGTTGCTTGAACGGCTTTTGTATCCCCCAGAGCCGCGTTCGGCGGATGCCCGACCGATTCCGGACTGGAGCGCCGTAGTCGTGGAACTGCGGCGTAAGGCCGTTACATTATTCCTCCTCTGGGAAGAGTACCGCGCCACTCATCCAAACGCGTACGGCTACAGCCGGTACTGCGAGATGTTCCAAGAGTATGCTAGAACGCTTGATCCCCGCATGCGTCAGGCGCATAAGGCAGGCGAGAAACTATTCATTGACTACGCCGGCATGACGATGCAGGTCATCGACCGGATCACGGGCGAGGTTCGAGAGGTTCAGATATACGTCGGGACACTTGGCGCCAGCGACTTGACGTACGCCGAGGCGACGTGGACCCAGTCTCTTCCGGACTTTATCGGATCGCAGGTGCGCAATCTGACATACATTGGCGGCGTCCCCGAGATGATCGTTCCGGACAACCTCAAGAGCGGCGTCACCTCGCCGTGCCGCTATGAACCGGACATCAACGTTACGTACCTCAAGTTCGCCGAGTACTACAACGTGGCGATCATTCCTGCGCGGGTCGCCAAGCCGCGCGACAAAGCCAAAGTTGAGAACCATGTCCTGAACGTTGAGCAGCGTGTGCTGGCTCCTCTGCGGGACCGTGTCTTCTTCAGTCTTGAGGAACTGAACCAGGCCATCTGGGAGTTGCTGGAAGACCTCAATAATCGCCCGTTTCAGAAGATTCCCGGCAATCGACGGTATCTTTTCGAAACCGTCGATGCTCCCGCGCTGCGACCTCTACCCGCTAAGCCGTATGTGGTCGGCATCTGGTCAAAGGCGCGCGTCAACATTGACTACCACATTGAGGTGGACGAAGCGTACTACAGCGTCCCATACACACTGCTGCGTAAGCAAATGGAAGTGCACCTGACCGCCCGGATCGTCGAGGTCTTCTACAAAGGGAACCGAGTTGCCAGCCATCCCCGCAGCTACGTGCCCGGATATTATACGACAGACCCGCTTCACATGCCCAAGGCCCATCGCGAATTTGCGGAATGGACCCCGGAAAGGCTCGTGCGGTGGGCCCGTGAATCGGGCGGTTCCACCGCTGGCATGGTCGAGGCGATCTTGCAGCGTTACGTGCACCCGCAACAGGGATTCCGGTCGTGTCTGGGCATTATCAGTCTCGGCAAGAAGTTCGGCCCCGAGCGCCTTGAAGCGGCGTGCCGGCGGGGCCTGACGCTGGGGACTATCTCCTACAAGAGCGTCAAGTCCATCCTCGACAGCAATCTTGACCAGGCGACCTTGCCCGTGGCTGAGCCTGAGCCCGTACCCATTCATTCCAACATCCGCGGCGCGAGTTACTACGCAACGCCGACGGATGATTCCCCGCCCAGCCTCCAAATGGCTTTCTTACTCGAAGAAGAAAGGTAATGCATCCGATGCTCACACACCCGACCTACGAAAAACTGCGCGCTATGAAGCTCTTCGGCATGGCGGCCGCCTGGCAGGAACAGGACCAGAAGGCCATCTACCACCCGATGTCCTTCGACGAAAGGCTCGGACTGATCGTTGATCGTGAGATGACCGACAGATCGAGCCGCCAGCTCACCACCCGGCTACGCAAAGCGCGGCTCCGGCAGGACGCCGCCTATGAAGACATCGACTTTACAAAGGCGCGCGGATTGGACCGGTCGCTCGTCATGGCGCTGTGCGGCGGAGAGTGGATTCGCCGCCACGATAACTGTCTGATCACGGGACAAACGGGCGTCGGCAAGAGCTACCTGGCTTGCGCCCTGGCCAACAAGGCCTGCCGCGACGGATTCAACGCCCTCTACTTTAGAGCCCGGCGGCTCTTCGACGATCTGACCGTTGCCAAGGCCGACGGCAGCTTTCGCAAGCAACTGTGCGCCCTGGCACGCGCAGACCTGCTCGTGATCGACGACTGGGGGCTGACCGCCCTGACCACCGACCAGGCCAGAGATTTGTTGGAAATCCTTGAGGACCGCTACGATCGACGATCAACCCTGGTTGTATCCCAAGTGCCCGTTGACAACTGGCACGCTCTTATGCCCGACCCGACCGTGGCCGATGCCGCGCTTGATCGGCTTGTACACAATGCCTACAGGATCAACCTGAGCGGAGGCACCTATGCCACAGCCGAAAAGGTATGGTTCAAACGCGCAGCGGCAGTCGGCCTACCGCCTTCGCAAGCGAAAGCAAAGCCCGCTCCCCGGTGCGTTCGCCGCGCGCCCGACGATAGCGAGCATGCCGGCCTCCGCACGGTGGCGCCAAATGACCGCGCAAGCCCTTGCACTACTGCAAACCATCGAACAGGAAATGCAGCAGTACTACGACCAGCGGTCGGAGCGGTGGCAGAAATCCGGTGTCAGCAGCAAGTGTCAATCCAGTGTCAGTTCATCATTCTTGCCCGAAAAGATGAACTGACACCGAGGGGCTCCCGCGAAAAGATGAACTGACACCGAGG
>JBKQWH010000103.1:0-26081 GCA_052139635.1 Capsulimonadaceae bacterium
GGAGAGGGTGGGATTCGAACCCACGGTAGACTCGCGCCTACGACTGTTTTCAAGACAGTTCCGATAGACCACTCCGGCACCTCTCCAGGGCGGGGACGACGTATTATACGCGCTGTGACCCCGCCCTGTCAATTCTCATTCGTCGACTCCAACATTCTCATGATGAAGTGTCGGATTTCCTCCCGCCTGGTTCCATTATTAAGTATATGGAGAACGCAAACACACGAGATTGGCTGCTGCTGCGGCGATACGTCCGCGCCGGCGACCAGACGGCGTTCGCGGCGCTGGTCGACCGGTACGGAAAGCTCGTCTACTCGACATGCCGCCGGACTGTCGAGGACGGGCAGTTGGCTGAGGACGCGACTCAGGTCGTTTTCGTGCTTCTCTCTCGCAAGGCGTGGTCCTTCCTGCCCGGTGTCGTGCTGGCAAGCTGGCTCTACAAGACCGCGCGCTATGTTGCATCCGATTTCCGCCGGCGCGAGGCGAAGAGGCGCCGTCGGGAGCCCCTTATCGAGGACCTTGCGCTTCATGCGGCCGGGACCGGCGCCAACTCACAAATGGAAGCTGCACAGATCTTGAATGGACCGGGGGGTGGGAACATGCCGATTTCGGCGCCGCCCGGTACTGCGGCCATGATGTCGACTTCGCCGCTCGATGACGCGCTCGGCTCGCTCAGTTCCGCCGAGTGGAACCTCATTCATCTTCGGTTTTACCTCGACTTCTCGATGAAGGAGGTTGGCGCTGCCGTTGGGGTGTCGGAGGACACGGCGCAAAAGCGGGTGACACGGGCGCTCGACCGCATGAGGCGCACGATGGGCTCGCGCGGCGCCGTATTGACATCCGCCGCCATTGCGAGCCTTCTTCTCGAGTCGGCGGCTCGGCCGGCTCCGGCCCGGTGCCTCGCCGCACTGACCGGCGACGGGGGAGCGCCGGCCCGAATCACGTCCCTCACGAAAGGAATCGTCATTTCGATGTTTGTAAAAAGCGCCGTAACCGCCGTCGTTGCCGGCGGCCTCGTTTTGGGCTGTGTTGCCCTCCTGTCCACAAGCCATGCGGCCATACGGCCGGCTACGCAGCGAACCGCCGGGTCGTGGCACCTTAACTTTACGCCCGGCTGGACTTATACCTACGCTCACAGGCATTTTATGACGACACATCGTGGAACGAGAACCGATACCATGACGCTCGTCGAGAAGGTGAGTTCTGTTGCGGGCGATGGGACCGGAACGCTCGAATGCGCTCCGACCACCGATTACGTCAGGATCGATAGCAACCGAGCAGAGAAACGTAGCACGTATCCATTCCCTGAGTTTACGGAAGTCATTTCGCCAGACGGATCGAACTCACTCCTTGGCAACGGCAAGGATACGTTTGCGCCGGACGATGCGGCATTCTTGCCCATTCGAAGCGTTGCGCCTGGAAGCGGATGGGACCTTCCGTCAGGACTCGATGGAGTCACGGCACATCTCAAACTGGCGCGGATAGCCTACGATGCCCGCGGCTACCGTGTTGCGACGATCACGTCGCACGCCGCCGGAGACCTCGGGCCGAAGCGCGGACCTATCGTCGTCGACGCGGTCATCGTGTTCAATGTCGACCAGGGCATTATCGCCTCCCGGTCGACCACCATGCGGATAGGTCGATCGGGCCTGTTTACGTCGACCGATACCTATGATCTGGTGCAGGTTACCAAAACTGGGAGTGATTCCGGTCCGGCCCCAACTGTCCATCGGTGATAGTTCGGGCTAATGTGTTACAATCCGCCGCAGGCGGTCGAACTCGCGGCTGAGCCATTCGAGGTCGGCGGGGGTGCCGGTGACGGCGGCCTCGACGGCTTGCTCGAAGGCGACATCATCGAAGTCGCCGGTTCCGCCCTCGAAATCCGCCTTCAACGCGAGTGCGGCAGCGAGGAGAGACACCTCGAGGCGGACGAACCCGGACGCCGTATCGTGCCGTACGCGCCCGATCGACGCAACCGGGCGGGTTACTCCGGAAATCGACTCCGGAAACGAGTAATGCCATGCCGGCGGCATGTTCAGCGCCGAGGCGTAGAAGACAAACTCGCCTGCGGTCGCCTCGACATACGCCCCGTCGTCGAGGATATCCCTCGACGACGTGACTGCCGAAATCAGTCCGGACCATTCCGATTCCGTCATGTTCGGCCCGGTACTCTCGCCGTTCATGGGTGCCTGCTTTGATCGTGCGGATGAAGATGAGATTAACCACGGAAAGAACGGAAACCAGAGCTTCCGTTCTTTCGGTCTTAGGTGGTTAGAATTCGACCCCTCCCCGGCCCTCCCCGCAAGCGGAGAGGGAGTTGCGGAATTCGGGATTCTTTGCATGGATTATCAGGATTTACAGGATTAAGAGGATTACCGGAAGTCCTGAAAACCCCCTTAATCCTGATAATCCTTGTCATCCATGCAAAGAAGAATTCTCGAACGAACACCGGAATTGGAGTTAGCCGGAGTTACGCCTGCGCCTACCTCCCCAGGGCGGTCGCGTGGACCGGTGCGACAACCGCGGCAGTGGGCGGCGGCAACGTGGGTGAGGTCGGGAAGTGGTCTTCGGAAACCGAAGATGCTTGCTTTTGAGCCTCGGCAACCACGTTCTGGATCGTCTGGGCCGGGATCATGAAGATCCCCATGTGGTCGGACGCCGACCCGCCGAAGAAGCGCGTCATGTCCAGTCCGCCACCATCCGTCTCGCCAACCTCGGTGGGGAGCAGAGTCATTACGCCAACCGTGTCTCCGGCCGGGGAAAAGACCGGAAGTCCGACCCCGGTGATGTCGCCGCCGACCATCCACGCGCGGCACGGCTTCGTGATTTCGCCGGCCACGCGCGCCGTCTGGCAGATCGGCACGTAGTCGTATCCCTTGCCGAGCCTTGTTAGCGACGCAACCGTATCGCCGACGCCAACCGGGGCCGGGCTCTGGAAATCCACCACCGAAAGCTTCCGCCCGCCCAGGTCGCGGATCTTGATAAATGCAAGGCCGAGCCGCGAGTCCGTGGCGGCCAGAAACGCGTCGTATTCTTTGTCCTCGCGATCGAACATGACCTTGAACTCGCTTGGACGAATCGAGAGGTCGGAACGATCCTCGTCGCTCCCGGACATCTGTTTCCAGACATCGCTCGATATCGGTGCGTTGGACAGCATCACCAGCCCGTCCGGTGATACCACCACGCCTTCCGTGACCATACGGGACTCGACACTTTGCGACTGTCCGCCCTCCTTGACGTCAATTTTGACAACCACCCGTACCGTGACAATCGCGGATGCGTCGGCGTCGACCAGTTTCTGTAACTGGTCAGGGGGAGAGTCGGCGCAGAGGGGCGCGGGTGCTACGCTCGCGGCGGCGAGCAGCATGAACAAAGCCGCCATACGGAAATGCATGGATGTTCCTACCTTTATATGCGACGGAATGTCACAACTCATGCCCCGACACATTGGTTGGGACACCACGGCCAAGAGGCCATCGATAAACGAATCAAGGCCCTTCCGAGATCGCAACCGATCTAGGAATGGGCCTCTCTGCCCGCCGGCACCCAGGGTTGGGGTGATACTACTCTACGAGGTCGATCAGCCGCGGTTACGCGGTGGCGCATGTTATATTATGCCTCGAAAATCGGTGAAACGACCGAATTGATAGACCGAAAGAAGGCCGACATTTCGACCCGGCTCCGCGCCCTGTGCTATAATAGACCACCATGAACTTAAGTGAACTCCTAAACCAGCGAATTCTCATCATCGACGGAGCGATGGGGACTACCATCCAGCGATATGGCCTCGTAGAATCGGACTATCGAGGGAATCGCTTTGAGGACCACCCTCGCGACCTCAAGGGGTTCAATGAACTGCTGTGTATCACACAGCCGCAAATTATTGAAGAGATCCACCTGCGATTCCTCGAGGCGGGCGCCGACATTATCGAGACGAACACGTTCAACGCGAACCGGATCTCGGCGGCCGACTACGGGATGGAATCATTGGTTCCGGAACTGAACGCGGCGGCCGTCCGTGCGGCGCGTCAGGCTGTTGACCGTGCGGTGGCCGTCGACCCGTCACGCGTCTGCCTGATTGCCGGCGCCGTGGGACCGACAAACAAGCAGCTATCGATCGCGGTCAAGGTTGACGATCCCGCATACCGAGAGATGCGCTTCGACCAGTTCGTCGACGCCTACACCGAGCAAGTTACTTCGCTGGTCGAGGCTGGAGTAGACCTCTTGCTCTGTGAGACCGTATTCGACACGCTGGTCCTCAAGGCCGCGCTGTTTGCCATACAGCAATACAACGAGCGCGGAGGCCGGCGGGTTCCCGTCATGGTCTCCGGTACGATCACCGACCGGAGCGGGCGTACCCTGTCCGGGCAGACCGTGGAGGCCTTCTGGAACTCGGTCTCGCATATCGACCTCCTCAGCGTCGGGCTCAACTGCGCCCTTGGGCCGCAGGAGATGCGGCCGTATATTGAGGAGCTCTCAGCGATCGCGCCGGTCTACATAAGCTGCTATCCCAACGCCGGCTTGCCAAACCCGCTGCTGCCGACCGGGTTTCCCGAGACTCCGGAGACCATGGCGCCGCAATTGCGGGAGTGGGCGCTCAATGGCTGGCTGAACATCGTGGGCGGCTGCTGCGGCAGCACGCCGGAGCACATTGCCGCGATTGCCCGTGCGGTCGAGGGAATCCCCCCGCGCGTTCGGCCTGAAATCGAGCCGCTGACCCGTCTGAGCGGCCTCGAGCCGCTGACATTGAGGCCGGACTCGAACTTCATCAATATCGGCGAGCGCACCAATATTACCGGCTCACCGAAATTCGCAAAGCTCATCCTGGCCGGCGACTATGAGGAGGCGCTGCGAATTGCGCGCCAGCAGGTGGAGAACGGCGCTCAGATCGTCGATGTCAATATGGATGAGGGCCTCCTGGACTCGGTGGCCGCGATGACCCGTTTTCTCAACCTGATCGGCGCCGACACCGATGTCTCCCGGGTTCCGGTCATGGTCGACAGCTCGAACTGGGCCGTACTCGAGGCCGGGCTGAAGTGCCTCCAGGGGAAGGGTGTCGTCAATTCCATCAGCCTGAAGGAGGGTGAGCAGAAGTTCAAACAGCAGGCCCGACGCGTCAAGCAGTTTGGCGCCGCGATGGTCGTAATGGCGTTCGACGAGCAGGGGCAGGCCGATACCCTCGCGCGCCGGAAGGAGATATGCAGCCGCGAGTACCGGATCCTTACCGAGGAAGTCGGCGTCCGGCCTGAGGACATCATCTTCGACCCGAATGTGCTTGTCGTGGCGACCGGCATCGAGGAACACCGCAACTACGCCGTCGACTTCTTCGAGGCGACCCGCTGGATCAAGGCCAACCTCCCGGGCGCCAAGGTGAGCGGCGGTATCAGCAACGTCTCATTCTCGTTCCGCGGCAATAACGCCGTTCGTGAGGCCATGCATACTGCCTTCCTCTACCATGCGGTGCGGGCGGGACTGGACATGGGCATCGTCAATGCCGGCATGCTCGGGGTGTATGAGGAGATCCCGAAGGACCTTCTTAACCTTGTGGAGGATGTCCTCCTGAACCGGAGCGACGATTCCACCGAGCGCCTGCTCGCCTTTGCCGAGACTGTGAAGGGGACCGCCAGGAAGGAAGTTAAGGAGGAGGTCTGGCGGCAGGGGACCGTGCAGGAGCGGCTCTCCCACGCTCTGGTCCACGGGATAGTCGATCATATCGAGGCCGATACCGAGGAGGCGCGCCTGCAGTACGACAAGCCCCTGCACGTGATCGAGGGGCCGCTGATGGCGGGTATGAACATTGTCGGCGATCTTTTCGGCGCCGGCAAAATGTTTTTGCCGCAGGTCGTCAAGAGCGCGCGGGTCATGAAGAAAGCGGTTGCGGTCCTGTTGCCCTATCTGGAGGCTGAGAAGCTTGCGTCGGGCAGCACGAAGGCCCAGGGTAAGATCCTGATGGCCACCGTGAAGGGGGACGTCCATGACATCGGCAAGAATATCGTCGGCGTCGTGCTCAGTTGCAATAACTACGAGGTCGTCGACCTCGGAGTAATGGTCCCGGCGGACCGCATCCTCAAGGAGGCGCGTGAGCAGAAGGCGGACATCATCGGCCTGAGTGGGCTCATCACGCCGTCCCTCGATGAGATGGTCCACGTGGCCCGCGAGATGAAGCGCCAGGAATTCACCGTGCCGCTCTTGATCGGCGGGGCCACTACGAGCCGCACCCATACAGCCGTCAAGATCGCGCCGTCCTACGAGCACGGCGTCGTGCACGTTCTCGACGCATCCCGGGCGGTCGGTGTGGTCGGTGCGCTGATCAGCGACGAACAGCGCGGCGGGTATCTGGAGCAGGTAGCGCGGGAGCAGCAGGCAGCGCGGGATCAGCATGCGGGCAAACAGCAGCATCGAACCGTCCTGTCCATCCAACAGGCACGCGCAAACCGCACGTCGATCGACTGGTCCGCGTCTCCGATCGCGGTGCCCGCCTTCACCGGCGTGCGGGTGCTCGCCGATGTTTCTCTGTCGAGTCTCGTGCCTTACATCGACTGGTCACCGTTCTTCATGGCGTGGGAACTGCGCGGTAAATACCCGGAGATTCTCGATGACCCCACGGTGGGGTCACGCGCGCGGGAACTGCTCGCCGACGCGATGGGGCTCCTGCACCGAATCGTTGAGGAGGGGCTTGTCCGCGCAAGTGCTGTCTATGGCTTTTTCCGGGCGAACACCGTGCAGGACGACATCGTGCTCTACGCGGACGATGCGCGCGCCGAAGTCCTTGCCGTGCTGCCGATGCTGCGCCAGCAGTCCGAGAAGTCAAGCGGTGAGCACAACAAATCGCTGGCAGACTATGTTGCGCCGCGCGAGACGGGCATTGCCGATAGTATCGGCCTCTTCGCTGTCACCGCCGGGCTCGGGATAGAGCCAGTTGTGGCGGACTTCGAGAAGGACAACGATGATTACAACGCGATCATGACCAAAGCCCTTGCCGACCGCCTCGCCGAGGCCCTTGCCGAGTACCTGCACAAGAAAGTGCGTGACGATTGGGGCTTCGGCATGGAAGAGAATCTGGCGCCCGCGGACCTGATCCGCGAGCGCTATCGAGGAATTCGGCCGGCCCCCGGCTATCCCGCCTGTCCGGACCACCTGATCAAGGGACGCATCTGGGATCTATTGAATGTGGAGCAGAATACCGGAATCCGTCTCACGGAGAGCATGGCGATGTACCCCGCCGCCTCGGTCAGCGGTCTCTATTTCGCCCATCCGGAGGCGAAGTACTTCAGCATCGGGAAAATCGAGCGGGACCAGGTTGCCGACTACTCACGCCGGATGGGCATGCCGGTCGGCGAAATCGAGCGCTGGCTTTCGCCGATACTGGGTTACGATCCGGAGTAGGCGCATCGGAATTCACGAGGCTTATTCCTGGAAAGCATCGGAAAATTCTGGATTTCTAATTGCGTGATTTCCGTACTTTTCGTGGTCTATCCTCTTCTCTCCCATTCTTCCTTGCCTGGCGATGCGCGGAATCCGAAGAGGCTCGCCGGAGATCCGGCAAGCCTCTTTTGGTATTTCATAACCGCATAATCGGTTAACAACTTTGTTATAATGAATGATAGCGAATAGTTTGTAACAGAAGGTTGTGTCGTTATTCAGGCGTCGACAACTTCTTCCAGGCTGACCGCATCCAGGTCGCGATGTTTTCGCGCGACATAACGGACGCCGGTTTTAGGATCATTGCCTTCCCACGGGTGCTTGCCGCCGGGATGCGCGTTCGGGCCCATGGTGACGACCATGGGGTCCAGGACGGGCTTGAGCCGGTTGTAGACTTCCGCGAAATCGCTGCGGGAGGTGGACACGTACCGGTTGGCGTACTTGTTCCATTCGACCGGCACGACTGCGACTTGGTGCAGTTTTGGCATGATTGGCATACTCCTTTCTGTTAGATTATTCAATGAACCGAGCAAGCTTTATGTTCTCTCATTGTACCGCATGTTTATGTCGATTGAAACGTCTTTTATATAAAGATTTAGACACATTATGACACAGATTTGTTCCTGGATGCCAGAAATAAAAATCCAGGCGGCGGTAAGTTTAATCCGATCTGTCCCGGGGTACGCCGGGACCGCCGCGCGCATCCTCCGCGTGGGCGTTCGCTACGTCCCGGGGCTTGTCGACCGCGGGCAAACGACGCTGAGAGGGCGCATTCTCGTCGGTCCACAAGCCCTCGGCCCGTCCAACTGGATGGAGCCCGCGTTATTGATCGGCCTCTGCGGCACCCTCGTCCACGAGGAGTACCATACGCGGCAGCCCCTGATCTTGAAAACGGTTTCCACCTGGGCGGCCCTTCTTTCCGGGGCTCATCCGATGGCGCGGTACGAGTGGGCCGCTTATGACGCTCAACTGGGCTTTCTCAAGGCACTCCGGGAAGCTCGCCCGGACCTCACAGACCTCATACGACAGGAGTACGCCGAGGTGCTCCGGTCGGCGGAACGCCACTACGGTCCGCGATAAACTGTGTGCCCCCTGCTCTCCTTTCCATTCTACCCACAATTAGCGTCTTTAATCAAGTCTTAACAGATTAAAAACAAGAGATATTGTCGTCAAGGATCGTTCTGAAGTGATCTCGCGCCACCCGCAAGACATTGAGGCCGGCATCGCTGGGACGCCGGCCTCGTCGATCTGCTCGGGTCAGTTTCGGAACGTGTCCGGACTGCCAGTAGCGGAGCGCGTAATGTCCATTGCTGCCGCCTCGCTCCGGCGCGGACTCGTTTACATGTGGCCCATCTTCTTGGCGTGCATCATCGTGCCGTGGTGCATCATCGTACCGGTGTGCATCATCATACCGTGGTGCATCATGTGACGATGCCACCTGTGATGACGCATCATGTGACCATGCATCATTGTCCCGTGCATTTGGCCGTGCATGGCGTCATCCGCGAACGACGGAGTCGCGCTGGCGAGCGCCAGAGCGACCAGGGCGATACCGATTCCAGTGAGTTTCATTGCGTGTAACCTCCTGACGAGATGTATTCATAAGAGCCGACGATGGAAGTCTCCCGGCTGGGGTGCGCTTCAACGACCCGGCGGATGCTGACCGTGCCGGTGTGGTCTTGATACTTTGCGCCCATCCTTTATACATATAATCATCCGCGAAGGTTCCATTCACCCATTCCAAACGCAGCCAATTCGACCGGTGCACAAAACGTCAGCGTTGCCGCGGCCCTTTTAGGACACATCCTTCGCATCGACCTCGTCGAGGGCCGCCGATATGCGCTGCCACCGTTCATCGCCCAACCCGTCACCACCGCGGGCGGCCAGCCCATGCATGCGTTCCAGCACGCGGCGAAAGTACGGGATGGCGGCCGCGCACTGTTCACAGTGGGCGACGTGCCACTCCGTGTATCGCTTTGCGAATCCGGCGAGCTTTCCATCGAGCCAGGCGGACACCCATACCCGCATATGCGGGCAAGGCTTGTTGTCGGTTGGGTCGCGTCGTTTCATGGCATTTCCGTGCTGCGGTTCCGTCGTTCGAATGGTCGGCGATTACGACGATTTCAGCAGTCCCTTTCTTCGTGCGAAGTCCCGGAGGAGGTCGTGCAACTGCATTCGGGCCCGTGAGAGGCGGGAACGCACCGTGCCGATGGGGATATTGAGGGCAGCGGCCGCCTCGGCGTAATCGAGACCCTCGACATCGACCAGCAACACGCACAGCCGAAGCGGCTCGGTGAGCGCGTTGATGGCGGATTCGATCTCTTCGTCCAGCGTTCCGGCCAGCAAATCGACCCCGGGCATGTCGGCAGGGGCGGCGTGCGTCTGCGGAGGGCCGGCCTCGCCGGACGAAGTTAGCGTTTCCACGGTGATCCCGGCGTCCCACTTGCGGCCTCGACGGTAGTCGTTGATGAACACGTTGGTGAGGATGCGCATCAGCCACGCCCGCGCATTGGTCCCGTCGAAGTGACCCTGGGCACAGGCCTGATAGGCGCGAACGAGGGCATCCTGAACCAGGTCGAGCGCCTTCTCCTCGTTCCCCATGTACATCCGGCGAGCCGCGCGCAAGAGCTCTCCCTCGTGCGCGCGCGCCAGCCGCGTAAACACCTCGCGACGTGCAGCCGGCGTCTCCGCCCGGTCGATCGATCGTGTTGTCGTCATCCCGTCACCTTCAACAATTGGTACGCCGCCAATAGTTCCACGCGATTGCCCGGCCGGACAGTATTGGGCTTCACGGGCTTACGACGCGGGCGTCTGAGATAGTAACCGTGAGAATCGTCGCGGGCGAAAAGGAACTCAGACATACGGATTCGGGAACAACGGAAAACACGGAAAAGGCGGAAACAGGAGTATGGGAATGTGGCTCCGTATGGTCGAGGCTATGCCATACTGTAAAGCATTGGACCTTTACGCAGAGTTTTCATTCCGCCACGACCGGGGAATGGTCGAGACCGTCGCCTTCGCACGACCGACGCGGCTTATTGTCGCCGAGCGAGTCGAGGACGTCGAAGATGCCCTGAGCTCGGTGGACAAGGCCGTGAAGGGTGGAGCGTACGCCGCGGGGTATGTCGCTTACGAAGCGGCTTCGGCGTTCGATCCCGCTATGGTCACTCATTCGGGCGCGGCTGTGCCGCTCGTCCTGTTCGGCATTTTCGATACGCCCCTCGGTTCTCCTGTTCCTCGCTCGTCCGGAGAGTACTCGGTTTCCGGCTGGTCCCCCTCAGTGAGTCGCGAGCGATACAGTCGCGACGTGAATGGCATTCGGGAGGCCATCGCGCGCGGGGACGTTTACCAGGTCAATTACGCATTGCAATTCACGGCATCGATCGAGGGCGACGACCTCGCCTATTTTGATCGCCTCTGTGCCGCACAGGGGCTGGGATACCACGCGTATCTCAACCTTGGGCGTTACCGAATTCTGAGCGTCTCCCCGGAACTGTTCTTTCGCCGCGCCGGTAACAGGGTTGTGACCCGGCCGATGAAGGGCACGATTGCCCGCGGGCGGTGGTCGGAAGAGGACCATGCTCGCAAGACGGCACTGGCGGCGTCCGAGAAGGACCGAGCGGAGAACGTGATGATCGTCGACCTTCTGCGCAACGATCTCGGCCGGCTCGCAACACCGCGGACGGTTGCGGTCGACAACCTCTTTCAGATCGAGGCCTATCGCACGGTCTACCAGATGACCTCAGAGATATCGGCCACCGTGCCGTCCTCGACGACTCTGACTGACCTCTTCCGCGCGCTCTTTCCGTGCGGCTCGATTACCGGCGCTCCGAAGATTAGCGCAACCAGGCTGATCACGGCCCTGGAGAGCCGGCAAAGGAACGTCTACTGCGGCGCGATCGGCTACGTCGCGCCGGGTGGTGACGCTCGTTTCAATGTCGCCATTCGGACCGTTCTGGTCGACACCGAACATGGGACCGCCGATTATGGAAGCGGTGGCGGAATCACCTGGGATTCCGCCCCCGACACCGAGTACGAGGAGGCGATTGTCAAGATGGCGGTTCTGGGAGAGGAGTGGCCCGACTTCGGGCTCCTCGAGACGATTCTCCTCGACGAGGGTTCGTATTCGCTGCTTGACAGACACATGCAGCGTCTGCACGCGTCTGCGGAGTACTTCGACATCCCAGTTGACATTGCCGACGTGCGTCAGGAACTGAGCGCTTATGCTTCGGCTTGTGGGAGTGGCGCATGGCGTGTGCGCGTCGTTGTATCGAAGGACGGAGCCGTGACTGTCGAGGGCCGCCCGCTTCCACCGACACCGTCGCCGGTGGTCGTGGCCGTCGCGGGCAGCCCTGTCGACAGCACCAATCGATTCCTCTATCACAAGACCACAAATCGCAAGACCTACGAACGCCACATGAGCGAGCACAGCGGCATATTCGACGTTTTGCTCTGGAACGAGCGCCGCGAGCTGACCGAGTTCACGATGGGGAACGTCGTTGTCGAGATCGACGGCGTACGATGGACGCCCCCCCTCTCGTCCGGCCTCCTCCCGGGCACCCTTCGTGCCGAGCTCCTCGATGCCGGCGAGATTCACGAACGGGCACTCACATTCGCCGATATCGAGCGGGCTTTCCACATGTGGTTCATCAACAGTGTTCGCGGCTGGGTCCCGGTCGATCTGCGCGCACCGGAGGGTCGGCATCGATTTCGGGACCGCAGCCGGTAATAATAACGACCTTGGTGCAATTCGTGGTTGTGTCTGTGCCGCCGCGGCCGGTAAACGAGCGAACACCATTTTCGCTGAATAGCGTGCAGTTCGTGATCATTTCTGTACCTCCGCAGCACACGCCGTAGTGGCATCAACCAGTCCAGTCTTCTTTCAGGGTAAAGCCCCCCGAGTTCGGGCTCAGCCGTCAATTGAATCTCCGCGACCACCTTTCGCATGTCCTTCTCCAGATCCTTCTTGAGCTTCTTTAGATCCGGCCAGCCCTGGGTGACGGCGTGTATCCTGGGAGCGTGTGTTGTTGTGACGGTTGCGCTCGACAGGGGGGCGCCGCTCAGGCTGGTCGTTCCCGTTTGCTCGTTCCGAAACTCACTCGTCGACTCCGATCTCACATTCGCAAGGATGGCCGTGTGCGACGTTCCCGGGCCGTTGTCCGCCGGGACGTCGACAACAAATGTCGACTGGTAACGAGCGGGCGCCGCAACTATGAGGGCGCCGAGCGAGACGAGAAGCACGAGATGAATCGCCATCCACGCCGGCGTCGCGCTTGCGACGATTGTTGCGCGAAGGATGGTCCGTGCAAGGTCGACGAGTGGGTGGGTCAACATAATCTGCTCCTTCTCAGTTTGTTCGATCCGTCTTCCGATCGGTTTGCGAACGCACGTCTATTGTATGAAGCAGGTCTTAAACCACCCTGAAATTTGAGCACGAGAATGTGGCGTCTGTGGCGACGTTACGGGTGAGTGGTGTGAACTATGGACGCTGCGGACATACCGCGGACCGGAACGATGCCAGCCTCGCCCGTTAAACGCGGGCGAGGCTGGCATCGACTATGGACAGAGCGTTGTCTTATTCCGGAGAGCGGTTCGCATCCAGCTCTTATGTGGCGGCCGTTATGGCGGGCGCACCGGTTGAGGACACGAGCGGGACTGTGACGGGCGACGTGATCCTGGTAACGAGCGGGTGGGGGCGCGTCGCGTTTTTCTCGACCTGAATGAAGCCGACATTAACCGCCATAGAATTAGTAATGCCGTTAGGCGGGCTGAAGTTCAGAGCAAACGGAGTCGGACCGCCGTCCGCGCCGGGCAAGGTTCGGGGGATGAAGCGCTCCCACGATGTGGTCAGGTTGATCACCCATTTTCCGATCCCCGTCCCGCTCCGGTCGGAATCCGATAGGCTTCCATTTGGGCGCACTGGCTGGCTTTGGCGTAAGAGCTAATGAAGAATGTGTCGCGGTAGCCGACGGGCTGCGTCGTATTAAAGAACACGGCTACGGCCGAACTGCTCGGCGACCAATCGAGCTGCAGTGATGTAATCCCTGAAGAGCCGAGGACTTAATTCGTATAACCTCCGGCGCCGCCGTAGCTCTCTTCGTCGTCGCAGCCTATCAAAGAACCAAAGGAGGTATCCCCCGTTCACCTGGCCAACGGTGTTACCCCGCATGCAGACCGAGCCCCACGTCGCCCCCTCGATAGGCAGATGATCGCCTTTACCCGCAACGGTCCCCCGAACATACAGCCATCGATCGTTCTCCTTGTAGGTTCTTTGTGCCAGTCGAGCGTGGGCGTCGTGGGTCAGACTGCTGGCGCCCACACACTGGATGCGGGGTTGCACCAAGCGTGTGGGCTTCGGTCTGTCCACAGGCCTTAGACCTGACTGTCCGCTGTGTTCAGAAGCCAGCCATTGAAACGTGTGCCATTCGGCTGCATCGCCGGCGCCGTGAACGTGTTGCCGGCCGCCTTGAGGATGCCGATCCCCCATGGACTGGTCACCAGCAAACCGGCGTTGCTTTCGCCATCGAAGCTGGCGGACTCGCCAAAGACGTTGTCGGCGGTGTTGAGGAGCCAGCCGCCAAAGCGCGTGCCGTTCGGCTGCATCGCCGGTGAGGTCAATGTTGTGCCGGAAAGCGTCAGGATACCGATGCCCCAACTACTTGAGAGCATCAGGCCGGCTTGATTGGGGTTGATATAGTTTGCCGCCGGTCCAATGATGTCGTCCGGGGAATTGAACAGCCATCCGCCAAAACGGGTGCCGTTTGGCGCGAGCATCACGGTCGTCAACGTACTGCCCGAGAGCTTGAGAATACCGATACCCCACGGGCTGGTCGCAAGTATCTCGGCCTTGCCGTCGCCGTCGTAATCCGCCGAACGGCCAAGGTTATTGTTCGACGTGTCCAGGTTCCATTTGCCCAGGTCCGTGCCGTTGGGCTGCAGCATCGGACACGCCAGCGTGCTGCCCGCCAGTTTGAGAATTCCCACGCCCCAGGGACTGGTAATCAGCACTTCCGCCTTCCCGTCGCCATCGTAGTCCGCAGCCGACCGGATCGTGTTGTTGCCGCTCTCGAACAGCCATCCGCCAAAGCGCATGCCGTTTGGTTGCGCCGCCAGCGCGACCAGCGTGCTGCCCGACACCTTGAGGATGCCGACACCCCAGGTACTGGTGACCAGGATCTCGGCCTTGCCGTCTCCATCATAGTCCGCAAGGGGGCCGAAGTCATCACTGGTTGTGTCCAACGTCCACCCGCCGGCCAGACTGGTGCCGTTCGGGACCATCACGAGCGACGTCAACGTGGAGCCCGACAGTTTGAGGATTCCCAGGCCCCACGGGCTGGTCATCAGGATCTCGGCCTTGTGGTCGCCGTCGACGTCGGCGAGCGGCCCAACCACATTATCTGCGGTATTGAGAAGCCAGCCGCCGAAGCGCGTGCCGTTAGGCGCCACCACCAGGCCTTCGAACGAGTTGCCGGACTGCTCCAGAATGCCCAGTCCCCAGGGACTTGTGATAACGATCTCTGCGCATCCGTCACCATTTACATCTCCCGTCCGCCTCAGATGTGGGTGCGGTCCCAGGAATATGCTGCTGCCACACCCTGCCGGACTGTCGCCATATTGCGGTTCGTCGCCGGTGCTCGTGTCGGTTGCCTTTGCCCAATTGCAGGCCGACAGTATCGAGATCAGCCCGTCAAAGTTTGACGTCGGCTTGGCGGGCAGCGCCGCCCCCGCCGGGGTCGCGCCGTTTAGCGCCTCGATCAGGTCGAGCGCCCATGGGTCGAAGTGCGCCGCCCCGGCGGATTCCATGTTTGCCGGGACTGCGGAGGCAAAGACCGTGTTGATGGCTGTGCTCTTCCCCAGCACCGGCGTCTGAAACGCCCCCGAGAAGCATTGCTCCATCGTGACGACGAGGGTGCGGAACTCTGGAAGGCCGGCGATCATGCCGGCGAACTGCGCCGGCGTGATCACGCTGGTCTCATCCACGCACATCCCGGTCTCAGCGCCATGGTTGTTCGTATGAAATAGCAGGAGGTCCTTGTGATTGAGTTTGCCTGCCAGGAGGTTGATAACCGCCTGAAGGTTGGCGGTCGTGGCCGACGAGTTCACTTGCATCTGGTAGGGCGTGTTGTTGCCCGCCCAGTTGCCAACAGGTCCGCTGACATTTGTGGCGCCGATTGTGCCGTTGTAGCAGAGCACGTAGACGTTCGCCGGGCTGAAACCGTAGATGTTTACCAGTGTGCGCCACATGAACTCGAGGTCCTCGACATGACGCAGGAGCGAGATCTGGCTCGTCCACAGGATGGCATAGCGTTGCTGTGCGGCCGAAGAGACAAGCGGCTGCGGCGGAATAGGAACCAGAACGTTTTGCGCGACCGCGGGGAGGGCCAGATGTGCGGCTGTGGCCGACGCAGTCTGGGGCTCATGGAACACTTCCATGGACGTTCCTCCTGCGAGGTGCGGCGGGAATTGAGCGTTTTCCTCATAGAGGCGCGCACCGGTGGTCGGCTCGAAAAACCGGTAGGTACAGGGATGGCCCCAGTTGGCGTTTGGATTGTGATCGTGCAGTACCAGGACTGCGTCCTGGCGCACGGTCAAGGTCGTATCCACAAGATTGAACACATGCCCTTGCGGGTAGATGTTGGCGGAGATCGACAGACGCGCCGTACCAGCCTCGTCTGTGGTTAGGGCGGCCAGGGCCGCCTGCTTTGCTTTCACACGGATGTCTGCGGCTGCAGTATTGAGTGGGGTGGACATATTCTGATCTCCTCGTTGCGTGCGTGATGAGTGAGTTTATGCGTCAGCAGGGTGCGCAAGCCCGACTGCGTATCGTTACAGTTCGGAGTCGAAGGGAGGCGGAACTGTCGCGATTTGGATTAACCGCCAATCGTCCAACCCTGGCGACTGCCACACAAGCCGCCAGGTTGACGGCAACAGCCCGAATACGGGGGGACGGTCGCTCTCGACCGAGACAGTGCTCTGGTCGGTCGGGTTGATCAGCAAGTACCGGCAGGGATGCATCCAGTTCGCCCCCGGGTTGCGATCAATAAAGGCGACGACATACGGCTGGTCGATCTCGATCCGGGTCCCTCCGATCATACTTGTGCCGGCGGGAACCGGGTTGTCGTCGATGTATACCGCCGATCGTGTGCGCTCCGCATCCGTGAGATTCGAAGTAATTATCGAACCGATATTGAACTCAGCCATACATGTGTCTCTCTTTTGCTGATCGCCGGAGCGCTCACTTAAGATCGTTAGCCCCCGGAACGGCTGTGAAATACGCCTGTTGCCGTAACCAATCCTGTAATCGCCCGGCCGAGCAATGCTCGGCCGGGACGGATGTTACATGACGCCGAGTGAGTCGTCGGCGAGGTTGCCGCCGAGCGACGCCCATGGCGACCACGGTCCGGCATGAGGGTTAGTCTGCCAGATATGCCAGAGCGCGTGACCGTTGGCGAGGGCGAAGACTTCCAGGTGACCGTTCGCATTGTCCGCGGCCGCAATGTCCGCGGTGATTCCACCGTTCAACGGACTGCCGAGAGACACCCAGCCGGACCAATTCAGGGCGCTCGGCGCTGCCTGCCAGTTGTGCCAGAGGGCGTTGTTTTCGCCGCGCGCGAACACTTCCAGATGACCGTCGGAGTTTGCAATAGCCACCGGGTCGCTGGTGATTCCCCCGTTCAACGGACTGTCGAGCGATGCCCATGCCGACCACGGTCCGGCATGCGGGTTCGTCTGCCAGACGTGCCACAACGCCTTGTCCGCGCCGCGGACAAAGACTTCGAGATGACCATTCGTGTTGAGCGCGACCGCCGGATCACTTGTGATCCCATCGTTCAACGGACTGCCGAGCGACACCCAGCCGGACCACGTCGGGGAGCTCGCCGGCGCCTGCCAGTTGTGCCACAGGGCGTTATCGGCGCCGCGGGCGAAGACCTCCAGTCGACCGTCGGAGTTCGTAAAGACTGCCGGGTCGCTGGTGATCCCACGGTCCAGCGGACTGCCGAGCGACGCCCATGGCGACCACGGTCCCGCATGCGGCAGAGTTTGCCAGATGTGCCACAGCGCGTTATCTTCGCCGCGGACGAAGACCTCGAGACGACCATCCAGGTTGTCCGCGCCCGCCGGATCACTCTTAATCCCATCGTTCATCGGACCACCGAGCGACACCCAGCCGGACCACGTCTGGGAGCTCGCCGGCGCCTGCCAGTTGTGCCACAGGGCGTTGTTTGCGCCGCCGCGCGCGAACACTTCCAGCCGGGTATCGGAGTTGACAAGTACCGTCGGGTTGCTGTTGAACCCACCCGCCGGTCCGCCGAGCGACGCCCAGGGCGACCACGGCCCGAAGTAAGCCACGGTCTGGAAAGTGTCGTCGAGAGCGTTGCCGGCCCCTACGCCGAACGCCTCGAGGCAACCATTGGCGTTGCGTGCTACAAAGGATGTTGACATTAATCGTTTACCTCTTCTCTTTTCGTTTCTTTCGAGTCCGAAATCATTGATGTTTGCCTGGTAAAGCCCTGGCTCGTGACCGCATCGCACAGGATCTCGGGCCAGGGCATGTCGCCTCGCGGCTCGCGCCTTACGCCACTCCGCCCGTGTACAGGCACTGAACAACCATGGGAGCGATCAGAATCCCCTCGGATACACCCTTATTGGTCACCGCTTGAGCGGTGGAGAAGAATACCTCCGCATAGTCCGCGATCTGGCTCTGGCCGTTGTTGACAGTGGGAGCTTCGATAATCCACTCGGCGGGTGGACTCGACTGATACGCGTACATCTCCTCCTTTCGTGCGCGGCGGATGCTCCGAGGAGCTCGCCTCGGCTGCTCGCAGGGCCGGCGCCGGCGTAGCGAATCGTATCGTCCGTCGCATCCTGGCTGTTCGAACTTTCCATTGATCGGCATTGTCGAACGCAAGCCCATTGTACGGGGCCAGGCTGAAACAACTCTGAAATCTGAAGCTCATTTTGCGTTGCTGCGCTGGCGGATCTCCGGAGTGGGGGTCCCGCACACAAACCCTGCCGGTGCGTCACTCAACGCCACGCCGAAGGTCTTGCCTCTGTCGCTCTCACTCCGTGCGTTCGTGCAGTTGTCGATGCTGTTTTCCATCCTGGCTCAGGACCTCCTCGTATTGCACAGATGCTGTCATCAACCAACTGACTTATATGCAATTATCGTATTACTGTCGCCCCGATTTCGACCTCCGTGCGTCACAGGGCGTCTGACAGACACCGCACGCCGGCCGCGGCATTGGGCAACGCGGCCGTTTGGGATCGCGCGAGGGGCGGTCTGCCAATGCGGAAACCGCGCCCGAGCGGAAACAATATTCAGTTATTCGCCACGATTATAAATGCCGGACAACCGGCGTCAGGGGTGGTTAGCGGAAAAGCGCGAGCCACCGGACGAACTGAAACTCTGCCGTGGCGTAACGGACGGACAATACTCGCCCGAACGTATTGGACGTAATCTTTGAGGTCAACATAGTATATCACGCGGCAATGATCGTGTCAAGAGTAAGAATACAGAAATATTCAAATGTACGAATGATATTTTGCAAAGGACTATTCGAACAGTGGGCCACTGCCAGGTCTCACGAGTCATCCAGGCTACCTGCCTATCAGATCGTAAGAGAATATATGTTCCCGCATCGTACGGACCTAGATTCCTTGAGTCTCCGAACTTGTTGTCCGTGAGTCAAGTCTTGCGCCGCTTCGTCAGTTCATATCGTGGGACAGGCCTCCGTGCCTGTCTTCCTCCAATCCCCGCCCGCGTCGACGCGGGCGGGGACGAGGTCAACGAGACGGGCTAATTGACGGTCACGGTTGCGCGACCGACTACAGTCCCGATATACGCCTCAATCGTGTAGATCCCGGGCACCGCGGGGGCGATAAATGTGACTGTCGACGCAGAGCCATGAACGCCGCCCTGCGGCACGACTTTCCAACTCGGACCTGTCAGCATCGTGAAGCCGAACTGGTTGTACACCGTTGCCGTGAAGGTCTTAGCGTGGTACGGCGCAAGTGTGACGTTTGCGGGGGCCACGGTGATCCTGGCGGCCGTCGAGGTTACCGTTACGGATACGGAACTTGTCGTGGTCAGACCGGAGGGATCGGTGATCGTGACGGCGAACGTGTAGGCGCCGGCCGTCGTGAAGTTCGCGGTGATGTTCTGGGCGGCGTTCGTGCCGTTGGTGTTTCCGCTGAACGTCACTGGGGCCGGGCCGGCCGTCATGCTCCAGGTGTACGTAAGATTGCCCTCGCCGGTCGCATCCGCGCCGAGGACGGAGAGGTTTGTCGACTTGCCGGTCACCGGCGATGGCGTGGCGGCGGCAGGAATCGCCACGGACGGCGGGTTAAGGGCGACCAGGGCCGCGGTGAAAAATCCGCCTCCGGCAATAGCGGTGACGGGGGTGAGGAATGAGCCCAGAACTCCGCCGGCCACCTGCACGGGGACGCTGCTCGACGTCGGTGAATTGATACCCAGTTGACCGAACGCACCGTTGCCCCATGCCCACACGGTTCCGTCCGATCGAAGGGCGACGCAGTGCGATCCTCCACAGGAGATTGCGATGACCCCGGTCAGGAACCCGGTGGGATCGGTGAAATCCACTACCTGTACCGGAACACTGCTGTTGGCCGTGGAATTGTTGCCGAGTTCCCCGTCGCCGTTGTATCCCCACGCCCATACGGTTCCGTCCGAACGGAGAGCGAGGCTGTGATAGGCGCCGGCTGCGATCGACGTCACTGTGGTGGGGACGGTCCCGGTGACCACGACTGGCACGTCAGCCTCGACGGGAGTGCTGCTGTTGGTCGTTGTGCCGTTGCCGAGTTGTCCGTCCCAATTCGCTCCCCAGGCGCGGACGACGCCGTCGGATCCAATTGCGAGGCTGTGGTAGTAACCGCCGGCAATCGCGGTCACAGCGGGAAGGCCAGAGACCTGGACTGGAGCGAGTTTGTCCAGGGAACCGCCGGGACTGGTCGGCGGCGGGAGCCCGATTTGACCATACACGTTATAGCCCCAGGCCCACACGTCGCCGTTTGACTGGAGCGCCAGACTGTGGGCTCCGCCTCCGGCGACCGCGACCACGTTGGTAAGACCGGATACCTGCACGGGGACATCGCTATTTGTGACACTGTCGTTGCCAAGCTGGCCAAAGTCGTTAAAGCCCCACGTCCACACGTCGCCCGATTGGAGAGCCATGGAATGGTCGGTGCCAGCCGACATAGCGACCACGTTGGTAAGCCCGGTCGACGGGGTCACCCTCACCGGGCTTGCGGTGGTCGTCGTTGTACCGTCGCCAAGTTGGCCGCTTCCGTTAAACCCCCACGCCCACAACGCGCCGTCGGGCTGAAGTACCAGTGTATGACCCCCTCCGCAGGCAATCGCAGTCTCGCCTGACAGGTTCGGTACCTGCTGCGGAACCAGACCAATTCCATCACCCCACTGAAACGGTGTGCCGATCACCGCCGGCAACGCCGGCGGATAGTAGTCCAGTAAGTTCGCCCAGTTCATCGACGGGTCGACTATGCCGTCATCCCCATCGATCACGTTGAGGATCGGGGCGGACGGGTCCGTGCCTCCGACCCACGAGTCGGTGAAATTGACGCCGGGCTGATACGGAGGAACCTCGATCGCGTTTTTCAGGGAAAGCGACGTGCCGAACCACATGGCGATGTCGAGCCCGAACGCCTGATGGCTGGTCACGGAATCCGCCACCTTGTAAGACGGATAGCCGTCCTGCGGCACATCCTGCCACGTGCTCATCCAGGCGCTTTCCCACGGAATGTCGTATGGGATTTCGCTCTCATACATATAAACCTCGCCGCCGTTGCCGTTCCAGAGTGTCTGGTACTGCTGGAAGTGCTCACACTCCAGGCAGTAGATCGTGACGTCATTGCCGTTCACCACCAGTCCGTTGGCGGCGACATCGCCGGTCCACGGAATGTCGTTGCCGCCGTTTGTATCGTGGTCCGCCCGCCAGATCCAGAGATCGTCGGCAATGACGTTGCTGCTGTTGATCTCGATGCACTCGGCGGCGGTGTCGTCGTCATTACCGTCGTTGCCCACTCGGAAGAAGTCATCGTGAAGCGTGATCGGATTCGCCGCATGGCTGAGCGAGCTTCCGCGCGGGCCAAGCTGCAACAGGTACGGGGAAACCGGCGATGTCGACGTCCCCGCGTCGAAAAGTATCCCCGAAACATCCACGCCACTGACATCGGCGACCGTCATCGCCGCCGTGCCGTTTGTTGGCTGCAGGGTCGCAAAGCCGAGCCCGAGCACGATCGTTCCGGCATTGGTGACATTGATCGGCCCGTCCAGCAGGTAGATGCCTGGCGTGAGGATGAGGTCATCCCCCGAAGCAAGGGCGGCATTGATGGTTGCAGCCGTGTCCGTACCCGCCTGGGCAATATAGAACTTGCTGATGGAGATGGACGTTCCCGGTTCCGATCCCGATGTCCAACTCGGTCCCTGGCTGTTCACCGGCCGGAGCGACGGGACAAACACGCTGTAAGTGTTCGTGCTGGAACTGTACGTCAGGAACGGCTTTTCCCGAATCACGGGGGTCGTGTGGACGACGGTGTAACCGTCAGCGTCAAACGTTCCGGTGGGCGGGTTGGTGTCGCCAACAAATACCGTGTTCCAGAGGCCGTAAGGCCAGCTCTGATAGCTGTCGTTCCTCGAAAGCGACTCTGTCTGTGAGCCCGGGTCGATCTCGTCATCGACCTCGGAATCGCCGATGAAGACTCCACCGGAGGCTCCGGGCAAACTGCCGTATCCATTGATGTAGTCAGACAGTTGAAGGTTGCCCTCAATGTGTACGCGTCGAAGGGGAGCACTCTGCGCCACGGCCCACACGTCGGTGTCCGAGGTCAGCGGGGCGGTACAGGGGTTGGAAGGGTCGCATGTCGTGCTGGAGGGATTCACAGCGAGGTTTTCCGCCTCCCGCCAGAAGTTGCAGAGCGCGGCGCCCTGGGTATCCGTCGCGTCGACATAACCGTTGATCGTGGTCCCGGTGGCCCCGTCCGGCGTTTGCCCGAGTCCGAGGACCTGCGTGTAATAGCCGACCGGAACGTTAACATTGTACGTGCCGGGCTGGAAGAAGAATGCGTATCGGCCCGTGCCTAACTGGCTATTCTGCTGGCTGGCGAAAACCGCGTTGATCTGGTTTTGAATCGATGCCGGCGACATCGACGGCGTGAAGATCAGCACATTGCTGCCGAAATTCTGAGAATGGACGGCCGCCTGCCCCAACAAGGCGAACGCGCATGTGAGAAGCGCCGGCAGAATGCGCCGGCTACGGCGATGTAATGTAAGCGTCACGATAACCTCCTTATTGGCTGTCGAATTCGAGGTAATGCACAGATGCGCAAGGCCTGAGTATGAGGCTGGTTCTTAATCATCCTCATCATTTCATCATCTGCATCACGGTTCAAGACATATTCGACGCAGTCCGCGGGCATTACGTCGAACGTCGAGCATACGAAGGAGTCGATCGGAGCCAGCGAACCGTCGCTCACGGCCCCGCGGTTCTATTCTCCGTGGATCGGCGTTTTCGGATGCAAGTCCATTGTGGGGCGACGGTCTGAAACAACCCTGAAATACTGGGTATCACTATGCCCCATCCCGCGCATGAGTTCCAGCGGGTGCCACGCCGGCTGTCCTGAGCGGGGTGTCTCGCCCCGTTGCCGAATTCCGCAACCCCCTCTCCGCTTGCGGGGAGGGCCGGGGAGGGGTCGAGTTCCGCAACTCCCTCTCCGCTTGCGGGGAGGGCCGGGGTGGGGTCGAATTCCGGCCCGTGTTGCTACCGAGCGATCCCGACTGTGTGAACCGGGGTATTTCTCGGCTATAATATAAAAGATTTCCCCGCGGCTTGCCGCGGACCTGCACGTCCTTGCAGCCTTACGTCACCGTCCGGTTTGGTGAGGCGTTTCTGGCATACTTGTTAGTATGTCTGTGAAGAAGAGCTGGCATTGCGCTTCCGAGATTCACTATCACATCGTGTTTCCGGTTAAATATCGGAAGGCGTTACTTCGACCGGAAATTGAGGCTGAGTTGGTTCGGATCGCCGGCGAGATTCAGGAGCGCGGTGATATCGAATTCGAACAGATGGGTGCGGACCGTGATCACATCCATATCCTGTGTTCGGCCCATCCGAAAATGAGTCCGGGGAGGATCGTCGGAATCTTTAAGAGCATCAGTGCCCGCACGCTGTTCAGCAAGTTCCCGGACCTCAAGAAGGAACTGTGGGGTGGGGAGTTCTGGTCCGACGGATACTACGTCGCGACAGTCGGTAAGCGTAACAACTGGGATACGGTTGCAACGTACGTCAAGAATCAGGGCCAGCGGGCGACTGAAACCCTGCGACACTTCGCGCAACTGAAGCTGTTTGACGATTAGACCGGTGTTCGTGCACTGCTCTCCAGCGACACGAGTCCCGCAGACAGTAGCGAGGGACACACGTTCCGACTCGCGTAGCAATTGTGACGAGGCACTTGCGGCGGACGCCTATTTCTTTCGATACCCCGTGGCTTGCCACGGGGAGGTTCATTGGTTGCATGAGGCACTACGGAATTGACTGACAGGTTTCCCATCGCACCGGCGCCTGCGTCGGCGGTACTCACATTATGCATGGTTGTTGGTGCGCCAATCGGAGTACTGGCGTATTCGGTGTTTCTGGCGGCGCCGCAGGTGGCTCCGATGGCCGCGCTGTCGACGATTCCTCTGGTCGTGGTGGTTCTGGTTGCCGTCTCCACAATGCGCCGGGCGTCGGCGTCGATTGACAGGGACGGTCTCAATGTCGGGAGCGGCATGTACCGGCTGCGCGTGCCGTTCGCGCAGATCTACTCGGCTCGGCGAGTGTCGGGGGAGCAGTACGACGACGTCAAGCCAGCCTTGCGGACGAACGGTATGAGCCTTCCCGGCTACCACGTCGGTTGGTATCGACTCGTCACCGGCCGCACGGCCCTTGTTTACATCACGGACGTGAAGCGTGTGGTCCACATCGTGACAGTGTCGGGAACCGACTTGCTTTTCTCGCCGGCCGATCCGGAAGCCTTTCTTGCCGCCCTCGCCGCGCGCACCGGAAATAGCCGTCCATGATGGCCACACCGCCTGTGACCCATTCCGACCGTGGATGGGCCGTTTCCGTCGTACGTCACGTTAACCAACCGACGGAAGGCCTCCTATTGATCGAATGACGCCGCTCGATTCCCCTTGTAGGTACTCGAGCAGCCGATCCTTTACCGACGGATCGCTCACGCGCACGAGGTGCTCAACACATCGCTGTCGCACGCCGCACTGGACGAACGGCAGTAAATCGAGAACGACCCCGGCCTCATCCGCCGTCATGTCTGGACCGATGGCATCTACGGTAAGCGATTGGAGTTGAGGATCGTCCGACATCTGCCAGGTTCCACCCTTAGCACTTCTCAAGGGCAAATAACACTCGTCCATGACGACGGCTCGTCGGCGCGAGGCGAGGTCGCAAAGAAACTGGAGGCATTTGCGCCGGGCATCGTGCTGCCCGACGCGCGCGAACACAGCATCGCGATAGGGTGTTGGACTCGAAAACGCCGGGCTTTCTCTAATGGCCTGTGCCGTTACACCTGATTGTAATCGCCTGGCGTATAACAGCGCCATTAGTGCTCTGCTGGCCCCTGCATCATCTCCCCTGGACGCATCGATCAAAGCCGACGCTACGGAGGTATCTCCCAGGTAGGCCAAGAGGATTGCCGCCCGAAGACTGCGATCTGGATCGTCGTGGCCAAGACTCGCCTGCGCGAGTGAGGATACGGCGCGTGTCCATCTCAGCATACGATCGTCGGCTGGGACTTCCTTTACACATGAAACAGCGGCATCGACACCCAGCAGCACTTTCAGAACCCACAGGCACATTTCAAATTGGCTGTCTCGAAGGAGTAACTCGGCGAATACCTCTGCAAGCCAGCCGGCCCATGGCGCGAATCGCGAGACAGTCTCGGCCGCGAGCCACGGAAGCCTAGAGAATGCAGACTTGAGGTCGTCGCCGGGGTTTTCGGCTTGCTGGGAAGCGCCAATCAGCAGTAGTATCTGTGGTTGTTCGGCATATTTGTCAACTGAACTGGTAGCACCTAGGGCGCCGGCGACCGCAATTCGTATGGCGGCGCCCAGATCCTCCGGAAGGTTTAGTGCAGCCACGGCTAGGTCGAGAAGAATGTCGGGCTCGCCTGTAGCGACAAGCCGCCGATAACCGTCGCCGAAGTATCGCACCGACTCTTCTCCTGTAATCTGCGCCAAACCCTGTAAAACTGTCGCCAACCGCCCTAACGAACCGTTGCGCTCGTAGAAGGCAGCCACCTCGACAAGGGGGTGTTCAAGAGCTTGCAATCTCGTGCCGCCAATCACGCGCAAGTGCCACTTGGAAAGCCGCTCCGCACAGTCAAACGCAGTCTCAAAGGCGGGAATTAGCCGGCGAGCATGGCTCTCGATCGCGTACTGGACCGCCTCGCAACGCCATTCTGAGGGAGACTTGAAGTCCTGAATATACGAATCCAAGGCCTCAACAGTGGATCTTCCAAACTCCGTCGCGTTTTCTGTCATGGTTTCTCCTACGGGCACGTGTCTGGTGGCAGCGAGAACGGGCGCCATCTAGATCACTTGAGTCTCGGAACTTGTTGTCCGTGAGTCA